>JBBQNT010000152.1:0-9327 GCA_038330215.1 Gemmatimonadales bacterium
CATGACCCGGTCTTCGCCCCAGTTGAACCGATAGGTCAGGAGCGCAAACGTCTGATCGCGGAGCGGATGAAACGGATGCGTAATGCTGAAAACTTGTGGGAGATGCGCATCACGAGGTGCAGTGCGCGGTTTACCCCAACGCGTATGTCGAGCGCTACAATCGGACGGTGCGGTACGACTGGCTGTCGCAGTCGCTCTTCGATACGATTGCGGAGGTGCAGGCAGCGGGTACCGCGTGGCTCTGGACGTACAACAACGAACGACCGAACATGGCACTGGGAGGGATCACACCCTCAATGAAACTTGCGCTTGCTGCATAGCTTCACTGGTGGCGCCCCTTAAAGTTGGGGGGATTACCCGAGCAGCGGCGGACGGCCGTCACCCAGGCCATGGACGCCGCCGGCATTTCCGAGCGACGCGCGTGCCGCTTTACGGGCTTCGCGCGCTCCACGCAGCGCTACGGGCACTGACGCGCGAGCGATACGGCGTTGCGCGAGCGGCTGCACACGTTGGCGCTGCTGCGGCCGCGTTGGGGCTATCGTCGCTTGTACCGACTGCCTCGGCGTGAGGGACTGCGGGTCAATCGGAAGCGCGTGCAGCGCGTGTATCGCGACGCGGGGCTGTCGGTGCGTCGTCGCCCGCGCAAACGCGTGACAATCGAGCGCGTGCCGCGGAGCATGCCGATCACCATGAACAGACGGTGGAGCATGGACTTCGTCAGCGATGCCTTGGCGGACGGTCGGAAGTTCCGCGCGCTCTCGGTGGTGGACGACTACAGTCGCGAGTGTCCCGTCATCGCGGTCGACCGCTCGTTGCCTGGAGCACGCGTGGCCCGCGAGTTGGATCAGGTGGCGCAGGTGCGCGGATATCCCGAGGTCATCGTGTGCGACAACGGCCCTGAGTTCCGAAGTGAAGCCGTGGATCAGTGGGCACATCAGCACGGCGTCACGCTGCAGTTCATCGAGCCGGGCAAGCCGGTGCAGAACTGCTTCATCGAAAGCTTCAACGGCCGACTGCGTGACGAGTGTCTGCCCGAGAGCTGGTTCGTCAGCTTGCCCGATGCGCAACAGACCATCGAGGCGTTTCGGCTGGTCTACATCGACACGCGGCCGCATAGCGGCCTTGCGGGATGCACACCCAGCGAGTTTGCACAGCGACAGCAGCAGAAGAACACACTACTATTCCACACCATCGACTGACAGAACGAGTGGATCAACGTTTGGGGTCACGTCAGCGGCGCACACCCGCCGAAGCACTCAACCAGTTACTACAATCACATTCTACCGAGGGTGGTGCGATGACCAGTTGAGTCCAAGCGATATGCCAGCGGCGACTATCGCGACGCACTCACGGGGCATCAGATGGTGCAAAGCATGAGCCGCAAAGGCGACTGCTGGGACAATGCCGTCGCCGAGAGTTTCTTCGCGACGCTCGAGCACGAGCTGCTCGCGGGCAACGTTTTCGCTTCCCATCGGGAGGCGAACATTGCGCTCGTTGAGTTCATCGAACACTGGTACAATACAGAACGCCAGCATTCCACATCACAGTACCAGAGCCCACAGCAATACGAACAGCGCTCCGTCGAATGGCGCGAGCAGCGTAAACCGTGTGTCGGCGAAAACGGGTCAACTCCAATCACCTCGTATCGACACCGACGAAAATGCTCCGTGACCTGAGGTACAGAAGATCGTGCGGTCGCATCGCGCGAGACCAACGGCCGCCAAGCACAAGCGCCCGGTCTGCGGAGAAATACCACGACAGCCACGACGAAGCAATCAGACTTGACCGGCTATTGCTCATACGTTCAAGACTAACATCGCCTGATACTCCTCCTGCAACGGCCACGCCGAATGGCGAACCTCTCCCAAGCGGTTCAACAATGGCTAGCATAGGAATGCCGAGGAAGAGTTCATCAGGCCCGGTTACGTCGAGCAGCCAACCTCGGCGCGCGAGCGACGCGCCGAGACTGAGCGATGCGTATTTCGACTCGCGAATCCGGCGTTCGACGCCAATCTCGAAAGACTGACGAGCCGGCGCTTGCGCCACTGCTGAGCTACACTGCGGCGCACAGATCGTGAAGGGCTTCGACACACCACGTGACTCACTCTTGCCAATCCATAAGGTGGTGCCCTGCGCCGCCAGCACCACTGGGCAGAGGATGAGAGCCGACACGCGACATGCGAAGTGCGCAACTTGCCGCACGACTCCACACCAACGGAACGAGAGCTTCACCACGTTATTCATCTAGAGAGTCCCATACGTTCGAAAATAGACGTTTGCCGCTCCATTGACGACACCGTGATTCTCTGCCACAACCTGATAGCGGACGTAGTCGACTCCAGAAGGCGGAGCCGTCTGGCCGTAGTAATGATCCGAGAAACGACTGTTGTCGACAAACCCAAGCAGTTGCGTCGTTCCGACGTGTTCTTGCCACTCCGTCCACCCGTTGATGCTGTTATAGGTCCAGCGATACACGTGATATGTAGTGGGCAAAATGGTGTTTGAGGTCGCTACGGCCGGCCACGACAGATTGGGAAGCCCACCGTCGACTGTTCCGGACACCGCCGGCGCGCCAACGGTGATATCCGTGACAGCCGTAATCTGACCGCCAATTTCCTCTAAGACTCGATGCCAGTGACTCGAAAAGGTGGTCTGGTCCCCGGCGTTGCTCCCGAAGTGCAGCCCAGCTAGCATCACACCACTTCCAGCGGTGGATAGGAACACGGGAGCGCCGCTGTCGCCACTGCTAGAGAAATACTTGGAGCGAATCGCACATTTGCGCTTGTAGCCGTCACTCACGAGGATGTCAAGACAGGTGTTCAGCACGATCCCCTCTGTCCAGCCGGTCGTCTGCCCAACCTTCATGAGGTAATGACCCGGGCTGACTTGCCCCGGCTGCGCAGTCGACGTAACCGAAAAGAACCGCAGCGTCTGATCCACTGCGAGCGGCCCAGCGGTTCCCCAAACCGCGGAATATCCGGTCGGTCGGGCGATTGCCCCTCGGCGAAGCGCGACAGTGTCCTCGGCGGCATAGTACACCGCATCACTGTAGCGGCACGGCGTTGCAGAGCAAACAGAAAATGAGAGCGCAACCGGATCCACAAGCTCCTTTCCGAGAAGATGATCGACGTCGCCGTTGAATATCTGATAGCCCGCGTCCAATCCAAAGGTCGTAGGCGTGCAGTGTGAGTTGGACACTGAACCGGAGCTTCCAGACCGGTGCACAATCAGGCCGATTGTGCATGCGCCCGCACCGGAGTTTAGCTGACGAACTCCGCCGACCGCCGGAACGTGTGGAGCGGTCAGAGACGTGTTGAGCGAGCTCTGCAGCAACTCCACAGGAGCCTTTCCAACGTCCGCTTGCGAGAGCGAAACGGTGAACAGTTCGACCGAGGCCTCTGGCAACGAGTTGGCCCCCAATCGTTCCGCGACCAGCCTCGTCGCCGACTCGAGGTGCGAAGCAAGCACGCCGACGGCAACACGATTCGTGCTGCCGTCAATGCTCACCTCAACGATGCCAGTCTCAACACTTAACAGATCGTTGGAAACGACGTCTCGAGCACGCGCTAGCGTGCTGAAAGTATACTTCGCGATCCCGATTTCGGAGCCTGCGAGGGAAGCCTCTCGTTGGCCTGATTGGGCTCCGAGAGTATACAACGCAGCGACGCGCTCCGTTACAGCGCTGGCCTGTGAGATTTCACCGATCCACACATGTCGACGCCCGGTCGAATCGATGCCAAATCCTCCGAAACCCGGAAAGCTCTGCTCAAGGGCGAAGAAGTGCCGTTCCTCTGGGCGAACTTCAAGTGCGCCGCTCGTTAAAGACCTCCTAACCTCAGTTGACGTTTGGCCCACGGGTGAGTCGGCCGAGCAAGCGCCAAGATGTGCGCTCACAATAGCTCCGGTGACGAGAATGCGCCAAGAGGAAAGCTTACGAACGGCAGGTGATCCTTTGGTGCTGCGGAGACGGTTCACAGTGAAATCCTCCAATAGAGTTTCGGTTGATCGCCAGTTCCGCCGAAAAGAATCGAGTGCGTCAACCGACGAGGGAAAAAATGGAAAACCTCAGCTCGCTCCAGATTTTCCTGCAAGCACGAACGGCAAGCAGGCGTCGCTGCTCACATAGTCGCCGACAGGCGCAGGGAGTCGCGCGCGGCCATGGTGTGCCAGGCGGTGCCGGCCGGCGCGGACGATGCCTGCGCTGACGCGGAGGCGGCCTGCCCCTCGAGCGGCGTCGAGAGCACGCAGAAGAGCAGCGGCAGAGAAGCCGACATCGAAGAGAGCGCGAGCCGCATTCAGTACTCCGGGAAGAGGCGCCGCCACAGTAACGCCCGGAGCCGGTGGCGTCAAGGCGCGTGCGGGAATTCGGGGCGTCTAGCCCGAATTTCTCACCAGGGTATTGCATATCGGCCGTTCCAGGTGGCGTAAGGTGTTCGTCGAGAACCCCTTACATTTAACGCGGAGACGGCCGTCATGTCCACAGAGTGTACGCCCTTCCGCGATTCCGCCGCCGGACGTGGCTCGCGCAGGCGTGGTTCGATGAAACCTCCCTCGGGCAGGTCGCACGGGACCTTGTTCGGGACGCGGAACAGGAAGGGATGCTGGATGGCAGCGGCGGCGGCCGGCGCCGTAGTCGCGGCCCAGTCAGTGATTTCCCGCGCTTTGGTGCTGCTGGCCCTGCGCGGCGTCCTGACGCATGGGGCTTGGCCCACGCCACCCGTCGCCCTCGCGCGCCTCGCCGCCGCATTGCGTCGGACCCGTCGTGTGCCGCTCACTCGTCACGACGAGCTCTCATTCGTGCGCTACGAACGGCGGAGTACAAATCCGGTGCGCGCCATCATTGAGCGGGAGGCACGAGCGATCACCGAGCGACCCGCGCTGGCGCGAACGCGCTTCGGGGTTGCCGACGGCACGGCTCTGTGGGATGCCGTTGAAGCCGAGGCTGCCGATCAGGACGAGCTGGCGAGCTTCCGGCTCAAGCGGCGTGCGGCGAAACGCGCCGCCGATCATCGGAATCGGTCGCACGCCAATCTTTCCGTGCCCGAGGACGCTCCTACCCGTCTGCGCGAGACCCGCGAGACGATTGCCGCGCAGATACGGTGGCGCCGCCTTGGCGACCGCGACCGCCTTCGGCTCGAGGGTCGCGACTGGCGTGTCTTTACGTTCGAACAGCTCGCCCGTCGCGTTGGCTTCACGACATCCCAATGGCCATGGCACGCCAACGAGCACGTGGGCGCCTTGATCCTCGAGTGGCGAGGATCGCGCTTCTCGGGCGACGAGGACGCTGGGATGGCCCCGGACCCGAGTGTGCGGCCACACGGGCACGACGTGATCCTCTCGAATGAGTTGGGACGCTACGTCAAACCAGACGGCAAGGTGAAACTCTCGCGAGCGGTGCTCACTCTTCCCCAACGCGCGAGCTTGGCGATGGATCGCGCGACGCGGCTCACTATCGCCACGGAGCGCGCATCCGGCGAGGCTCGCGCTCGGTTCCGAGCGGACCGGGATCGGCGTCTCGCGGGCGCCGTGGCCGAAGCCACTGCCGCCACCGCTCAGGGAAGCGACGAAGACGCGCGCGAGTGGGGGCGTGCGGCGGGGCGCATACGTCGTGAAAAGTTGCCGCCCGAGACTCCGCATGCGTTGACCGACGTCGCCTTGCTGCTGGCCCGTCCAGTCGCGCTTACCGCAGTCGCCGACGCAGCGGCCGACGCCGGTCTGTCGATGGATCGTCTGCCGGCCGGCTGGCGACTGTACCTCGGAGTATTGCTTCGCACGATGCCCGGCTCTTTTGCGAAGAGCCCGCCCATGCGGCTGCTAGAACGCGGTCTGGTGTGCGTGCAGCAAGAGTGTGTGACGCGACTGATTTCAGTGGAGGAGCAGCCGCGCGGGCGCCCCATGGACGTCAGCGGAGGGCGCGGACAGACATTCCGCTGCTTCGAGGGTCGTTTGGAATGGGGCCGCTATCCCCTTGCGACCTACGCGTCCGCCGTCTCGAACGAGGCTTGGCGAGATGCCGCGCGCGATGCGGTTGCGCGCGCCTTCGACAACCTTATCGACCGCGCGGCAAACGACGCGGCGGACGTGCACCGTTTGGCCACAGCCGCCGGAGTGCCGACGCCGAGCGTGCCCGAAGTGCGACGCGGCGTTGGGTCAGCGGCGCGCTCGCGCATGCCCGACGGCACCATCGTGGAGAACCGCAGCGAGCGGTTCGCCGTCAATATCGACGCGCTCCGCACGTTCGCCGCGACGCACGGGCATCTTTTTCCACGCAAGCAGGACAAGCCCCGGGGAATCAACCTCTACGTCTTCCTGCAGCGTCTGGAGCGGGCGTGGCAATCGGACACGCTCCCAGCCCATCGCCGAGCCGTGCTCGATGCGCTCCCGGAGTGGCATGCGCGGCTTCGGGGTGAACGCCCACGCACCGTCTAAGACTCGCTGCGCGTCGCCGTGTCGGGAGCGAGATCGGCAAAGACAGGCTATCAGGGCACGTGCCAGCTCTGGTGCTCGCGCGTCACCTAGCCGACCACACTCTCAGGCCCTTTCGTCGCCTGGCAGATGGTGCGATGTGGAATCGTTCGCCCTGTCGTCCAACTGGCCGCGTCCTCAGCCATCATCCGCCACCACGCTTGGGTGGATACGCGTGCGTAGTCGCAGATCTCCCCTACTGCGTGCCGCCCGTGGTCCGCCATGACAAACCGCTCCTCGGCGAGGACATCCGCCCGGCACCACCGCGGAGTATCTGGCGCTTCCTCGCCAATGAGCTTCAGCGCGGCGATGCGGCGCAGTAGAACCACGTGGCGCGGCCGTCCGCGGCAGCTCACCAACGTGCAGCATGTGCTGACGCGACTTCGGAGCGGCTGCACAACGACGTCGAAAGGGACGGTGCACGTCGCCCGTCCGCGACCGACAGCGACGCCGGGCGCACGTGTGTGTTGGATTCGCGCGGAGGGAGACCGGGCACATCGGCCGCTTCCCACTTCACGCGTCGCACAGAACGGAGGGTCGCTTGGTCGCGAGCGACATTTCGGCTGTGCCCAAGAACATCTTGGATCATCGGCATCAGGGCGAGTGTCGCACGCGGGCGATCCGAGACGATTCGCCTAGGCCGTCGCTTGCAACGAGGAAGACAGGCCGGGGAACGTTGTCGGATCGTGCAGGATAGATGTGCACGCGAAGCATGCCAGAAGACGCGTCGTCTCAGCTTGTCCTGCGCCGTACGCCGCATCGAGTTCCGCGAATCGAGCCGCGGCCCACCGCGCCACTCGTGTGTACTCGCGGGAACATGAATCGTGATGCCGAAGCGCATCCTCCTCTCGATCCCTCACCCGTGTTGCGCGCACCACAAGGCGCGAGGTCTCATTTGCGCCGATGCGCTTGAGCCCGCGCACGGTGGCTTCTTCGCGCTCCCATTGCATGTTGCAGCTCCATCCGTTGAGCCCGTTGCAGTGGACCTGTGTGTCGAGCCAGCGGACGCAGAAGTAGACTCGTTCCTGCCAGGTCATCGCAAACTCACCACCGAGGGTCGTCCAGCGCCGCTCGACGTGATCATCTAGCGTGCGGATGGCTGCGTCGACCGCGCTGGCACCGGGAGCTCCGGGCTCAAGGGGGGAGGCGAAGGGTTCGATGCCGATTCACGACTCGTGCAAGAGGGCCGCGATAGTATCGTGTTCTGCCGGCGCGTGCAAGTGCGTCTTCGGGCGAACGGTGTCCTGGACAGACATGAGAAGTTGGCTGTGGGGGCCTCCCAGCCTAACTGGCCGCCCGGCCGCCCGTTTGCGGTGGCTCATGGGGTTCCGTTCGCGACCGCAAGCGGAGCCGTTTCGCCGAGAAGTACCACTAGCGGCGCCACTCCGGTAGACCCCAAGTCGCTGCGAGGACGCGCCCGGCCACGACGTCTCAGTGGACCCAGATCCGGCAACCCAACATCATGAGAAGAACCGGCCAGAGGCACCAAGGTGGTCAGAACGTAGGTCGCACGCCGGACAATCGGAAACGACCGCCGAGTGGTCGGCTCAGCCATTTGCCCCTAGGCTGCTGGCGAAGGCTCGTTCAAGGCGAGGCTCCACAGTCACATTCTACTCGTTATGTGCATCATGGAGTTCGACTACACTCGGCGCATGAACGTCTCTCGCGTCAGCGACGACGCGGTGGTCGTCACGGGGACAGATTTCGGGGGAGACTTCCATTGCGAGACATTGGTGCTCAGCGCAGGCAGTGGCGCGCGTGTCATTCGCACAGGTTTTCGGGACACCGGTAAGACGGTCCGCGTCCGGCTGACCGATGAGAGAGATCCCTTGCGTCTGAGGAGACGATCTTGGACGTGGTGTCTCTCGCTGTGCGGCGCGCCAAGACCCGCGCTCGCCGCATGATCCAGTACGATGGATGGCATGGGTGACACTACCGCAAACGTGGTGCTGCCATCATAGGCGCAGACGCGCCATCTCCTCATGTCGTGCGAGCAGGTTGGAGCGGGCGGCTTCTCATCCGCTTCGGGCCCGAGGGCCATCCGCGTTGGCGGTCGCCGCTGTCACCTGCGGGGGATAAGCGATCCCCGCGCGCCTATCGTCCCGCCAACCATGACGTGAGCGCCTGCTCCGCCAACTGGCTCACACTCGATTCTTCATCGAGCGCCAGCACCTTTAGCTCTCGAATGAGCGCGGGCGGGAGGTAGATCAGGAGCTGCTGCCGTCCGTCGGCGAGTGATCGACGAACGCGCTTCGCTGTACCCTCCTGCGGCGGTTGGTGTGTGGGAAGGTCCTCGCGCATCGGAGGTCGTCGGTCGGTCATCCTAAGACGCTAAACGTCCCGAGTGAGTTGGGCCAGCGTTTCGGCATTCTTTCGTAGGTAGTTCCTCGCGCTCCGCTTGGATCCCCCATACGCCCGACACTGGGGCGTTTCGATTCGAGTTCGTCGGCCACAAGCAGGGCTCGGCCGTTTAGCGCACTTTTCTCCTCTAGGTCAACAAAGGCTGAGCGGCTCGCGTTGTGAGCGCGTCAGACCGAAGTGAGGGTCGCGAACGCGACATCGGGACCAGCGTGCGTCGCCTGAATGACTAAAGTCGCTATATCGTAAAGGCGCACGCAACATCGCCAACGGATTGGTCGGCGAACACGTTCGCGGCGCGGAGCGCGAAGCGTGAGGTCGACGGCAATACGGTGAACGCTTCGCTGCCGTGGAGCCGGTGTTCCCCGACGCCCGCAGGCGTCGCCGCTGTTTCGGTTGGTGTCGGATCATCTGCAGCGCCTGCAGACAGTCTACGACGAGCGCTTCGCGCGCGAGTACGGCCCGTGGCGCCCCGTGGTCGCGCAGGTGGCCGACAAGTTCCTC
>JBBQNT010000153.1:0-9317 GCA_038330215.1 Gemmatimonadales bacterium
AGCGCACCAGTCGGGCGGTGCAGAAAAGCGATCATGCGTTGTCCTCTGAGTGAACGAACGTGAAACGGACCAGACAGAACGTACGCCTCATGCCGGAGGCGGAGCGAAGCCGAACTCGAGCATCATCGTCAGCATGCGCCGAATCTCGGTGGACTGATCCACCTCGACATCGTTGGCAAACTTGAAGATGGTCTCATCCTGTCCGGCGCCCGGAGACGTGAACAGGGTCTTTACCATCGCCACGGCGCCGCGATGGTGTTGCATCATGTACGTCAGAAACAGTCGGTCGAATTCCTTGCCGCGCGCGGCGTCGAGTTCCTTGAGCTGCGCGTCGGTGAGCATGCCGGGCATCGCATTGTCACCACCCATCGCCGACATGTCGTGTCCGGGCATGTTATGCCCCGCGTGTGCGTCGCCCGTTCCACCAGACACACTGCCGGCCGAGTCCACCGTGGGCGGCACCTGATTCCGGTCCTCGAGCCAGTGGCGCATGATCGTGATCTCGTCCTGCTGCGCATTGATGATGCGCTCGGACAGGCGAACCACGGCCGCATCTGCGTTGTGCGACGCGGTCCACCTGGAGATCACGATCGCCTGCGCGTGGTGATGGATCATGCCGCGCATGAAGTCAATGTCGGCCTGCGTGTACGGATAGCGCAGGCTGTCGGCGCGGGCGCGCAGAATCGCGCCTTCCTTGCCCATGACGAATACCGGCTGCGACGGAGCGGACGACTGCGGCGCGCGCGCGGTTGCGCAGCCGACGAGGCCGACCAAGCAGCCGACAAGGGCGGTGTGTGCAACGAAAGGTGCGGAGAATCGCATGCGGTGGGTAATGGTCGTCCGGTTGGACACCGGCAGGTGCTTCCAGGGTTGGACCTGAAATCTAGCCACTTCAGCCAGCAGGCGCGTGTTGGACCTGCCCTGTGGATTGAGTATGGTCCGGCCCACGTTACACTATGGTCGGCGCCCTGCCAATCCGAATCCCGTTTCCGTTTCCATGACCGATCTGCTCGCCGCGCGCAGCCAGATGGCAATGTCGCTCGGCTTTCACATCCTGTTCGCCGTGGTTGGCATCGGCATGCCGGCGCTGATGGTTATCGCCGAGTACCGCTATCAGCGCCACGGCGACCCGTTGCTCAAGGAGCTCGCCAAGCGCTGGGCCAAGGGCACGGCCATTCTCTTCGCCGTGGGCGCCGTCTCGGGCACCGTGCTCTCGTTCGAGCTGGGCCTGCTGTGGCCCGTGTTCATGGAGCACGCCGGCGGCATCATCGGCATGCCCTTCTCGCTCGAAGGGCTCGCCTTCTTCACCGAAGCCATCTTTCTCGGCATCTATCTGTACGCCTGGGATCGTGTGTCGCCACGCGCACATCTCGCGGCCGGTGTCGTGGTGGCGGTCAGCGGCGCGCTCTCGGGCGCCTTCGTGGTCACTGCCAACGCGTGGATGAACGCCCCTACCGGCTTCACCGTGATCGATGGCGTGATCAGCAACGTGGATCCGATCGCGGCCATGCTCAATCCGGCGGCGTTCACGCAGGTACTGCACATGACGCTGGCCGCGTATGCTGCCACCGGATTCGCCACGGCGGGCATTCACGCCATCGCCCTGCTGCGCCAGACGCCGCATCGTGTCTTTCATCGACATGCACTGCAGATCGGACTGCTTGTTGGTGTGCCGGCCGCGCTGCTGCAGCCGCTCTCGGGCGACCTGTCGGCACGTCACGTCGCCGAGTACCAGCCGGTCAAGTTCGCCGCCATGGAAGCGCATCACCACACGGGACCCATGCCGTTCGTGATCGGCGGCTGGCCCGATGTCACCAACGGCACCAACCGATTCGCGATCGAAATCCCGGGCGCGGTGTCGCTCGTGATGTCGGGCTCCGCCGCCACGAGCTATCCCGGTCTCGATTCAGTGCCCGCCGAAGACCGGCCACCAGTGGCGATCGTGCATGTCGCGTTCCAGATCATGATCGCGTGTGGCGTCATCATGGGGTTTGTGTCGCTATGGACGCTGGTGCGCATCTGGCGTCGCCGGCGCGGACTGGGTCCATCATTGCCAAACGACACGCGGTATCTGCGCGCCATCGCGATCACGGCACCACTCGGATTCATCGCGATTGAAGCCGGCTGGACGGTCACCGAAGTCGGCCGGCAGCCGTGGATCGTGCAGGGCTTCATGCGCACCGCCGACGCAGTCTCGCCCGTGCCCGGACTGGTGGTGCCGTTCATCGGCTTCACGCTGCTCTACATCGGTCTCTCGATTGCGGTCGTGTGGCTACTGTATCGCCAGATTCTCAAGACCGGCGTGGGCACGACACACCGCGCCGGTCTCACGGGAGAGCTCCCCATCCCGAGGCGGCGGTGACTCCCGTCGAGCCGTTGTTCACCTTGCCGCACGCGGTCGCCGGCGTCATGGTGATCGCGCTGAATGCGTATGTGCTGCTGGGCGGCGCCGACTTTGGCGGTGGTGTGTGGGACCTGCTCGCCAACGGCCCCCGTCGCGACGAACAGCGTACGGCCGTGGCCGACGCCATCGGCCCGATCTGGGAAGCCAACCACGTCTGGCTCATTCTCGTGGTCGTGCTGCTGTTCACCTGCTTCCCTCGTGCGTTCGCACATTTCTCCACCGCGCTGCATGTGCCCATCACGCTCATGCTCGTGGGCATCGTGCTGCGCGGTTCTGCCTTCACGTTTCGCAGCTACGACAGCAAGGCCGACCATGTCCAGCGCAACTGGGGACGCGTGTTCGCTATCGCGAGCGTGGTTACACCGGTGCTGCTGGGCGTGTGCCTGGGCGCCGTGGCCAGCGGCAATGTTCCGCTCGCTGCTCCCGACGGCACGCGAACGTTCGCCGAGCTGTACCTCACGCCGTGGCTGAGCGCATTCACAATCGCCGTGGGCGTGCTGACGCTCGCGCTCTTTGCACACCTCGCGGCCGTGTATCTGGCGTGGGAGTGCAACGAACCACGGCTCAAGGACGACTTCCGCGCGCGCGCGCTGCAGGCGGCGATCTGTGTTTTTATCGCGGGCAGCGTCACGATCGTTATTGCACGGGGTGCGGCGCCGCTGGTGTACGCGGGACTGACCACCGGTCGAACGGCGCTCGGTATGCACGTGGTAACCGCGGTCGCCGGACTAGCAGGCATATGGGCGCTCTGGCGACGCCGGTGGCTCGTGGCTGTCATTGCCGCAGCGGCACAAGGCTCCTTCCTGCTCTGGGGGTGGGCGTGGTCGCAGTTCCCCTGGCTGGTACCGCCGGCGCACTCAATCAGCGAGCTCGCGGCGCCCCGCATCACGCAACAGCTGGTACTGGGCGTGCTCGGCGTGGGGACCGTGATTCTGCTGCCGTCCTTTGTGTACCTGTTCTGGATATTCAAGCGCCGAGATGCTGATGTGGATCACCCACGAGACACGGCGTTCGAGCGGCTGGATCGCTGATACAACTTGCCGCACCTGTCTGGACCCGCGACATTCAGCCAATGCGTCCTGACCTGATTCGTGTTGTGCTCGTGGACGATCACGCGATCGTGCGTACGGGACTCAAGGCCATCCTCGCGACTGCCAGGGACATCATGGTCGTTGGCGAGGGCGGCACCGGACGCGAGGCGCTCGCGCTCGCGGAACGCTTCGATCCGCACGTGATCGTGATGGACCTGTCCATGCCCGACATGGACGGGCTCACGGCCACTCGCGAGTTGGTGAAGACCGCGGCGCTGCGCTCGGTTGAGCCCGGTACGCCCGCGACCCGTCGCGTGCTCATGCTCACGATGCACAGCGAAGACGAACATCTCGTTGCGCTGCTCGAGGCGGGAGCGGCGGGCTACTTGCTAAAGACGGTCGCCGAGCGGGAACTCGTGGACGCGGTGCGGACCGTCGCCGCCGGAGACATCTACGTGCAGCCGTCAGCAGCCCGCGCGCTGGCGCGTGGACTCGCACGAAAAGAAGAGCACGCCGACGACCGCTCACGCTTCGAGCGACTCACCGATCGTGAACAGGTCGTGCTGCGCCTCTTCGCCGAAGGCCACACCGCGCCCGAAATCGGCGAGCAGCTGTCGATCAGCCCCAAGACGGTGGATACGTACAAGCAGCGCATCAACGAGAAGCTGCACATCACGCACCGCACGGACTATGTGAAGCTCGCACTGCGACTCGGCCTGCTCACCACCGACGGCTGACCACCGCCGGCTGAGCAGGCCGGTATGCGTGTCAACGCCGCATGGGGGGTGGTACGGGTGGCTTGGCCGGCGGCATCACGTGTCCTTCATGTCCGCTGCCGCCCAGCATCTCTCCCCAACCCATTCCTGTGTGCTTGCCCGTGAGGTCGTCGTGCTTCATGACGGCACCGCGCGAAACAGTGGGCGCGAGAAACGCCGCCGTGAATCCAACCGACGGCCCGCCCTGGTTTTCAATGCCCATCTCCTGCGCCATCACGCGCCACGCGCTGTCCGGCATCACATACGACGTATCGTCGCGATAGCGTGACGCCGCCAACAGGATCTCGCGACGCTTCGCATTGTCCGGCACGCTGTCATTGGCGAGGATATCGCTGATGACGTCGTGCATGGAGTGCAGGTTGTCGAAGACGATCGCGATGGTCGGATAGCGCGCCGCGAACGTGGGTGCGATCGCCGCGGTCATCGGCATCACGCGCGGCATGTTGTCGGGCGCATCGGCGATCATCGCGCGGAATCGATCGGTGGTGGCACGCACCAGCCGGTCGCGCTCCTCGTCGGTGGTCGCGACCATCATCGGCTCGTACAACCCCACCTGCAGCCAGTGATAGGCCCAGATCAGCCCGTTGAACTTCGGGTACTGCTGACGGAACGCGAGCGAATAGGGCATCTCCTGCATGAGCCGCATGCTCTTGGGCTTCACGCTGAATGCGAGATCCTGGCGCTGCAGATACGCCTCGAGAATGCGCGCGGTCTCCCGGTCCTTCGCTGCGTCGTCGAGCCGCACGTCCGCCCAGATGTCGTAGATCTGCCGGTGCAGAATGTGCGCCCACTCGAACATCATCTTGGCTTCTGGGGCGAGGCGCGCGTACGACGGAGCCACCGCTTCTTCGGCGAGCGGCAGCGAAGGCGGCTTGACGAGCAGGTCGTTCACGAGAAAGTCGAACTCGCGCTGCTCGAGGCGAGGCACCGCCCGCGCCACCGGCTCCTTCCAGAGCACCTCGTAGAGAATAGCGTGCCCGTAGTCAAAGGCATTGAACAGCTTCGCGGCGTCGGGATAGACCGTGAGAAAGCGCCAGTTCCAACTGCCACCCGGATAGAACTGCTCGGCGGTGGTCACCCACTGCGCGGATGCAACGTTGATCGGCATAGCGGCGAACATCGCGCCGGCCAGCAGGATCTTCGGAATTCTGTACATGTCTACTCCGCTCTCAGAAAAGACGTCGGCCGAGGCCAAGCGCGATCGCGCTGCCTACGGTAAAGGACCAGTGCGGCTCGCTGCCGGTGAACTGCCGACCCACGCCCGCATCGAGCACCACGCGAGGCGAGAACTGGCGACGCGCGCCCACTCCGGCGCTCCAGGCGACAGGTTCACCGTCGATCATGCCTTGCCGCGCCACCAACTCCATGGCGAGCAGCGAATACTTGAGGGGAAACGCGCGATCCACCGACACGCCAGCCAGCCAACGCGGCACTTCTTCCGCCATATTACCAATCGGTACGCCGCGGATCGTCTCGGGTGCAGCGCCGAAAGTCGCGGTCGCGTTCGCATGCACACGCACCGGCCCGAACTGCGGCAGCGTACGCGTCATGATACCCGTGATCGACGGGTACGCCTTGTCGGGCCCGAGCGGTCCTGCTGGCAGCAAAACTTCACCGCGCACGGCGAACGCGGGAATGCGAGTCTCCACGTTGAGCTGGTGAAATAGCGAGAGATGAAGGCCGGCCAGACCAGTGATGTCGCCGGGCGCTGGCTCAATGATCGGACCGCCGCCGCCGGGTTCGTTGATGATGCTCGTGCGCCCAACCGATGCCAGTGGAAAGCCTACCGACAGATGCGTGCGCGGCAGCACGCCAAAGGCCAGTTCCGGCTCGAGCGACGTGCGCCAGCGGTTCCCCTCGTGCTGCTCCACGCGAATCGGCGCAAACTGGACCTCGAGCGCGCGCCACTCCACGGAGTGGGCGTCCTGCACCCGCAGCGGTCGTCCGCCGTCGGTATTGAAAAAGTCGGTCTGAGCGCTGAGCGTGGCCGGCGCCAGCGAGGCGGCACCGACGGACAGCCACGTCAGCCAATGAGCGCGAGCCGTGCGGCGCGCGCGTTGAATCGAATGCATGAAAAGCCTGTGTGAACGGGTGATGCACGCTATGTGACAGAACGCGCGCAAGAAAACGTCGCCGAAACCCGGAGCGGGTCAGGCGCGAACCACGATCACATCAGGCGCGCGGAGGCGGTACGTCGGGTGCGCGAGCGGGTCCCGGCGGCAGCACGCTGCCCGAGGCAGCCGCGACGGAGGTACTCGCCAAAAGCGCCACGCTGCCGGTGACTGCCTGCGCAGCGCTCACCACGCCGCAGCCCATGGCGCTGCTGCAGGCGCCGGGAATGCTCGTGGGCGGGCAGCAGTCTTGTGGTGCTTGCTCGGCCGTGGCCTTCGTCGGGACGTGCAGGGCGAGGATGTGCGACTCGTGTCCGGCATGCTGGTGGCTCGAAGCCGCCTCGAGCTGCGCTTGCTCCGCGACGACCGCACTCCCGCCACCCTCGTGACTGGCGCAGCGCGCGCCCCCGCTAATGGAGGGCAACAGGGCCAGCGACAAAGTGACAGCGATCCATCGGCGGACTCGGAAGAGCATGCTGCAACAATATCCGCGCATCGGCAAAAACGGTACCCCACCGGGGTATCAAGCCGACTGGGGAATCGCCGATTCAGGCACCGCCGGCTCGGGCGGGGTGAGGGAGGGCGGTTGTGTCGCCGGATCAGGCAGCTCGAGCAGGGCGGACGGCACCACATATCCCCCATCGCTGCGCAGTGACGACGCGATGGACCGGCGCCGATCGTCGATCGTCTCGCCCCCCTCCTGCAGCGCCACGCGCAGTCCACGAAAGCGTCGACCCGAGGTCACGCAGAACAAGTCGCACAGGTCGAGCTCCCGCACGCAATCTTCAACGCCGCGCTGCTCGATCAAGCGCTGCGTGCGCGCGATGGTCGCCGTTCGGGCGTACAACTCTGCCGCCATGTCGGCGAGTCGCTCCACTACCATTTGCCGTTCGACAATGCGCTTCTTGTGCCGCATGACCGCGCGCGTGGTGGCCTGCGCCAACTCGGCGGTATGCTTCTCGACATACCGCGCGTGCGGTTCGAGTCGCGCGTGCAACTTCACCTCGAACTTCTCATGTCGACCAAGCGCCGACCTCACGCGACCCGTCGCGTAGTCGGCGACGCGCTCCCAATGCTGCAGTGGACTCTTGAGCGCTTCGGCGAGCTCCTGCAACTGCGCAGCGGGCCCTTGCACGCCGTTCAGCCCCACATACAGGCGCAGTATCTCATTGGCACCTTCGAAGATGCGATTGATGCGCGCATCGCGAAGGAACCGTTCGTACGGCCACGGCTTCACAAATCCGCGTCCGCCGGCGAGCTGCACCATTTCATCCGTCGCACGCCAGATCAGCTCCGACGCGAACACCTTGGCAATCGCCGCTTCGAGCGACGCATCCACATTCTTCGCCTCGAGCGCCGCCGCGAGCGCACCCACCATCGCATCGCTGGCGTACACATCCGCCGCAAGCGTTGCGGCCTTGCGCTGGGTGACTTCGAAGGACGCGAGCGGAGCACCAAACTGCTGTCGTAGTTCGCCGTAGGCGATGTACTCGCGAATGACCAGCCGCGACGCCGCGGTGCATCCGGCCGCGAGCGACAGGCGTCCGGCGTTGAGTGCGTTCACCGCTACCTGGAATCCCTTGCCGACCTCGCCGAGCACATGATCGTCGGGCACGTACAGCCCGTCATAAATCAACTCGGCCTGCGTGCTCGCACGAATCCCCAGCTTGCGCACGGTCCCGTGCACATGAAAGCCTTTCATATCGGGGCGAATGATGAACGCCGTTGGGCGATTCACCATCTTGCCATCACGCTCGACCAGCGTCCGCGCAAACGTCACGATCACGCCGGCGCGCTGTCCATTGCCGATCCAGTGTTTGCGACCGTAGAGCAGCCAGCCCTGTCCGTCCGGTGCGCGTTCGGCGCGCGAGACAATGTTCTGCGCGTCTGAACCGGTTTCCGGCTCGGTGAGGGCGTACGCGCCGAGTGTCTCGCCGCGCGCCAGCATGGGCAGGTATCGCGCTTTTTGTTCGTCGTTGCCAAAGAGCACAATGGCCTTGGACGACAGCCCGCAGTGCACGCCGATCAACACCGCGAGTGAGGCATCCACCGCAGCCACGGCACCGGCGACCACCGCGTAACCGGACGCCGACAGCCCCAACCCACCGTACTCGCGTGGAATGGACAACGCGAGCAGTCCGCACTTCGCGAACGCCGTGATCACCTCTTCCGGGATCTGCTCTTCCTCGTCCATGCGCGCCGAATCGATGACGCCTTCATCGACCAGGCGATGCAGCTCGGCGACCAGTCGTGCCGCCGTCGCCGCGTCTTCCGGCGCACGCTCGTTCAGCGGCGCTGGATATGGGAAGAGCAGGGACTCGTGGAGATCGCCCTCGAAGAGTCCCCGCACGAACGAGAGCGATTCGGTCACGGTGGCGGAGGCGTGACGAGGGTGACGACGACGCGAATGCTCGTGGTCTTGCCTTCCGGGTTGCCGTTCTGTCCGATCGCGCGCAACGTGATCGTACTGGAACCATTCGCGGTGGCGCTCGACGAGCTCACCGTGAGAATGCGAGTGTTCTGATTCCAGGATGCGCTTGCAATGCCCGGCGAACTGGAGGTGATCAGGAGATTGCGTCCGAGCACAGTGGCGCCGTTCTGATCGCGCAACTCGAGCTGGATCTGGTACGTGTTGCCTGGCGCGATCGAGTTGATGCCCACGAGCGAGTCACTCGGCGTTACGAGGGCGACGGAGTCCACTGGCACCTGCAGCACGGTCACGCTGGAATTGTCGCTGCGACTCTCCGATGTGGCCGTAATATTCACGGTGCCTGGGCTCACGCCCGTCACTACACCGTTGTTGACAGTGGCCACATTTGGATTGCTCGTGCCCCAGACCACGGTGCGATCTGTGACTTCCGTGCCCGCGGAATCCTTGACCGTCAGATTGAGCGTGATCTGCTTGCCCTGCACAACACTCGTGCTGGCGGGCGAGAGCTCTACGGATCCCACCGGAATGCGCGTCACGGTGAACTGTACGGTATCTGCCACGTCG
>JBBQNT010000154.1:0-9307 GCA_038330215.1 Gemmatimonadales bacterium
CCTGCGCGCACCAACAAGGCGCCTTTGACTGGTATGGCAGTGATTTCTCTCCAGATCGGGCGGGGCTGCTTCGCTGGCTCTGCCGGCACTGACCCGCCGGAGCCGAACGTAACGCGTTGACCGACCGCAGCGTTCGTATCGTATGGACGGATTACGACTGGAGTCTGAATGCCTGGCCGAAACAATCGAAACCACCGAGCGTGTTGCCGATGCATGGTCGCGGCGACTGCCCTGTCATTGTCCCTTATCGCGTGCGCAGACGATCCGGGTCGGAATGTCACGCTTCTCGGTGCACCCGGTTCGAGTACGGTGGCCAGCGCGGATACGACCATTCTCCCGCTCGCCGAAGTGCGCAAGAGCCAGGCGGCATCGGTCTCGCAGCGGGTGGCCAACACGGATATCGCGATTACCTACAGTCGCCCAGTGGCGCGAGGCCGCGATATCTTCGGCGGCATCGTACCATTCGGCGAGGTGTGGAATCCAGGGGCCGATCAAGCGAGTGCGATCACGTTCAGTCGCGATGTGCGCGTGAACGACAATCCGCTGCCGGCCGGCACCTACAGCATCTGGGGCGTTCCCGCCGCCACGCAGTGGACGCTGATTCTGAGCACCGCGGGTGAGGTGTACCACACACCGTATCCGGGAGAGGCCGCCGACGCATTGCGTATTCAGGTGCCGACGGAAGAGGCCGTCTACACCGATGTGCTCACGTTCGAGTTCCCGCTGGTGGAAGGCAAGCAAACCACGCTACGACTGCGATGGGCGACGACGGCGGTATCCCTTCGCATTGACGTGCCGTAGTACGAACGATCAACGCGCTACGGTGTGCCGGTTGGGGTGATCAGCACTTCCGCCATCGTCACGTTAAACGAATCGCCCAAGTGTTGATCCGCGTACACCGCTTGCCGCAGCGCAACACCGAGACTAGCGAGCAGCAGACGCATCCCGTTGCAGGCAGAGTGAGCGAAGCTCAGCCAGCGCATACGACCGGGTTTGATCGCTGTCTTGCATAAAGCCAACTGCCACAATCGCCGGAGGATCGCTCTTCCAAATGCGTCGATAATCCTCCATCGGAGAAACCGACACCGGCATCCAGGCATCCGCGCCACCCGGCGTACCGATTCCCACAATCTGCAGATCGTTCCCGCTGAAGCTCGGACGCTGGTAGGCGCCATTGCCGGCCGTGTGCGACGTGTAGAAAATCGTGCGCGGCGTGCGCGCAAATCGCGATGTTCGGTCGAACACCACAAATACGCGAAGCGCCGAGTCATCACGGGTGACGGACGTGAGATCGGCACCAACAGGCGCCGCGCCAATGCGCCACGCCCATGACAGCTGTGTTCCCGCTCCGCGCCACGGGGTGTCGAGTTCCCGCACATACCACGCCGCGCGCGCCACGCCGCTGACGCGCAGGAATCGCGCACCGGCGGAGTCAACCACCGCCAGCGAGGGTGCTTGCTCGCCCCGCACTGCGCGCACTCGCCAGGCGCGCGGCAGCGGCTTGCCCACAGACGAGGCGGACAAATCAAGGAGATCGCAGGACGAGGACGTTTCCTGCGAGAACATGCTGAGCAGCACGCCAGCGAGCATCGAGAGCAGCATCATTCGAATACTACGTGGAACGACCGTAGCGCAGATTCATGCAGCGGCGGCGCGAGCGCGGACTTCACGTCGGCAAGAGGGTCGGCGAGAGGGTCGGCCGAACCGATGCAAGATGCCACGGGAACCGGCCATCCGGCCGGCGACAAGGTGCTTGACACGGCCGAGCTTGTTTGCACGATCCGCCTGAAAATGCTTGCATACCTTTATCGCAGACACTCGAGTTCGGCATCGATGCTGAGCGCCGTCGCGCTGATTGTGCGACGCCACCGCCGCCGCGGCGTTTCCTGGACGCTGTGCTCTCGGAGTGCCGTCAACAACCGATCTTTATCGAGCGGATGCCCCCCCGGGCAGCTATCGCGATCTGTCGGGCACGGCGCTTGTCGGACGAGGTTCACGCGCGGCGCCCGTCACCGACGACTCGGGGCCGGGACGATTGGCTTTCGCTAACCGTTCGAACTGACTACGTCCCTGCAGTGTCGGCAGGCGGGAGTAAGCACTTTGCCGGAGCCGTTCCGCGCCGCGAGGAAAGCGGCACATGCGCATCATTCCACCCGCACCATGCGCACCATACCAAGCTCCACGTGAGGTCGGAGCGACTTCGGATCCGCGACGAGACACGACAGCAGGTAGTTGCCCGGCGCAAGGTCGACCGGAAGCCGTGCCTCCTGTCCAGCGCTCATGCGCGCGACACCGGCAACTCCCGTGATCATCGACGTTGGATCGTCGGCCTCCATGATCTGTCGCAGCGTAACGCCATCAGCGACTCGCGCAATGCGCAGCTGGTGATCCTGCGTCCCGTTGTTCACCACACGAATGAGTTGTGGACCCGATGGCCACGTTTGTTGTCCGGTGTAGGCAAAGTCGATCATGTCCACCTGCACGGTGGGGACAGGGTTGGACCGTACGACACCATCCGCGACGTCCATCGCAATGACCGTGCGCGCTTCGCCCGCACTTGCATGCCGATGGTTCGCATCCCGCCGCGCCACACATGCGACCACGTATCGTCCCGGTGTTATCTGAAGAACAACGTCGCCAACCGTTCCGATCTCCGGGCCACCCAGGGCGACCGCCGGTGCAGGGGTGTTCGCAGTGCTGTCAAGCGCATTGAGAAACTGCTGTATACTCGAGTCGCTCGATTCCGCGGGCAGACGAAAGAACACGACGATGTGCGTCGCACCCGTTTCGGTGACACGAACACGCTGCCAGCCAGCGGTGATCGTGTCGGGCATTGTGAGCGTGCCGTCGCCGACATCAATCGCGATGTCGGGCGCGACATCGGCCGCGACATTGGCCGCGACATTGGCCGCGCTCGTGCGGCTCTCACCTGGGGCTGGTTGGCCTGCGTCCCGCGTGCATGAGGCAAGGCTGCACAGCACAATCGCAGCCGCTACGGTTCGCGCATCCAGAGTCGTCGCCATCCGCAGAGTCTGGGGTCCGGTCAATCGAGGCGCAAGGCGCTTTTACCTTCGGCCGCCGCAACGTGAGACCGCGTGGGCGGCCAGCTCTTCCTTCGGATCACGCAAATACAATCAAGAACGTTGCGCTTTGTGCGCGCGTCACGCGTCGTTTGTGGCCTGCTGCTTGGCGCGGTCGCCTGTACAGGCACCACCACCGCGCCCGCCTCTGGTCCGCACGCCGTCGACATCTCGACGCCGTTCCCGATCGATGCCGAGTCAGGCAGCGCCGCGCTCCCGTACTATCCGCCGCCGGTTCCAACTTCGCTGTGTTCGAGCGCAACCTCCTTGCGTTCTCCACACGCGTGAAGCCCGCGTTCCCAAATGTTCAGGCGGTGTACACGAGCAGCCGTAGCCACGGCGGTTACACCGCGCGACCGGAACGCGGCGAACCGCAGGCCTACGAGGAGGGGCACGCGCTCAACCGCTGGCTCGCGGCCAATCCGCAGGTGGATGGGGTGTGGTACGGTTGGTGGGCGTACCTCTGGGCCCCGGACTGCAGCGTGGGCGTGAGGAACGGCGGGGGCGTGTGCTACGAGCGAAGCGATTTCGTGGGCTTGTGCAGGGCGTGCCGGTGTCGGCGCCGTTTGGCGCGTAAACTTGGCGCTCGAGGTATTCGGCAGCTAATACGCGAGCGTGGCGATCACGGGCCGATGCTCGGTGGGCCAGTTCCACTCGGTGTTGAGGGCAACTGGTTGCATGCCGTCGCCGGTGAGTACGTGATCGATGCGTATGCGATGCACGCCGGCCTGCATGGTATGCCCGAAGCCCCAGCCCGTTGCGCGAAACGCGTTCGAGTAGCGGGCGAAGTACCGCTGATAGATTCGACTCTCTTCAAGCGTGTTGAAGTCGCCCGCGATTACAAGCGGCTCCTGAATTGATCTCAGGTAGCGTGCCAGACGATCGGCTTGCTCCGATCGAGTGGCAGTGGAGTTCTTGAGTTTGGTAAAATCAAGGTTCAGCGCGGCCGCGAGTTCGCTGCGCGGTGACGCCAGGTGCACCACAACCACCGACAGCGTGTCGGCCCCAACCGTGAGGCGCACATGCACAGCGTACGCTTGTCGCTCCGAGGACTCTGGAGAGTTGAGTTGTATCAGAGTCCCGCGCACCAGCGGATGCGCCGATGCAATACAGAACTCGCCAACCTTCAGCACACGCGCACGCGGCCGTGAGGCACGCTGCAACGCGAGTCCGGCGCGCTCACCGCAGGCCTGAAACACGACTACATCTGCCGCCCAGCGCGGAACGGCAAGCTCCAACAGAATGTCGATATCCTTGGCATGGTCCACGTTGAACGACACCAGGCGAAACGTTCGCGCGTCAGGTGCGGCGGCGGCGGCAGCCGTCGCAGCGCCCAGTCTGGGCACCGAAAAACTTGCGAACGCAAACAGACTGAAGACTGCCAATGCCAATGACGCCAGCACCCAACGCGCACCGAGCGCAGTCATGAAGACGGCGGCGATGAGCCAGGCGACCGGCGCAAAACGGCGCGGACCGAACACGAGCAGCGTGCCAATTGTGGTCTCGTCGGCGCCGGTGTGCAGCAATACGACGGCCGCGATCGTACACACGGCGCCGAGCACGAACAGTACCATGAGCGGCGCGCGAACGAGCCGTGAACGACGTAAGGTCTTGCCTGGAGAAGTGTAGGACGCGTTTTCGCGCGGAGCTATTGGTGTGGTCACAGCGAAGAATCGACGGGTGTACCCATATCGCACCAGTACCCCGGGCGTGCCGCGGCGCACCAGTACCCCGGGCACGCCCCCGCTCCCCGGACTCCTGGGCCGGGGGGAGCATGGGGCCTTCAGGGGGCGTGCGGGGCGGCAGCGGGTGACCCCGGCGCGCGTGGCGCCCCCCGCGCCGAGCATGTCCGACGAGAGCGCAGACTGTCACCAACGCATTGCGGGACGGGCGACCCCGACGCAACGTCCGGGTACGGCGGGACTGACGATGCGTGCTGCCAGCCTCCCGAACTCTCGATCTCCCTGCTCACGCAAACCCCTGGTCGCGGCAGCGCTGCCGCGCTACGGTCGTGCTGCGACGCGTCGGAGTTCGGCAAGCAGGGCCGGAACCGGGTCTGCGCGGTGCCAGTTCCTCTCGAGCTGCGCAAGCGCCGCGTCGGCGACAACGTGATCGCCGGCCGCGCGCGCCGCGCGTGCGAGTCCTGCAAATGCACGACTTCGCCCCGGTCCCAATTGAAGGGCGCGCTGCCAGGCACGCTGCGACTCCGCTGCTTGCCCACTCGCCAACAACAACTCGGCGAGCAGCTCCTGCGGTGGCATCGTGAATACCGGCGGTCCGAAATCGGCCGGCAGTGTGTCAGAGAGTGCAACCGCCAAACGCGCATAGCGCACCGCCTCTGCATGATCATTTGCAGCGAACGCGCGGGACGCGAGCAATGTGTTGTGCGTCGCGCTGCGGTATGGTGCGTTCAACGGCTCGAGTGCAGGCGACTTCAGAAGTGCCTCGAACTCTCTCACATGGCGCTCGCTCGTCGCACGGTCACCGCGGCGCGCCGCAGCAATTCCCTGCATGCCATGCCACCACAGTCGCATATCTGGCCGCATGGCCGGAACCGGCGCCGAAAAGACCGAATCGTCCCACCGATCAAACTCCACGGCGTGATGCGCCTCGATGCGGAGCTGCGAGAGCGTCTGCACACCCTTGGCGCTTCGGCGCATGCTGTCGCGCAGCGCCGTGGCCTCGTGCTCGCGTCCGAGTTGCGTGAGGGCGTAGTGCCACCACGACGTGTAGTGTCCCGCGACCCACGGTTGCGAACCCACTGCGGACACGTTTTGCGCGACCGTTTCCTCCCACATGCCGAGCGCCAGAAAAATGTGCGTCGTCATGTGTTGCGCGTGCGGCGCATCCGGTGCAATCCGCGAATACGCACGCGCGGCATCAAGTCCGAGCGGTGCATGTGGCGGATCGTCAAACGCGTGAATCACGTAATGCGCCGCCCCCGGGTGATCGGGATGACGCTGCATCACGCGCGCGGCAATCGCTCCGGCGCGCATGTAGTCGGCAGTTGCGCGAATCGACTGATTGAGTCCCAGCCAGGCGAGTGCCAGAAACGCCTGCGCTTCCATGTCATCGGGATAGGTCTCCGCCAGTTTCTCCATCGCGTGCAGATACAGCGTATCACGCTGCGCCTTGCCACCTGCTCCGTACAGCACTTCCACCGCGTCAAGCCAATCGGCTTCCCGCGCAGTCGGCGCGCGTGCTCGGCGGGCCTCGCGAGTATGTGCGTACCGCGCGAGCACGCCGCGTGCCGAATCAGCGGCCTGCTGATTCCACACTGGGTGCGTGTGCGTCATCGCCTCGCCCCAATACGCCAGCGCGAAGTTCGCATCGAGGCGTTGCGCGTCTCGGAACGCGCGCGCCGCCAGACCGTACTCGAAGCTGTGTAACGCCGCGAGGCCGTCGCGGAAGGCGGCCTGGGCCGCGGGTGCTCCGCTGTTTGGCATGTGCACTGTGCCCAGTCGCAATCGGGACTTGCTGGCTGCGTCCGACCGATGGTCGTGCTGGGCGCCGACCGAGGAGTACGAGATCAGCAGCAGGGCGACGAGCAGCGCGATTGGGCGTCGCGCGAAAGCGGTGCGCATGTGAGACTCCGCGTCAGGGACCGAGAAACGTTGGCTTCTCCCGTCCGACCGCGCAAGCCAACGGGGGCTTTGCCAGAACACCTCAACGCCGAGCTCGGTGAACGTTCGTCCGGGCAGGTCATGGCGACTTGTGCGCGCTACGGCGACAATAGAGACCATGCGAATCGTCATCATCGGCGGCAGTGGACATGTCGGCACGTACCTCGTGCCACGTCTCGTCGCAGCAGGACACGTAGTCATTGCCATCAGTCGCGGCCATCGCGCTCCATATCACGCGCACCCCGCGTGGTCGCAGGTGGAACACATCGTGATCGACCGTGCAACAAGCGAGGCGCGCGGGAGCTTCGGTGAAGAGATTCGTGCGCTGCGTCCGGACGCGGTCGTCGACATGATCTGCTTTACACTCGAGAGCGCACAGCAACTGGTGACATCACTGCGTGGACACGTGCAGCACTTCCTGCACTGCGGTACGATCTGGGTGCACGGCCCGAGAGCCAACAAGCCGACCACCGAAGCCGAACCGCGCACACCAACGGATACGTACGGGGTGCAGAAAGCTGCGATCGAAGCGTTCCTGCTTGAGGAGGCGCAGCAGCACGGATTTCCTGCCACGGTGCTGCATCCCGGACATATCGTGGGGCCAGGTTGGGCACCGCTCAATCCGGCCGGACACTTTGGACTATCTGTCTTCACGCGTCTTGCACACGGTGACGAACTCGTATTGCCGAACGCTGGCCTCGAGACGGTGCATCACGTGCACGCTGACGATGTCGCGCAGGCGTTCGAACGGGCGATCGATCATCCCGACGCCGCGATCGGCGAGAGCTTTCACGTAGTCTCACCCGCGGCGATCTCGCTGCGCGACTACGCGGAGAGTGTCGCGGCCTGGTTCGCGCAACCGGCACGACTGTCGTTCCGTCCGTTCGAGCAGTGGCGCGAGATGGTGACCGAGGCCGAAGCGAGAGCGACGTGGGAACACATCGAGCGAAGCCCCGATTGCAGCATCGAAAAGGCGCGCGCCCTGCTCGGATTCGCGCCGCGCTACACGTCGCTGCAGGCTGTGCGTGAGTCGGTCGAGTGGCTGATTGACCATGGGCAGGTGCACGTGACGTGAGATCGGTTCTTTCAAACGACGCTCATCATGCGACCAAGCAGCATCATGAGAACAAACCACAGCCGGGTACCACAATAAACAGCCCGCGCGGTTACGACAGCTGCGCTCAGAGAGTCGTTCAACGAACCCTCTTTTCCTCGCTGCTGGTTGCCCATGCGTTTCGCTCCGTTCCGCTCCCCCGCTGCACGCTGGACCGCCGCCGCGCTCGTCGTCGTTGCCGTCCTTGCCATCTCCGCCCGCGTGCATCTTTCGCGCGCGTCGCAGTCGCCGCCGCCGATCGCCATGCGCTACAGCGAGCTGCTGTCGGCGATGTCAGCGCACCAGGTCGATTCCATCGTGATCCAGCCTGGCGCGGCGCTACGCGGGTGGCTTTCGGCACCGAATGCAGCCGGGACGCGAGAGATCCGCGTCGAATTCGGGAGAGACGAGGGCAGTGCGCTGGTAACGGCGGCGACGGATGCGAAGGTCGCCGTGGCGTTTGTCGCTCCACCGACGGATCGCTCGCAGGTGTTCATACTCGTCGCCTCGCTGCTGCTCGCGGCCGGGGTCGGCTTCGTCATCTACAAGCAATACGCGCGACAGTCACCGGGCAGCGGCGGCGACTTCGAGGTAGGCTCGGGCAAGCTCTCCGGGCCCCGCACGACCTTCGCCGATGTGGCGGGCAACTCGGCGGCGCTCACCGATCTGCGCGAGGTCGTCGACTTCCTGCGCGACTCGAAGCGCTTCGTCGGGATGGGGGCGAAGGTGCCCAAGGGGATCCTGCTCGAGGGACCTCCGGGCACCGGGAAGACGCTGATGGCGCGGGCGCTGGCGGGGGAGGCCGGGACGAACTTCTTCGCCATGTCGGGGCCGGATTTCTCGGGGATGTTCCTTGGGATGGGCACCATGCGGGTGAAGGCACTCTTCCGCAAAGCGCGCAAGGCGGGCGGCGGGGTGATCTTCATCGACGAAATCGATTCGCTGGGCGGCCGACGCGGGCGCACTGGCGGGCACCCCGAGGACGACCGCACGCTCAACCAGTTCCTCGTCGAGCTCGACGGCTTCAGCGCGAGTTCTGGGATCGTGGTGGTGGCGGCGACGAATCGCGCCGCCGACCTCGACCCGGCGCTGCTTCGCAAGGGGCGCTTCGACCGTTCGGTCACGGTGGCGCTGCCAAGTGTTGGGGAGCGCGCCGAGATCCTGTCGCTGCACGCCTCCAAGCGCCAAATGCCGCTCGCCATCGATGTCGAGATGGGGCGCCTGGCGCGCCTCATGCCGGGGGCCAGCGGTGCCGATCTGGAAGGGCTGCTCAACGAGGCGGCGCTGCTCGCCGTGAAGACAGGCGCGAGCTCGGTCGCCTGGTCGCACATGGAGGAAGCGCGGGACCGGGTCCTGCTCGGGCGTGCACGCGAGGGCTTCGTCGTCTCACGCGTCGAGCAGCGCCTGATCGCGTTGCACGAGGCGGGGCACGCGCTGGCCGGTTTGGTCTTCTGTCCCACCGACCCGCTGCATAAGGTGACGATCCAGCCGCGCGGCGCCGCGATGGGCGT
>JBBQNT010000155.1:0-9174 GCA_038330215.1 Gemmatimonadales bacterium
GCCGTGGGATTCGACGTGGCGACGTCGAACTGATTCACGAACTGGCGGTACACGCCCGCGCCAATGCGCCACGCCCACGGTCCGAGCAGCTCCGACTCACCGTCGGCCCTCAGCGCCAGCCGCGGCTCGGCAAAGGTGCTCTTCGAACCCGGCAGGTAGGTCACGCGCACACCGCCGTCGAGCCAGTAGCGACGTCCGATGCGGCGCCTGATCTCGGCGTGGCTGGCCAGTCGCCATGCCCCCACGTCACTGCCGAGCGATCGCAGCACGCCGTTGCGCAGGTCGAGTCGCGCGTCGGTGCGCACCACTTCGGCGCCCATGTCCAGGTCCCACGATTCGCCGCCCGCAACCTGCAGTCCGCTTACCGCTGCAAACTCACGCACCCGATTTCCGTCACGGCGCGGCGGATCCTGAATGAGTGGCGACGCGCCGATGATCATGGAAAAGTCATGATCGAGCGTGTGCTCGCTGCCGCGGAGTTGCAGCATGTGCGTGATCTTGGTGCCGTGCAGTTGCTCGTGCCGAACCTGACCGGCGATGGTGCGCCAGGCGTACGCATCGGTCGCACGCGTGGAGAGTTGCTGCGCCGAGTTTACGATCGCGATGCTGCCCTGCTCGAGGCTGGACAGCTCGGGGCGCGCCTCGGTGACCGTGGAGACGCCGTGCTGTCCTATGTACAAGGACGACGTCACGCGTTGGAAGGCCCCGATTTCGGCGCGACTGGCGATGTGGTAGTCGCGCAGCGTGACGTCGGTGCTGCCGTTGTCGATCTTGTATCCGCGCGAGTTGGCGGGCAGGTCGCTGGTGAGTGTGCGACCGATACCGGTGAGGCGGCTGAGCAGCACGGGATCGGGCAGGTTCCAGGCGCGGATTGCGTTGGCGAGCGGCGTCGGCTGGTACAGGTCCCAGAGCCCCGATCGTGCGGACACCATGGTAGTCACGCGCGTGCCGCGGTACTCAATCGGCACCACCAGGCGTGTGGACGCAGAGAACGGATCGGCCTGGGCCGCCGACTGCACCGGCGCCGTAATCGCGGCGTCGCCGAATCCGTGCGAGAGATCGATCACGCCCGCCGTGAAGCTGCCGGCGCGCGTTTCATAACCGGCTCGGCGAACGCGCAACTCCTCGATCGCAAGCGGCGAGAATGCGCCAAAGACGCCCGCGAGCGTCGCGGCGTCGAAAATGGGCACGCCGTCCAGCCGCCACACGTGCTCACCGGCCTCGCCGCCCTGAATGTGCAAGTCACCGACGCCGTCGCGCCGCGTCAGGCCAAGCGCGCTCGGCGCGCCGGGCATGTAGAGCCCCGGACCGAGTACCAGCGGCGTGGCCACGCTGCCGGAGTAGGAGATGCCACCGAGTGCGGATGACGCCGTCCCGGGCTGCAATCCGTTCACGACGATGGGCGTGGTCATGACCGCGTAACGCCTCAGCGCAAAGCGTTCGCGCAGGCGGCCGTCCGGTGGAATCGAGAGATCCACCTGATACGGCTCGTACCCGATGGCCTGAATCGTGAGGCGATAGCTGCCAGGCGCGAGGCGGCCGAACGCGAACGAGCCGGCATCGTTGGCCACGCGCGCGTCGGTGCGTTCAGCCAGTGCGATGCGCGCCTGCGGCAGCGGCGTGCCGTTGGCGCCGTCCACCACAATGCCACTGAGCGTGGCGTAGGCGGGCAGGTCTTCGGCGCGCGCGATCACGACATACGTGCCCGACGACATGCGGTAATAGTCGAGCCCAGCTTCGTTCACGATGCACGCGAGCATGCGCTCGGGCGGTGCGTCGTCCACTCGGCAATGAATGCGCTTCGGTCCACCGGCGCCGCCTTGCAGCACGCGAGTGTCGTAGACCGAGAGATTCATGCCGCTGACTTCGACCAGTTGCTCGAGCGCGGCCTGCAGCGGCACGCCACGCAAGGCGAGCGTGATGCGTGTGCTGTCGAGCGAAATGGCGCGCGCGGACTGCGCGGACTGCGCGAGCGCGGGCGTGGCCGCGCTGCTGACGAGCAGCACGCTGCTTACGGCCAGCGCCAGTGACCGAGCCACTCGCGAGGGCGAGCACCACTCTCGGACGACCGGGCCGGGGTTCATTGGCGTACAGTCCTACGGCGAGGGGAGAACGCGCTCCTCTTGCGGCGTGATATCGAATCCACGGCTGGTTCGGCTGAACCGAAGGCCACGGATCGTGCAGAGGTCGTTGAGGACACTCTCAATGGACGGGCGTTCGGGATAATAGACGGCGAGTCGTTCATCGCCGATGGCGACGTCGCGGAGTCGGATGTCTACCGCGTAGCGACGCTCCAGTTCCCGAAAGATGGCGTCGAGCGGCAAATTCACCAAGGCGATGCCTCCTTGCCGCCACAGCATGAGCCGATCCATGTCGACGGGCGAGATATTCTGCGCCAGCACCACGCCCTGCTGCACCTGCGTTTCCTGACCCGCCACGAGCTCGACCGCGCTGTCGCCGGCACCGCTCACCGACTCGACGCGCACACGGCCGGATTCGACGCCTACGAGCGTACCATCAGGCTCGCCGCTGTGCGCGCGCACGACGAACGAGGTTCCGAGTACCGTGATGCGCGCATCGGTCGTGGTGACCGAAAACGTACGATTGCTGCGGACCACGGAGAAATATGCTTCGCCATCGAGCTTGACCGCGCGCGAACCGGCCGCGAGGCCGGCCAAGCGACGGAAGCCGCGAGCGTATTCGAGCGAGCTGCCGGCGTTGAGTTCGGCGCGCGAGCCGTCGGGCAGCGTTACCGCAAGCTGCTCCCCAAGGGGTGCTTCAACCACAACGGGTGTCGACTGCCACACACCGAGACCGGCCGCCACTGCCAGAGTGGCTGCGATCGCCCACGGCGCGACAGAGCGCCGACGCGGCGTTACCGAGGGCACCGCGCGCACGCCCGGCGACGTGACGGTGGGCGTGAACGTCGGCGTGAGAATGGGCCGCCCCTTGGCGATTTCCTTGCTCACGCGATTCCAGACCGCTTCCGCTTCGGAGGAACCGGGCACGGGATCGACAAGGGCCAGCAGATCCCACACCTGCGCGAGTTCCTGCCCTTCGGCACGCTCGGCGAGTTCGTCGCGCAGTTCGGGTGGCAGCGGGTGACGTGGTGCGGTACTCATGAAGAGACTCCGGTGAACGCGAGCAGCGAAGCCACCAGCGTTCCTAGGGTCGTCAGACGCGTGCGCAGCTGCTCGAGCGCGCGGACGAGGTGATTGTTGACGGTGCGAGGGGCGCACCCCATGACATCGGCGATTTCCTGATGACTCAGACCATCGAACCGGCTCAGGCGCAACGCTTCGCGCTGCCGAGGCGGCAGCTCGGCGATGAACTGGTTGAGCCGCTCGGCGAGCTCCGACGCCTCGAGCTGCAGGTCGGCGCCGGCCGCTTCACGCGGGCGCGCCGAGACGGACGCCGCTTCCGGATCCTCGAGGAGGTGCCGGCGCGTCTGTTCGTCACGCAACTGATTGAGAGCCAGGTTTCGCACGGTTCGGTACAGGAGTGCCCGCAAGGACAAGGAAGGATCGAGCGTGGTGCGTCGGTCCCAGATGCGCACGAAAGCGTCCTGCGCCAGGTCGCGCGCCACCGCATCGTCGCCCACGAGCCGCATGACGGACCGCCAGAGCGGTTCGTACGTGGCGTCGAAAAGCGCCCGGAGGGCGGTCGCATCGTCGGCGGCCAATCGGCGCGCCCAGTCTGCGTACTGCTCCGGGTCCGGTGTCTGATCCGACATTCTCACTCCCTACACGTGATTGGGGATCGGTGACCATGAGCACGACCGTGCGTGCACCGGTGCGGGGCATTCTGTGACATCTTGTGGCGCATCGGTGACACCCCACAGATTCCTTTCATGAGTGTACCCTCCGAAACGCCAGCCAGTGCCGCCCTGGCCCGCGAGCGCCGCACCAACCCGCGTCTGCGGGAGCTCGTGGACGAGATGATGGCCACCATTCGCGCCGCCGCCAACGTGGATTTGTGGACCGACGACGAGCGCGCCACCTGCGAAGCCGACATGGCACGCATCATGTCCACCGTGCGCGATCAGGCGCTCGACCGGGGCCGCGTGCCCAAGGCGCGACTCGACTGATCCGCAGCAGGCGTTCGCGTGCTCGGTACAGACGTCAGCGCAGCTTCATGACGAGTCCGTTGTGCGCCTTGATGACACCGGCGCGCCGGATGTCGAGTCCGTTGGTGTGGCAGTAGCGTCCCATTTGGCGCACGTCCATGAGTTCGCGGTATCCGTGATTCATCCAGTCTGCCATGAGGTGATAGAACGCACGCGTGCGCACCTGATTTCGCGGCGTCGTCATCACGACATAACCACCAGGCTTCACGAAGCGGCGATGCATCTCGATGCACTCGGCCTTGTGTTCGTCGGGGAAATGTTCGAGCAAACCAATTGATACGACGACGTCGAACTCGCGACCGTATTTCAGGTCGCGAATATCCGCGACGTCGAAATGGATCGGCATCTCGTCGCGGTACCACACCCGCGCATGTCCGGTTGCGTGATCAACGCCGAGGAATGGATAGTCGAGCGGAAACCTGCCGAAGCGATCGGTGGCGCAGAACGCGTCGTAGTCAACGAGTACGATCTCACCGCCGGGATACATTGCCGCGAGCTGCATCGCTTCGTAGCCGTCGGCGGCACCCAGGAAGAGAATGCGCGGCTTCTTTACATCGAGTGATGCGAAGAGCGAGCGCTTGCCGCGCGGATCCCAGACGGCGTCCTCGACACGCTGGATCTTGTTCCAGACGGCGAGGCGCACGATGTCTTCGAGCGCATGCTGCGCACCGTGCCCATCGAAGTGTGTGAGCGCATCTCCGAGTTCGTGGCGAGCGGCAGCCTGCGCCTCGGGTACATCGAGCAGGAAGAACTGGTGAAACGCCTGGTTGAAGCGTCGCCAACCCTCGATGATGGGCAGCGGGTGTCCCTCGCGCGCCTCGTACTCGCGGCGCGACGCGGCCCACTTCTCGGTGCGATAGGGCGAGCCGACATCGCGCGCGGTGAGGCCTCTCCAGTCGGTGGCGCTGGCGTCGATGAAGATGTCCGGTGCGGCATCGCGCGTGTCGATCACAAACTGGCCGGTACGCTCGAACTCGCCAATGTCGTGGCGTCGTGTACGCGGGCGGCCCCACGGGCGCGCGGCGGCGGCCGGAAAATGCCGCGAGCGGCCGGACTCGGCGGCGTTGGGGGTTGCGAGGGTGGCGATGGGATCCTCCGGGGTGCGGGCGAGCGATCCCGGACATTGGGGCAAGCGGGCGCAGAGCGCCAGTGTACTACACGCTGAGCTCAAATCCCGCGCGCGCCACGCTCCGTCCGTTGATCAGCACTTCGACCTCGTGCGCGCCCGCATGGTAGCGTCGCGTGGTGATCAGCTTGAGCGCATGCCGCTTATTCAGTGCGCGTGTTTCGCCGGCTTGCAGTTCGAGCACCCAGCCTTTGAACACCTTTGGTGTCGTGCGCCCGTCGGCCTTCACGTGATGCACCGCGTAGTCCACGGCAAGTCGTTGTGCACGACGCGCGGACGACGTGAGCTCGATCGCTATTGCCAGGTGTTCGCCTACCGCCACGCGAGTGGGCGCGATCGCAAGCGCAGCGCGCCCCTTGAAGACGCCGCCGAGTCCCCACGCTGAGAGCACGCGGGCATCGCCGCGCTTGATCAGGGTGCGACTGGCGTGGCGCAGCGTCGCGCGTCGCTCCGCACTCGCCGTGGGCAGATGAGTCTCCAGCCACTGCGCGACGAGGGCCGGATGATCTTTCGCGATGTCGTTCAGGTGATTGGCGACGCTACGGCGCACGTATGCGCTCGGATCGTCCTGCAAGGCGAGCAACAGCGGCAGTGTGGGCGACGGGTCGGCGATGAGGGGTTTGAGCTGCAAGCCCCAGGGCAATCGCGGACGGCTGCCTTCGCTTACGAGCCGGCGCACGTGCGGATTCTCGTCGTGCACCCATTCGTGCAGCGTGCGGAACACGAGTGCGGGATGTGCGAGGATGAATGGGCGAATCGCGAACTCGGCGGTGAAACGCTGCGTAATCGCGTGCAGCGCCTGCAACGCCCGCTCAGGTGACTGCATGCCGCGACGCACCACGAACTCGCCGGCCGGCCAGAGAATCCAGCCGGCGAGGCCCTTATGCGTGGTGGTGTGATGCGAGAGTTCGTCGTCGGCGTGTGCGGGCGCGAGCGCCGCTTCGATGCACTGCGCCGCGACATCGAAGCCTTCGGGCAGCGTGGCCTCGAGCGCGGCGGCCACATGCATGGCGCGCGCCTTGAGCTCGAGCGTATCGAGGTCGCGCGTGGCAAGCCGTGTGAATCGTGCGGCATCGAACGACGGTGCCACGCGCTTGAGCTGGGCCGCTGCGTCGCGAACCAGCGCCGCGTTGATGAAGTGCTTGAACGGTTCGGCCACGGTATGATGGACCTACCGCTTCTCTTCCATCAGCCCGATGAGGTTGCCATCCGGGTCGCGCACGAAGCCGATCCAGAGTTCATGGTCGGGCATTCTGGCGGCAAGCTGCGGATCGCGCTCGTGTAGGAACGGCAGGCCGAGCACGTCCCGATAGAAGGGGAGCGAGGTCGCCACATCGCGAACCGTGATGGCGATTTGGCCGATGGCGGTCGGGGACGTGAACATGGGGTGAATATGCTGAGGACCAGGAGATCTGGCGACCCGGGAAACCACTCCGCCCGCTCAAGTGTACACGTCGGGTGGTGCATTGACACGTCGGCTTTCCCACCGCACCTTCGCGCATCGGCGCTCTCCGGTTCAGTGTTTCCCTCTGGCTCGTCCCATCGGACTCTCCGCCGGGCGCGACCCATCATTCCTCGAGGATTTCTGTCATGATTTCTGCATCCGCGCGTTCGTTCGCCGCCGCCGCACTGCTCGGCGCGATCGCTGTCGTTCCGTCTTCGCTGCAGGCGCAGGGCGCCGACGAAGTGTCGCGCACCGTGGCCGACGGTGGCATCAAGGTGGCTGGCTGGCAGGGCAAGATCGACGATGGCGAAGCGAAGAAGGGCATGGTGCTCAACAATGCCAAGCTCGCCAAGGAGGGTGACAAGCTGGTGGTGACGACCGGCCCCGCCGTCACCTACTGGAACTCCGCCAATGCCGTGTCGGGCAGCTACACCGTCAAGGCGACGTTCCACGAAGCCAAGTACATGGCGCTCAACTCCCATCCGCATCCGTACGGCATTGTGGTCGCCGGCAACGACATGGGCACCGACAACCAGAGTTACCTGTACTGCGCCGCGTATGGCAATGGCCGCTTCATCGTGCGCGGATTCGGACCGACGCCGTTCCAGATGAACGCTCGTGGTGAAGAGAATGCTGCCGTGAACAAGGCGGCCGGTGTTGGAGCGCCGGTGACGCAGGAGATCGCCGTGTCAGTGACGCCGGATAAGGTGGAGTGCGCGATCAACGGCAAGGTCGTCGGTTCGTACAACAAGGCAGATCTCGTCATGGCCGGCAAGCTCAAGTCGACTGACGGTGTGTACGGCATTCGTTTCGCGCACAACACTGACGCCACCGTGACCGGGTTGACCGTCACGAAGCAGTAACCCGCAAGCGTCGGCCTGCTGATCCAGCGGGCCGGCGCGCCGTCGCGAGGCTCACGCGGTACCGAGCACCGATTGCGGACCGGCTGCGCGAGGGACTTCGGGTGCTGCCAATTCAACGTGTTCGCCGGTGCGGCCAATGGCCAGCGCATCTTCGCGGCGCTGCACCAGCACCCAGAAGTCACCGCGGCGATGGTCCACCTGCTCGGCGGCGGGCAGCTCGGCGTAGATTGCCTTGTACATCATGCGGAACGCCCAGAAGAGCGCGATCATGTCCGGCAGCACCAGCGCGACACGCGTGATCGCGTTCACGTTCGCGACCTGATCGTTGAACATCGCGGTGCCGAATCGCTCGCGTACGAATGCCCAGTTGATGAAGAAGTTGGCGATGCCGAACACAAGATTGGTGCCGCCAATGATCGCGGCCGATTGCCACAGCGCGCGTTTCACGCGAGGCGCGTCGAGCAGCCGGTCAGTCCACGCGCGTCGCTCGGGGGTGTCGGGAGCGAGCCCCTGCAGCGCGATCGCCCGCGTGATCGGCGCCTTCAGCAGCAGCGATCCGCCGAACACCACGACCGCGAACAGATAGCTCGCGCTGTCCTTGAGTGCGAAGAGTGCGCCGTCCACGAACCAGAACGCGAGTGCTCCGCGCATCACGGCCGACCAGCCGCCGTACGCCGAGATGAAATTGAAACGGCGCGTGAAAACGAACAGGTCGAGCAGCACCCACGCCACGGGAATCAGGCCCGCGAGCAAATACGCCGGCAACACCCCCAAAGGCGCGGTGCCGTACTTGAGAATCACGATCGGCAGCGCAGCGCCGATCAGGATATCGAGGGTGAGTTTGGCGGACTTCGACATAGCGGGTTTGGAGCGGCGCCATGAACTGGCGCTTGCCTTTCCAGTATCGGTCGCAATCTTGCGCTTCGTCGCCCTCACGCCAACCCACCCGCCATGATTCGCGCCGCCACTCCCCCGCTGACCCTCACTCGGCTGACTCTCGCCCCGCTGGCCCTCGCCCTGCTCACCGCTGCCTGCTCCCGATCGTCGAATAGCGCCGACGAGACCGTCGCCCGCGACGCTGGCGTAGGACAGGATACAAGCGTGTACATCTCGCCCATGGTCACGGACGAGGCCGTCCCCAACCGCATGGAGGGCATCTCGCTGCTCGGCGACACGCTCTGGCGCCCTCCGGTGAGTGAAGCGGCCCGCGAGCGGCTGCAGGCGAATCTGGCCGACGCCCAGCGCGGCGTGACGAACGCGCCGTCGGATCCGGACTCCCTGATCTGGCTCGGTCGCCGGCTCGCTTATCTGGGCCGGTACCGCGAGGCGGTGGCCGTCTTCACGCGTGGCGTCGCGCAGTTTCCGGACGACGCGCGGTTCCGCCGACATCGTGGCCACCGCTTCCTCACGCTGCGCGACCTGCAGCCTGCCATTGCCGACTTCACGCGTGCGGCCGAGCTGGAGCGAGGCAAACCGGACGCGATAGAACCCGATGGCGCACCGAACGCCGCCAACATTCCGCTCAGCACCACGCAGTACAACATCTGGTATCATCTGGGACTCGCGCACTTCCTGCGCGGCGACTTCGCGGCGGCGCTTGACGCGTTCAACGAAT
>JBBQNT010000156.1:0-9170 GCA_038330215.1 Gemmatimonadales bacterium
GCTTCGGCCAGTGCCGTCACCGAGAGGCCATACTCCGGCAGAAAGTCCTCCCGCAGGATCTCGCCGGGATGGATCGGACGCCGCTCGAGCGGACGCGTGTTGGAGATACTCATGAGGACACTCGTACTAGTGATAGTCGCAGAACTCGACATCGAACACGTCGCCGACTTCGAAACAGAAGCAGATACGCCATTGCATGTTGACCGAAATGGCGTGTTGTCCGGCGCGATTGTCCTTCAGCGCGTGCAATCGGTTGCCCGGCGGCACGCGCAGATCGGAGAGCTGGATAGCGACGTGCAGCGCTTCCAGCTTGCGCAAGGCGCGTCGCGCCACGTCCGCTGGAATCCGCTTCGCCTTGCCGGTCCGAAAGAGCTCCTCGGTCTGGCGATCTGCAAAGGACTTGATCACATTCAAATGTAACGTGTCACGTGACGCACGTCAATATCGCGGCGGTTCGTATAACGTTGCGTTCTGCTGCAAAGGCTTTCATAAATCAGCTGTGAACGGACCGGTGCGGAGCACCGCGCAGTTACACAGCGTACCGCCATGCCTTTGACTATAGCAACACTCGTTATGCCGCTCCGCGCCGATGCGGACGATGCAGCGCTTCGACCACGACCGCTGGATTGTGCGCCGCGACCTGCAGCAGCGCCAGCGCCGGACCGTCCGGTGCGCGCCGACCTTGTTCCCAATTCCGGAGCGTCGCGACACTGACGCCAATCATGAGCGCGAACTCGACTTGCGACTGCCCGAGATCCGCGCGGAGTGCCTTCACGTCGGTCGGACGAAACGTCGTCATGAGCGATGGCTTCTTCGTGCCGCGACGAATCGCCCCGGCCTCCCGCACGCTTGCCAACAGTTCTTCAAACGCGGCTGCTTTCATTTGAACTCCTCCCGCACCACGCGCGCGAGCGCACGGAGCTGTGTGGCCGTAAGATCGCCTTGTTCGTTTTTCGCGTACATGTACAGCATGTAGCAGAGATCGTCGTCGACGGCCCAGTAATAAATCGTGCGCACGCCGCCGCGTGTCCCGCGCCCTTCGGCTCCCCAGCGCAACTTGCGCAGGCCACCACCGCCCGGAATGAGCGCGCCTTGCTCGGGTCGCAACGCGAGCGCCAACTGCAACGCACGATACTGCTCATCATCGAAGTGCCGTCGCAGACTAGTGGTGAAGACGGAGGTCTCGATAAAGCGCATGACGAACTATACGCCAATGGCGCACCAAAGTCGAGCCCGGTGCACTGGAGCTAGTGGTAGCGGTATAACGCTGCGTTCTGCTGCAAAGGCTCCGATAAAATAGCTGTGAGCGGAGCAGCGCGGAGCGCTTTGCAGTTACACAGCGTACCGCCATGCCTTTGACTGCAGCAACGCTCGTTATACGTCTCGCGCGGGGATCTCGACGACGACAAACCCCGACGGCGCGAGATCGCTAATAGCTTGTAACACGTGCGCCGCAGCGGCGCGAATCCGAGGCCAACTGGTCGTCGTAAGGACGAGGACGGCGATGCGTCGCGTCGACAAGTTCTGTTGGTACTGCAGGTTCTGATCCGTCGTCACCAACAAGGCGAATCCAGCCTCTTCGGCGGCCTGCAACAACTCCCCATTTGCCAGTTGCGCCCAGCCACGAGTGAATGCGGTGTCGACCGTGTGGCCGGTGAGAAACGTCCGCAGCGGGACGGGCGTGCCCTGATCGAATAGGATGCGCAACTAGACGGCAGCGACGGCGCTACGCGCGGCGTGGGCGAGGACTGCGCGTACTTGTTCCAAGGTCACCCCAGGAAACCATTCCAGAAACTGATGAACGGGGGCATCATCTTCGAGGTTTTCGAAGAGCGCGGCGACTGGCACGCGAGTGCCGCGGAACAGCCAAGCGCCGCTGTATCGGTGGGGGTCTTGTTCGACCGCGTCGCAGGAGGCCCAGTCAATCATGATTCGAAATATAGCACCGTCCGGCTTGAGACGTATAACGCTGGCTTCTGCAGCGGGCGTTCAAACAATTTGCGAGCGCAGCGAGCTTCCATATTCGCCCGTCTGTAGCAAGCAACGTTATGGCCCGGCGCGCCGCATCCATGCACTCGGGTGACGACGACCGTGGATGACGCCGACGACACTGATCACGGTCGGGTACAGTTTGTAGTACACGGCGTACGGGAAGCGATGCAGCAATACGCGCCGAAGCCGACCACGTACAACGGAGAAGAGCTCTGGCGCGTCCGCGATCCGCTTTACAGCAACGTCTAGCTCGGCGAGGAAATCAGCCGACGCGTCGCTTGACCGAGCGAGATACCATTCAAATGCCTCCGCGATCTCGGCACGGGCCTTTGCCCGAACGCGGGCTGCAACCACCTACCGAATCCGGGCGCGGAGCTCGTCGCGGAGGGCCGACCACGGGATGCCAGCATCGGGATCAGCGTCGGCCTCCGCCTCGCGGCTATCGAGCTCGAACGCCAGTGCGGCAGAGACTGGCGCCGCCGCCGCGGGATCAAGACTATCCCAGAGACGGCCCATAAGCGCAATACGCTCTTCGGCGGTAAGCGACTCGAGGGCTTGTGATCGTTCTACCATGAGCAAGAAACTGGCTGAATTGCCGGCTGGCCGCAACGCCTGCTCACGTGGCCATAACGCTGGCTTGTGCTGCGAGCGGACCGCGTGATGCCGAGCGTCACGGGACGAGCGGCTCTGCTCGGCAGCAGCAAGCATCGTTAGGCCCGCGCCTCGCGGAGGTTGCGTCGAATCAGCCCGTCGCGCAACGGAACGGTGACCGGCCGCGCCCGAGTCGGGCGTGTGCTCGGCGCTCCCGTGACTCGGAGCGCCGATGGCCGATCCAGCGCCCGCGGCGCGGCGTCTACAAACCCCGACGGCCCCAGACGTCGCCCTTGTTCCGATTGGTGTCGGACCATCTGCACCGCCTGCAGACGGTCTACGACGAGCGCCTCGCCCGCGAGTGCGGCCCGAGGCGCGCCGCATCGTCGCGTGCCTGCAGACGCATGGCATTCACGGTGGCGTCGTAATCGAGCGCGCCTGCGAGTACCTGACTGACGCTCGCGAGCACCGCCAGCGGTTCACGAGCAATACGGGGCATACCGGCAGTGGGTCGGAGAGTTTAACGAAGGACGTTCCCCGTCCCATCGCAAGCAACGCGCCCTGCTCTATAGCACGGGGGAACGTCGTCGCCGGCAACAGCACCCCCGGCTCCTGCTCATCGACCCCCTAGCTCAAACGCGATCCGTTAGACAATCTTGAGGCTTCGCCCTGTTTCCCTCCGCCCGAGACCCACCATGCCATCCAATCCCGCTTATCTGGCATTCCGTTGCAGCGTCCGCAACGTCGTCCGCACTGCGGGTTTGCTGACAGCCGCAGCACGGCCAGTGCGCATCCTGGCAGCAGTTGGCGTGCTCAGCGCATTGACCGCTTGCGGCGGTGGTGGTGACTCAGCCGGCGTAACACCGCCGGTCACGTCCCCTCCTGCCGCAGTGGCAAGCGTGGAGTTGAGCGGCGCACCTGCCGGCAACCTCACCGCCGGCGCCACTGCCGTGCTTTCGGCCACTACGCGCGATGCAAATGGCGCCATTCTCACGGGCCGCTCTATCGTCTGGTCCAGCAGCGCACCCACGGTGGCCACAGTCAATAACGGCACTGTCACCGCAGTCGCGCGCGGCACTGCCACTATCACTGCATCCTCCGAAGGTCGCTCGGCCGCTGCCATGGTCAACGTGATTACGCTGCCTGCCAGAATTGAACTCACCTATTCAAGTGGGCTGTTACTCACGGGCGATACCATGACCGTTTCGACACGGGTACTCGACGCGCAGGGTGCCGTAGTACCCGAAGCAGCGCTGCCGGTGATAACACTCAGTTCCGTTGCGCTCACGAATGCTTCGGGACTGTTGACAGCTGCAGCGGTTGGCAACGCAATACTCACGGCCACATCAGGAACCCTGACGCGCACCGCGTTGATTCGCATTTTCCCCGGCGGTGGCCAGCGCGTCAGTTCGTTGTCGCGCATTGACAGTCTTGTGGTCGCAGAAATGGAACGACTAAAGATACCGGCTGCTTCCATCGCTGTTTCCAATGGAGGACGCCTGCTGTATGCGCGAGCGTATGGATATGCCGACACCGCGACAAAACGTATTGCGGCTCCCAATCAGCTCTACCGGATTGGCAGCACTACAAAACCGCTCACCGCGGTGGCCACACTCAAGCTGATTCAGGACGGATTGCTACGTCTGGACGACAAGCCGTTCACTATGCTCACCGACATTCCGCCGCGAGGCGGCACGGAAGACCCGCAACTTGCCCAAATCACGGTGCGTGACCTGCTCCAGCACACCACCGGATGGAACGCCAACCGCGCCGTTGATGATACGATGTGGGCGGGCGTCTGGCGCGATCGCGTGCTGAACCCGAAGCTGCTCGCCAGTTATGGACGCGGAGTAAGGCTGAACGTGACACCCGGTACGGCGTACGCCTACACCAACTATTCCTTTCAAGTACTGGGACGTCTCATTGAGCGGGTCACGGGTCAATCGTACGAGACTTATGTGCGTTCGGCCATCCTCACACCGGCAGGCGTAACCACCATGAAGCTTGGGCGCACGCCGCTGTCACTGCGCGATCCGCTGGAAGTCAGCTGTTACGACAATCTCTCGACAACGACGGGACAGTTTGGCGCGGGCAAATGGTGTGATGTTGTGGGCGAACAGGAATATTCCGAGGCATCGGGAAGTTTCATTGCGTCATCCACGGATATGCTGAGGTGGATGTCGGTGGTAGATGGCGTCGTGGGCACGCGACCCGATGTGCTTTCCGCCGCAACAATCACCACGATGACCGGGCGGCCCTCGTATGCCGGATCAACAGGCGCATATTATGCGCTGGGCTGGCAGGTGGTACCGGAGGCAGGCGGCAATTACTGGACGCATAGCGGCGCCCAGGTGGGTGGCGACGGAGTTGTGGGCAAATTGCCGAACGGGCTGAGCTTCTCCATTCTCGCCAACCTCACGCGCGGCATGGGAACCGGTGGCGGCACGCTTGACCAGGCGTTGGTGCCGCTCATTCGCAGCATCCCTGTTTGGCCAACAGGAACTTCGTTCTAGAAGGCCCAGGTTTCAAGAGCCGTCAACTGGCGCGGGTACATGAAACGCGCGCAGCTTCACGCGGGCAGTCTCGACGTTGCATTTGTTGCGCGCGTGAATGCGACCGAAGCGAGTCGGTTCCGTCCCTCCAGTTTTGAGGAACAACGACGACAGCACACTCCTTGCGGTCGATCCCGACAAACAAGTGGGATATCCATCGATAGTTAAGTGAAGCCACGGAGCAGAAGATGGCGTCAGACGACACGCGGGTGTCCGAGCGCGCGGAGCACGTCATTTGTCTCCACAGGATGACGGTAGCACAAGAGCATGAGGTGCCCTCGACCAAGCGAACGATGCGAATCAGACGTCGTCGGCATTCAGGCTGATACTCGTCAATGAGAAAGTGTTTTTCCGTCGGTCTAACGACGGTGTAGGATAAGTCCCGGTTCCGCCTGAAGTGGAAACGGAACTCTTGGCGCGCGGCCGAATTGATCTGCAAGAATCTGCAGTCGCCGTCTTCTTCCGTCGAGTCTCGCCATGGCCCGCTACAATTACATCGACACGCAGCCCAAGCTGATCCCCGTCGATCTCGCGGCACAGCTGCTTCCTGGCACCTTTGAGCACGCGCTCAACCATCTGCTGGGACCACGCCGTCGACCTTTCGCATTTCGACGCGCGGTTTCGGAACGATGAGACCGGGGCGCCCGCTTATCCGCCCGCGCTGTTGCTCAAAGTGGTGCTGTTCGCATACGCGCAGATCATCGTCAGCAGCTAGCAGACTTCCCGCGCGTGCCAGCAGCACGTCACGTTCATCGCGCTATGCGGCGATCAGGCGCCGCATTGCACGACCATCGCGACGTTCTTGAGCACGCTGGGCGATGACATTGCGCGCGTCTTCGCGGCGGTGCTCGCGGTGTGTGACGCGCAGGGATTGATGGGTCGGGAGATGTTTGCCATTGATGGGGTGAAGCTGCCGAGCCATGCGTCGAAGCATCGCAATGGAACGCGCGCGGATTTTGCACGGCAGGCCGCGAAGCTCGAAGCGGCAGCGATCACCATGCTGCAGCGCCATCGCGCGATGGATGACGCGCCGACGGAGCCGGACCCTAATAGCAAGGCCGCGAAGCGCGTGTTGCGCCTCGAGCGTGATGCCGCGCAGATTCGCGGCTGGCTCGCGCGTCATCCCGACGATCGGCGCGGCGCGACGGGCAGAATTCGCAAGCGCAATCGCACCGACAATGCGAGTGCGAAGATGGCCACCAGCAAAGGCGTCATCCAAGGCTACACGGGCGTCGCCGCCGTGGATGCCGCGCACCAGTGTCGAGGCGCAAGCGCACGGCACCGGGTCCGAACATGAGCTGCTGGCGCCGGTGGTGACAGCGACGCAGGCATGGCGCGCGCCACAGACATTGATCACGGCGGATGCCGGCTACCACAGCGAAGAATCTTCGCACGCTTGCGTCGGTCGAGGTCCCGGCCTTGATCGCGGATCGCGACATGCGCCGTCGCGACGAACGCTTCGCGACGCACGAATCGCGTCCGATGCGTGCTCGAAATCAACTTATCCTACAGCCTCAACGCTGGAGTTCAGCTGCGGGCGAACGAAATAGCATGCGAGCGCAGCGAGCTTCCATCGCTCGCCCGTCAGCTGCAACGATCGTTCGGCGGCGCTACGCGAGCATCAGCCGGCGACCCTTGGGCTCGGGCACTGCACGGTCGTCCTCGCGCGCCGTGTCGATCCACAGCGCAATTGCCTCCTGAGCCTGCGCCACCGCCTCGGCCGGCGTCGCTCCATGAGCCATGCACCCCGGCAGCTCAGGTACGTCGGCAACGAAGACCGTGTCCTCGGCGCTCCAGTAGACGATCAGTTCGTACTTGTACGCGTTCATTCCTCGTCCCCCTCAATCGTGGTCAGACCGTAGCGCACCAGCACGGCGCGGACCTGCCGGACCTGGTAGACTTTCGCCTTGTCGCCGTCGCGCTGCAGGTTGATGAGCTCCTCGACGCCCGCCCGGCGGAACATGTGGTGGCTTCCGCGCGTGCGCTCCTGGAAGCCGAGGCGCCGCAACAGCGCGCACACCGCCTCGAAGCCGACGTTGGCGTCGGCGCGACCGCCGAGCAGCTGCGCGAGAAGCTTGTCATGGCGTCCCATGCTGGGAACTTACCCCAAGAACTGCGGACCGGCCACGCGGGGCCCGGGCTCCCAGGGTGGGGCCGCAGAGCTCGCCGTCGCGACTGCCTCCTAAGCCGCCGAACGCTGGAGTTCAGCTGCAGCGGCTCAAATAGGCAGCCGTGAACAAGTGAGCGCCAGCGAGCGCGTTACACGGCGCACCGATGAGCCGCTGGCTGCAGCAATGCGATGTTAGGCAGCATCCGGCGCAGATGCCGAGTGCTCAAGCGACCGGAACTGACCGAGAATTCGCCTGTGTTGATCCGTCATGATTTAGTCGGGTGCGAAATTCATCAAACCTGTACTTTAGCGCTGGAAGGGATGGCCCTTTCTCAGGCGAGTGTCGTAGGCGCGCGCCGACAAGCTCCGGATAGGCCATCCTAACATCGCTATGCACCTCAATCTCAAACGTGACCGGGTTGATGCCGATGAGATTGAGGTCGAAAAGAGTATGAATGTCCGCTCGGAGTAACAAACCGTTTTGCACAGCGTGGTCATCGTGACCTCGATACGGTACAATGTGAGCGGCTTCCAGCACGGCGAGCAGCGAGCAACCAGTAACTGCGCATCGGTCGCCGTAGCGTGCTCGGAGCGCATTTCGAAAGCGCTCCTGACCTCTCCGACAAAGAATCTCACGCTCGACTGCGATGCGAGTGTCCTTTCCCGATGGCGAGTAGCTGTCCACTAAGGCATCGACCTCGGTAATGGGCGTGAGTTTGACATCAAGTCGCGCGAGGTTGACGACACCTTCTTGACGCCAAAGCGAATTGCCGATGTCGGGAACCATGTCGTCCCTCAGATAGAGCGTCGGACTGTCGCCGTTCTCCGCCGGATTCTTGGTTCGATTTCCCAGCTTACCTGCGCGACCTAGTGACGCGTAGAGGCGTTGTTGTTCGCTCCAGACGTCAGCAAGTCGCTCAAGTGGAATCATTGCCGCCGCTCGAATCGTACTTCCGAGGCGCTCTACAATGATCGTGTGCGTCAGATTCTTCTCCGTCTCGCGTGCGACTTTCTGCTCTATCGCAGCGAGATGCTCTCCCGGTGCGACTTTGGCAATGAGCTGGGCTGCAGCGAAATCGGTCCCCTTCAGGGCGCGCTTCGCGCACTCGGCGTCGCGATGCATGAGATGCCGAGACGATCCATGGCGAGCTCTGAAGATCGTCTCGGACCATTTGAGGCAAGGCGCGGCGCATCAATAGCTACCTCCACGATACGAACTGCGAACAGACGCTCGACGGCAGAGAGGTACTCCCCCCTGTGTCAGGATAGTTGTCGCATGAGCGATGCAACCGCATCGCTCATTGCGATCATCGAACGGGGGCACGGAGTTATCTCGAATGCAGACGTACAGTGCCGCGTTTAAAGCGCGCGTCGTCCAGCGATTGATGGGCCCGCGCGCGGTCAGCGCGAATCGGTTGGCGGAGACGGTAGGCGTGTCCCAAGAAACGCTCTCGCGGTGGCTCCGGCAAGCGCGTAGCGTAAACGGTATGCCATCACCGAAGAAGCGAACGCCGCGCTGGATCGGCGCGGAGAAGCTGCGCGTCGTGCTCGCGGCGGAGGGATTGGAAGACCAGGCCCTTGGGGCGCTGCTGCGGCAGGAAGGCCTCCACGCGGCGCAGCTCGCGGAGTGGCGCGCGGCCGCGGAAGCGGCGCTGAGCGCCCCCGCCACGCGTCGTCCGTCGGAGCCATCGCCGAAGGCCGAGCGCATCGTCGCGCTGGAGCGCGAGCTGCGGCGCAAAGAGGCGGCGCTCGCGGAAACCGCGGCGCTGCTGGTGCTCAAAAAAACTATGACAGCAACATTCACTTAGAGTTTTTCTAGCATCGCCAGGAATTCGGCTGGTTGGCGACGAAACGCGAGAGCCTGACCGCGCGGTTTTGCGCGGCGCCGGCGCCGCGTCTGAAATCCGCGACGTGCTGCGCTGGGC
>JBBQNT010000157.1:0-9167 GCA_038330215.1 Gemmatimonadales bacterium
GGCTCGCTCTGCTGCTCCTGCGCCCCGAGCATTGGCGCGGTGAGCAGCAGCGTTCCAAGCGCGAGGATCAGGCGCTGATGGTGGGCAATGAACGGCATGGAGGAAAAATACCCCGGGCGGCACGAGTTGATCGGCGACGCGGCGCACGTCAGCTTGCGGTATGTCTGCAGAATCGATTCGCCCCCTGACCCTCGCGGTCTGTCAGTTCGCCCCGCGCAAGCGGGACATCGCCGGCAACGTGGCCCGGATTGGCCGCCTCTGCGCACAGGCGACACAATCGGAACCCGTGCCACAGGTCATTCAGTTTCCGGAGACGGCGCTCTCCGGCTACTTCGTGGAGGGGGGCGTGCGCGAGCTCGCCGTCACGGCAGGCGTGCTCGCCAACGATCTCGACGACGCCTATCATGTGGCCTGCGCCGACCAGCAGCGCACGGCAGTGACGGTGGATGTCATCGTCGGGTTTTACGAACGTTGGCGCGATACGCTCTACAACAGCGTCGCGTACGTAACCATCGGCCTGGCCGACGGCCCTCCCGTGGTGCGTCACGTGCATCGCAAGAACTACCTGCCGACGTACGGCATGTTCGACGAGGAGCGTTTCGTGGAACGGGGCACAGGGCTGCGCGCGTTCGAGACGCCGTGGGGTCGCGCCGCGATGCTCATCTGCGAGGACGCGTGGCATTCGCTCTCCGGAACGATCGCCGCACTCGACGACGCGCAGGTGGTGTTCGTGGTGAGCGCGGCACCGGCACGCGGCCCGTACGCACGCGAAGACGGTGCGCCCGGACCGGCCATCGGCGCGCGCTGGGAACGCCTGATGCGCGATATTGCCGATGAGCAGGGCGTATTCACGAGTTTCGCGAATCTCGTGGGCACCGAAGGCGGCAAGCGGTTCTTCGGCGGATCGATGATCGTGGGACCGGCTGGCGACGTGCGCACGCGCGCGCCCGTGTGGGACGAACATCTGCTCATCGCCACGGTGGATCTCGACGATCTGGTGCGCGCGCGCGCCGATTCGCCGCTGCTTGCCGATCTGCGCGTTGCGTTGCCGCACGTGCTCGAGCAACTGCGTGCGGTGCGGGCGCGTGAACCGCTCGTGCTGCAATACGATGGCCCCGAGCCAGCGGCCGCGGACCTGGTAAACGACGCGCGCGGCTTCCAGACGGGAGAGTTCGCGGTGCCCGTGGAGCTCGGGCGTTCGTCATCGGCGCCCGACGCTGCTGAAGACGCGGTGAGCGTCACCCGTGTGACCCTGCGCGAACACGGTGGGCCACCATCGCTCACGCTCGACGCGGAGATGACCGAAGTCTGGCTCACGGGATTTCTGCGAGAGGAGTTCGCGCGGCGCGGCTACTCCAAGGCGCTCGTTGGCCTGTCGGGTGGCATAGACTCGGCGGTCACCACGTATCTCGCCGCGCGCGCGTTTGGTGCCGAGAACGTGATTGCCGTGCGCATGCCGTATCGCTCGTCGAGCAGCGATTCGCTCGAACACGCGCAGCTGGTGATCGATGCATTGGGTGTGCAAGCGCGCACAATCGACATATCGGCGGCCGTTGACGGCTATCTCGCCGAAGAACCCGATGCCGATGCGGCGCGACGCGGCAACGTGATGTCTCGGCTTCGCATGATCGCGCTATTCGATCTCTCGGCGAAGCATCGGGCACTGCCGCTCGGCACGGGCAACAAGACGGAGCGTCTCTTTGGCTACTACACGTGGCACGGCGACGATTCACCGCCGGTCAATCCACTCGGCGATCTGTACAAGACGCAGGTGCAGCAGCTCGCGCGGCACCTTGGCGTGCCTGATGTGATCATCGACAAACCACCCACTGCCGACCTGATCAAAGGCCAGACGGACGAAACCGACCTTGGGATCAGCTATGCGAAGGCGGACGAGTTGTTGCACTGGACGCTGCACGGCTGGTCGGCCGATGCGTTGATCGCGCGCGGCTTTCGGGCAGCGGATGTGAAGTTGGTACGGCAGCGGTTGGACAGCACGCACTGGAAGCGGCGGGGGCCGGCGGTGGCGCTGCTGAGCAACTCGGGGATTGGGGAGTCGTATCTGCGGCCGGTTGATTATTGAGAGCGAGTCAGCGGTTCGACTGCGGTTGACACAAAGGGCGCGGAGGATACGGAGGTCTCGGTGACCTCCGTGTCAGGTCTGTTGCTGGTGGTTGCCGACAGCGCTTCAGCTCCGGGGCATGAGCGTGATGTATTCAATGTCGTCCGTGGCGACGGCTCGCATCCAGGCGGTGACCTCGGCGATGCGTTCGGCGGGATAGATGCCGTCGTTCACACCTTGCAGGGTGCGTTGCATGATCAGCTCGCGACCGTTCATGCGGTAGCTGCTTTCATAGCGCCCGAAAAAACTTGTGGCGGCGATGGGTGGTGGGAGTTGTGCGGTCCAACCGACGGGCAGGGTAACACGATATTCGACCTGGATGGTGCGTGGACCGATGACCTGCCGGGCGTCGATGGGCAGGACGCGTGTGCCGAGGGCTTCGATTTCGCGCGCGGTGTTGGCGTTGCGGCTCACCAGTGAGCGAAAGGGTGTTGGCAAATGCAGCAGCCAGACCGGTCCGGCAGCACGCGCTCCGCGTCCGCCACGAAGCACGGCGCGAATGCGCGGCACGTCGGTGAAATCGCGGCCGTCGAACACGCGGAGTGAATCGGCCGTGGATTCCGGCAGGTAGGTCGCGGCCAGCGAGCGCATGCCGGTGGCGCGGCGCGTGGAATCGAGCGGTGCGGCGAAGGCGGCGCGCATCGCCCACGCGAGATCGCCGGTGGGCATGTCGTCGACGGCGAGATCCATCCGGCCATCAGCGGCGAGCGTGCCGATCATGCGCACACGCGAGCCCGTGGAGTCGACGGAACGATCCGGGAACTCAATGGCGTCTGCCGAACCGTCGGGACGCACGACGACACCGAATGATCCACGGTATGAGAGCGGCAGGTTGCCAAACGGAATCAGAGCGGCCGTCAAGTCGGTGAACGTGTATCGCGCGGTCGTACCGACGCTGCTGTCGGGATCGGCCACCGCGACAATCACGTGATTGAATCGGCTGATCGACACGGGATACGCGCCGCGGGCGCCGTTCAGATGCAGCAGCACGGGGCGCGCATCCATGCCCCAGTATCTGGCGGCGGCGATAAACAGCGACGATTTGTCCTTGCAATCACCGTAACCGGTCGCGAGCACCTCGGCTGGCGTTCGGGGCTGATAGCCGCCCAGTCCGAGCGAGACGGACACGTAGCGAATGTCTTGCGCGATCCAGTTGTGCAGCGCGCGCAGTGAGTCGGCGCGCGTGCGTGCGCCGCGGGCGATGCTGTCGAGTTTCGCGATGAGCACGTCATCGGCGACATAGCGCGAGCTCGCAAGGCGGTCGTACCATGTCGTAACCGAGTCCCACGGTTGTGGTGCGGCGAGCACCACGTTCATGCGCACGTCGTCGGTGGCCGGTGCGTACGGCGCGGGGCGCACTACGCGCGGCTGCGCGGTGCGCCATTCGTAGATGCGGCGGCCGTCCTGCACGCCCTCGCGCCGCTTGAACGTGAGGTTGTTCTCGCGGATGAACGGTGCAAACGACACCGGTGCGCTCACCCGCAACTGCGACACGCGTGTTGGAGCGACGGGGGAGAATGACCACCCCAGCATGAAGTCGCCGGTCCGCCACGGAGCGCGATCGGTGATGGTGTACTGCACGTCGACGATCGTGTTCGCCGCAACGCCCGACAGCGACATGCGGCGCGTACGACTGTCCACGTACATCGGATTCTGCATGTTCGCAGTCGCGTCGGCCGTCTGGTCGGTGGATGGCGCATCGCTGACAACGGTGCCGTCGGGTCGCAGCACGCGCACCCAGTCGATGGTGAGGTCCTGTCGGCTGGGCTGCCACGTGAAGCGGCGTTCGGCCATGTTGTTGACGGCGCTTTGCTGCAGTACATGCACCACGCTGCGCATGGTGCGCGTGCCGGTGCCATCGGGCTCGATGCGAGCGTCCATCGCATCGAGGAGAATCGCCAGTTCCAGCGTGCCGCTGCGGGAGGTGTCGGCTGCCCACGCGACAATCGAGTCACTGGGCAGCGACGCTTTGCGCGGCAACGATGCCGGTGCGGCCGACTGCGCCGGCGGCTGCGCCTGCGCGCTACGCGTGATCGTGGCGATCGAGGCGAGAGCTGCGAGCGTCGCAATCGTTGCCGAGCTCGCGACAGAAAAAGCAGGCAGCGCTCGAGGGTAACAGCGCATGAAGCGGAGCGGAGGAAGGATGCGATCGCACGCGAACCGTGCATCGCCGCGCCCCGCGGACGGGGCGTGAACGACGATCGGGGAGCAACGTCGCCGCGACGTGCTCCCCGATCAGAAACTACACCGAAATCGCGCGCGCGTTACGCCGTGCGCGCGTCGCTGTGCTTCTGCATCACGGCGTGATGGTGCCGGCCCGCGTGGCCGCGCGCTGAACCGCCCCCTCCTCGAACGACGGTGTGCCTACACCGGATACGGACCAACCACTCGCAGTGAACTGCCACTCGGTGGAGACGCCCGGCGCGAGGCCCCACGACGTGTTCCAGCCCATGAGCCCAGCGAGGTCGGGCACATCGAGCACCACGGAGTTGCCACCCACGTATGCTGTGGTCGCGGTGATGGTGATGCCGACGTTGTTCTGCGAGTAGCCGATGGCCCAGAAGCTGTCATAGTCCGACTGCACCGTGTACGTGGCGCGCAGTCGGGCGTTGCCACCCGATGTGCCGAGGGACGAGACACTCACCGCACCGAGCACCGCCGGCAGCGAGACCGACTTGTCGACCGCCTCGCGGAAGACGATCGAGCTGGAGCGCTGCAGATCCTGGGTGCTGCCGGATGTCGCGATGACGGAGAGCACGTGGAAATCACTGGCCGCACGTTGGGCGTTGGGCACACCGTAGAATGTCCGCGTTGTACTCGGACTGGCGTTGAAGTCAGAGAAGTACAGACCACCGCCCGTTTCTCCCTGCAGGATGTACAGACCGACCGTAGAGATATTTTGACCCATCGAGTTGTTCACGGTCACCGTGCGAGCCACCGGATCAAACGCCTCGGATCCGTTAAAGTCGATGGGGGCCAGCACCGCGTTGTTCGCCGGATTGAGGTTACGGCGGATGACAAACTTGCCAGCGCCACCGGCCAGACTGAATCGCGTGGCGAGCAGGTCAAACGGACCGCTGGCGACGTTCTTCAGGGTGTAGCCGGTGACACCACCACCCACTTGTGCAGACGCGTTGCCCGCAACGATCGAGGCGAAGTCGAGCATGCCCACGCCACTCACGGTTCCGGTGAACGTGCGTCCGCTGGTGATCGTACCGTCACAATCATCACTGCCGTAGGCGTTCAGCTCCGCAACCGTTCCGTACTCGACGTCCACGTCGGCACCCAATCCGCTCCGGTCCATCACGTACGCCACTCCACCGCGTCCGCTACCGATGTTGAACGTGTAGGAGTTGTTGGCGCCCACCGTCGCGCGCACCCATGGGCCGTTGCCGTCCTGATACGCCACGAACGTCGGCAACCCCGAGATGGAGCAGAAGTTGTACGTAACATTGCCCATGCCGCCGCCACTCTGTGACACCGTGATGGGAAGCGTGAGCGGCGCCGACGTCACACCACCGCCAGTGCCGGTCACGGTTGCGTTGACGGTACCGACCGACGCGCCGGCGGTGGCGGTGAAGGTGATCGTCGCGCTACTGCCCGCAACCGGATTCGGGTTGATCGCGGCGCTCACACCGTTTGGAAGATTCGTTACCGCAAGTTGCACAGGCGCGACGTGCGGAGCGGTGCGTGTGATCGTGACGGTGGCCTGCGCCGTCTGTCCTTGCGTCACGCCCACCGTGGTGGGATTGGACGCGAGCGTGATCCCGCCGAGGCTGGTCACTGTCAGCGTCAGCGTGACCGTGCGCGCCGGTACCCCGGTGCCAGTGATGTTGAAGACGAGCGGGTACACACCCGCCGCAACTTGCGCACCAACGGCGACGGTCACGTTCCCCGTAGCGCCGGCAATTGGTGCGGGAACGGTGACGGTGACACCCGTGGGTGCGGTGCCCTCGAGCGCCACCGTAATCGCGCCGGCAAAGCCGCCGCTGCGCGTGATGTTGATGGCCGCAGTGCCCTGCGCGCCCGGTGCGAGCGAGAGCGCGGTCGGACTGATCGCGGCCGTGTAGTTGGCGGCTGCGGTTACGGTCACGCTCAGCGTGGCCGTGGACTCGGTGATGCCGGTACCATTGGCGCGAATGACCACGGGGTACACACCAGGCGCGACGCTGGCGCCCACGGTCACCGTGACGGCTGACGTGGACGCGCCAGCCACGACGTCCGCTGTCGCCACCGTCATGCCGGTGGGTGCGCCGCTGTTCGTGAGCGTCACTGCGCCGGCAAATCCGCCGCCGCGCGTGATCGTGGCTTGCGACGTGCCCATGGCCCCAGCCTGCACCGTAATCGCCGTGGGATTCAGCGTGATCGTCGCCGTGGGGACCGGCGCCGCGGTCACCGTGACGGTGAGAACGGCCGTGACTTCAGTGATCCCGGTGCCGTTTGCTCGTACGGTGATCGGATAGACGGCCGCAGGCACGTTGGTACCGACGGCAATCGCAATCGCCGATGTGGTTGCACCCGCTGCGATCGCCGGTGTGGTCACCGTCATACCGGTGGGTGCGCCAGTGGTCGTGAGTGTGAGTGCACCGGTAAAGCCACCGGTGCGCGTAATCGTGGCCCCAGTCGTGCCGTTTGCTCCCGCCTGTATGCTGACGGCGGCCGGATTGAGCGCAATTGTCGCGGCGGGTGTTGGCGCTGCCGTGACGGTGAGCGTTAGCGTTGCCTGCTTCTGCGCGATGCCGGAGCCTTGCGCACGCACGGTGATGGGATAGTTCCCCGGCGCGACGGTCGCACCAACGGTGACCGTTACGATCGCCGAGCTGGTGGCCGCCGCAACCGAGAACGGCGAGAGCGTGACGCCGGCGGGCAATCCTTCAACGCTGCCCGTGACCGCGCCCGCAAATCCGCCTGAGCGTGTAACCGTGACGTTCACCGTGCCGGTCTGCCCCTGCTGCAGGGACAACGTGGACGGCGTGACAGCGAACGCGAAATCGCCCTGCGGCTCTACGGGATCGCCATTGCCGTCGCCACCACCGCATGCAGCGGTGAGCAACAGCGCACTGACGACAATGGCGCGGTGCATCGCGCGGGGCCACCGAATGGTCAACACATGAGTCTCCTGATGATACAGAGGATGAACAGCGAGTCCGACATACTACGCCGCCGCGTTCCGCGTGAAGTGGGGCAAACGACCTGGAAGTTGCTCTTGCATTCTTCACTTCGCTGCAGCGCAGCGCAACATGACGGTGCAAGTCATGGTACATTCACTTTCATTCGTTGTTGTCGAGATCGTCAGCAGTTCCTTTTGTGTTGCGGCAGAGCCCGCTTCCCACTCCTTGGAGGGTCCGCATGGAGCGCCTGCGTGTTGCCGCTCTGCAGTATCTCATTCGTCCCGTCACCACCTTCGAGCAGTTCCGCGACCAGGTCGACGCCCTGCTGCAAACAGCCGCCGACTATCGCTGTCAGCTTGTGGTCTTCCCCGAGTATTTTTCTGTGCAGTTGCTCACGCTCGGCGACATTCGTCGGCCGATTCGCGAGCAGATCCGCACGCTGGCCGACCAGGCACCAGCCGTGATCGACTTCATGTCGTCGTGTGCGAAGCGCTACGGACTCTACGTGGTGGCCGGAACGGTGCCTGAGCGCGACAAGGAAAACCCGGACGTGGTGCGCAACCACTGCTACGTGCTCGGCCCCAGCGGCTCGCGCGGTCTGCAGGGCAAGCTGCACATGACGCGCTTCGAGCGCGACGAGTGGCATGTCTCACCGGATTCCCAGTTGCGTGTGTTCGAGGCGCCGTTCGGCAAGTTCGCCGTGGCGATCTGCTACGATGTGGAGTTCCCCGAGATGGCACGGGCAGCGGCACGCGCCGGCGCCGACATCCTGTGTGTGCCGAGCTGCACCGATGACCGACAGGGCTTCTGGCGGGTGCGCTATTGCGCTCACGCGCGCGCGATTGAAAATCAGATGTACGTGATCAATGCGGGCACGGTGGGATCGCTGCCGCAGGTGCCGGCTGTCTCGCTCAACTACGGACTGGCGTCCATCCTCACGCCCAGCGACTTCCCGTTCGCCCGCGACGGCATTCTGGCGGAGGGCAACGTGAACCAGGAAATGATGGTGATCGGCGATCTCAACATGGACACGATCCGGCGCAGCCGAGAAGAGGGCACCGTGCTGCCGCTGCTCGACAGCGAGCGCACGTCGGATCTGGTGGCGAATCCGCAACTGGTGGTGTTGTGAGTTCACGCAGTCGCATCATCGTTCGCAACACGACGTCGGCCGATTTCGCCGGCGTTATTGCGCTCACGGAAGCCACCTATCCCGGAAGCGCACCGTGGAGCGAACGTCAGTTGTCGTCACACCTGCAGCGCTTTCCCGAGGGACAGTTTGTCGCGATCGATCCGGCGCGCAATGAAATCGTGGGCATGTCGGCCAGCCTGATCGTGTTGTGGGACGACTACAACTTTGACACGTCGTGGCGGGACTTCACGAGCAACGGCACGTTCGAAAACCATGACCGGGAGCGAGGCCGCACGCTTTACGGCGCCGAAGTCATGGTGTCTCCCGGGCGCCGTGGCTCGGGCATCGGCAAGGCGCTCTACGCCGCGCGCCGCGAACTCACCGAACGACTCGCGCTGCGGCGCATTCGCGCGGGCGCCCGTCTGCGCGGCTATCACAAAGTCGCCTCGCGCATGACCGCGGCCGACTACGTGGATCGCATCGTGCGCGCCGAGTTGCGGGACGCGACGCTCAGCTTTCAGTTGCGCGAAGGCTTTCACGTGTTGGGCGTGGCCGAGAACTACCTGGGCAACGATCCGGAATCATTGGGCTGGGCGGCCGTGATCGAGTGGCTCAATCCGCAGTCACCACCGCCAGCGCCGGCTTCTCAGCGCGGCACCATGCCCGCGCAGAGCGACGCGCCCGGCGCATCCGCTTCGCCAACATTGGACACGACGACACGAGCCGGCTCGCCGACAGCGCCCGGTACAACCGCAAACAGCGCCGCATAACGCGCGTCGCACAGGTCCGGCATCTTCGGGCCGCC
>JBBQNT010000158.1:0-9158 GCA_038330215.1 Gemmatimonadales bacterium
GCCGCGGCTTCTGGATTCTCGACAACATCGGACCGCTGCGTCAGTGGACGCCGACGCTCAACGCATCGGCCACGCATCTCTTCACACCGCCGCCCGCGCTGCGCTCCACGAGCGGTGCGAACATCAGCTATACGCTCGCGAAGCCGGCAACGCGTGCGCAGCTCGAAGTCATGGACTCCACTGGCGCCGTGCTGCGCGCGTACTCCATCGACACCACGCGCGGTGACAGCACCGCTGCGACGGCTGGCGGCGGTCGTCGTGGTGCGCGTGTAAGCTGGCTGCCCAACCGCGCCGGTCTCAACAGCTTCACGTGGGATCTGCGCACCGAACCCATCGTCGGCTTTCCCGGCATGATCCTCTGGGGCGCGGGACTCAACGGGCCGGCCGTGCCGCCTGGCCGCTACACGCTGCGCATGACCGTGGATGGACAGTCAATGAACGCGCCGCTTGTGGTGCAGCGCAATCCGCTCATCGCCGATGTCACCGACGCCGACCTGCACAAGCAATATCAGTTCGGCCGCATGGTGCGCGACAAGTCGACCGAAGCGAATCAGGCTGTCATCCGCATTCGCGAAACCAAGTCGCAGGTGGCCGATCGTTTGACCAAGTCCGACGACCGCGCGCTGGCGCGTGCCGCCGCCGAGTTCAACCGCAAGATCTCCGACGTGGAGCAGAAGATCTATCAGGTGAAGAACCAGAGTGGTCAGGACCCGCTCAACTATCCCATCCGCGTCAACAATCGTCTGGCGAACCTGCTGTCGATGTCGGAGCGCGGTGACGGCCCGCCGGGTACGTACATGCCCGAGATCTACGGCATTCTGCGCGACGAGCTGGCAGGGTATCTCAGTGAAATGCAGCGGATCATGCAAACCGATCTCGCCACCGTCAACACACGTCTCACCGCACTCGGCCTCACGCCCGTTCCTACAAACGTGATATTGCAGTGATCATCGAGCGGCATTGACTCAGTCTCTCGCGCGATCGGCTACGACGACGCACCATGATCAACAGTCATGACGGATGATGCATAACGGTGACGTGAGCGAGATGCGTCGGATGCTCGGCCTGACCGACGCGCCAACGGTGCGCGCCGGGCTCGCAGCGGCGTGCGAGTTTTTTCGCGACGTTATTCATGCAAACCCGGCAGAGTGGGTGGACTACTTCCGCGGCATCGACTTCCACAGTGACGTGTACGAGCGCCTGCTGGAAGTTGGCACGCCGCTCGCACGTCACGTCAGCACCGGAACGGAACGCCCCAAGCCCTTCGTGTACTTCACCGTTCCGGGCACCTCGCCCACGAGCACCGGCACCACATTCAATGAGGTGCGCTTTGAACGCGGGACCGTGCTTACACCCGTTCCCGCGCTCGTGTCGGTGGCGGCAGCAATCTCGTTCAACAACATGCAGCGTCGGTCGTTCGACCACGTAAGCCGCGTCGGCGGTGGCACGCAGTACATCATCGCGCGCCGCCACCTTGCCGCGCTCTCGCTGCCGACGTGATGCGCTTGCGCGCGCGTCTTGCTTGATGCCGGCTACGCAGTTCGTAGGTACAGCCGAACGCGCGCGTGAGTCAGCGATGATCGTCGTTCCGTCGATCAACCGCTACGCTCCGATGCTCAACTCTACCAGAGCACGTCCACGCCAAACTCGCGGAATGCGGCGTCGTTCGTTACCACGGCGCAGTCGACTGCGAGTGCCTGCGCGGCAATCAATCGGTCAAATGGATCGCGATGTGATCCTGGCAGTTGCCCCGCAAGAATGGCGAACCTCGCGTCAACGTCGAGCAAGCGAAAGCCATCTGCCTCGACCACATAGCTGAAATCGTTCAGCATCGCCGGCGGGACGGTGAGTTTGCCCAGTCGGACCTTTGTCGCGATTTCAAACGCGCTGGCAGCGCTCACATACACGATGCGATCAGGAGCCTCCATCAGGGCCGCGCGCGCCGCCGCCGACAATCGCGGACTGTCAGCGTGCCAGAAGATGAAGGCGACGGTATCGAGCAGCAACGCACGGTCGGGTGATGTCACACGCCCCACAGGTCGGCATCCTCGTCGGGCAGCGGGGCGAAGGATTCCTCGGTGAACCGAATGCCGTCCTTGAAGCGACCCGGAGTTGGCGTGGGTACGAATGGACGCAGTTCGGCCATGGGATGCCCATTCACACTGATGACATAGGCCTCGCCAGACGCCGCGACCTCCCGTACGAGGGCGGCAAGTTTGGCTTTTGCCTCGGAGATTGGGATGGTAGCCATTTGGTCAAATTACTCTGACCGATCTGGTTGGTCAATAAGAGCTGACCCAGCGTGCTTCCCGCTGATTCGGAGTGCAACAGGTCAAACCTTCACAGCGGCTCCGCCCCTTCGTTGAGCAGATCCAGGTACGCGCCATACACAAAGACCCGCGCGCGTTTCTTTCCTGTGATTTCTCGAAGAATTCCGAGGTCGATCAACAACGCCACATTCCTCGCGGCCGTTGCAGGTGAGACACCCGTGCGCTTCGCCACCAGCTGGATGCTTGCCACCGGACGCTGACGGAGCGTGTCGAACGCGGGCATGACCGAGGCCGCCTTTCGACCCAACGCGCGTATGCGTTTTGCGTCGAGTTCGAACAGCTCCAGCAATCGGTGCGCCGTCTCGACTGCACTCGTTGCTGTATTCTCCACACCGTCGAGAAAGAAGTCGATCCACGCCTCCCAGTCACCCGTCTCTCGCACCGCATCGAGCAGGCGGTAGTACTGATTGCGGTGCCGCTTCAGGTACAGCGACAGGTACAGCAGCGGTTGTTGCATCACCCCGTCGTGATGAAGGATCAGTGCGATCAGGAGACGTCCCGCTCGACCGTTGCCATCGAGAAATGGATGAATCGTTTCGAACTGCACATGAGCGAGGGCGGCTTTGAGCAGTGCGCCGGGCGCTGCGTCGCTGTGCAGGAACTGCTCCAGCGCCGCCATGCTGGGCTCGACTTCGTGCGTAGGCGGCGGCACGAACTGTGCGTTGCCCGGCCGCGTACCGCCAATCCAGTTCTGGCTACGACGAAAATCGCCAGGCTGCTGCGCCGCCCCGCGCCCGTTGGACAGCAGCTTACCGTGAACCTCGCGAATCAGCCGGTTGGACAGCGGGAATCCCTCACGCAGCCTGGCGAGTCCGTGCTCGAGCGCCGCAACGTAGTTGGACACCTCCGTGACATCATCGAAAGGCACGCCGTGCGCCTCATCGAGCTCGAAGAGCAACAGGTCGGAGAGTGACGATTGTGTGCCCTCGATCTGACTGGAGAGCACCGCCTCGCGACGCACGTACGTGTACTGGAAGAGATCGGGGTCGGGCAGCAGTGCGGTGATCGCATCGAGGCGGCCGCAGGCGAGCACCGCCCTCTCGAGCAGACGCTGTCGCGCCGGCGTCATCTCGAGGGGCGGGTTGGGAGGGAGCGGTTGCGGCACGAACGCGTGCACCGCCTCCCCGGCGACCACGGTGGTCAGGTGTGTTCCAGTGCGGCCGCGCTGCATCTCAGATCCTCACTATTCTCATGGGTGAGGATAGTGGGTAGCACTATTCTCACGAAGGCTCCTTTTTGAAGATAATGAGCGTCTTAGTGAGTCGCTATCCTCAAAATTGTTGATTCGTGAGAATAGTGTCTCGCCCCCCTCAAACCGCCGGCGCGGGCAACCGCTCCTTCACCAGGAACTGCGCTCTCGCAAACGCGTGCGTCTCGCGCGTCCCCTTTAGATCACCACGCGTGAACTCCACCAGCTCTCGCGTCGCCACACAGTGCCAGCGCTGAAAGTGCTGCGGCGACGCCGAGTGAAACACCGTCGGTGAAAACGCTCCGACGTTGCTTCCGCCTTCGGTGTCGCGCGCCGACGGATACCTGAACAGTTCGACGCCCGCCTCTCGCATAGCCTGTCCGAGCGCTTGCGACTCGCTGTACGAATCAGGCGACGCAATCTGCGCTGCGGAGGCACTGAACGGCCCCGCACTCAGGTCCACACCACGCACTGACCGCATGCGCACCGTGAACGCCGTCAGCGACGTGGTCACCAGCCCAAGCGTTGCGTGCGTGCCCTCGAGAAACAGCAGGCGATAGTACGCCACTTCCGCGAACGCCGTGCGCGGTTGCTCGGACCCGTACCAGATGCCGCGCTCGTGTCGTGTGCCGAAGCGCGAACCATGTCGCAGCGGCGGATAGCGAAACGGTGTGAAGAGCAGGTAGTGCATGCGCCCCGTGAGCGGCGCGGGCGGCTTGACATTGTCGAGCAGGGCCTCGAGCAGCTCCTGTTCATCCGCCGAGTTCACCAGTTTGCGCGTGGAGACTTCGTGTTGTGATTCCACCACGCGCCACGGCGTGATTTGCAGCGGCCTGAGCTCAGAGCTTCCCGCGCATTGCATCCAGATACTGGACGACATCCACCAATCCCTCCACGGTGCGAATGCGCTCAGCCGGCACGCCGCCCACATGATCATTCATCGCGTGCATCCACGCGCGCGCCTGCACCTCGTTGCCACCCACGAGCGCGTCGAGCGACCGGAAGAGCCGCACGAACATGAGTGCCAGCTCGCCCTCCTTGCTGGCCGGGTCCACGCCTCGGCTGTGCTGCATGCGCGAGACGGAAGCTTCGCTGGTGCCGATCACGGCAGCCAGGTGCCGGTTGGTGAGACCGAGACGGCTGGCGGCCGACAGCGCGGCGCGGGCGGTCACGACCGATGGGTCGGGTGTCGAGGATGCGGTGTGGGGGTGTGCCATTCTAATGCAAGTATATGCTAGTTTCCTTGCACATGCAATGTTCCTGCCAGCAACACGCTTGGCGGAACGCGTGCGCGGTGCGCCGGCGACGTGCGACAGGCTCACGCCGGCGAGTGAATGCCCGGCGTGAAGCCTCGGCTGCTCAGGTAAGCAGATCGTGCGGGATGTAACCACCGTTGGCGGCGATCTTCGCCAGCACGGTTTTGTGCAGCCACATGTTCATCTGCGCAGAATCTCCCATCAGTTCCTGCGGACAGTTCAGTTCGGCAGCCAACTCCTTGCGTGCGGCAAAGCTGCTGTCGAGATCGAGCAACTTGAGCAGATCAACGATCGAGGTGCGCCAGTTGAGCTCCTGCGGATTGGCCTTCGCCATGGCTTCGAGCTTCTCCTCGACATTCACCACGGGGATTGCGACCGACGGGTCTGGTCCGCGCGGTCTGGCGGGAGCAGCAGGTGCGGCGGCGGCGGTGTTGTCGGACTTGTCGTCACCGATGCCGAGCTTGGAAAGAATCTTGCTGAACAGTCCCATGATTACGTCCGGGCTGAGGTGGGCCGCACGTCGTGCGGCGACAGGTGTGCGAGATGCGTGTGTTGCAACTTGACGTTGATCAAACGCTCACGCCATTAGCCGCAGTGTGAATGCGCGGCGAACCGCCTTGTCCGCGGGGCAATGGTCGGCGTGGTGGATGAGGCCTTCGTGCTTCGCATTCCGCCCAACCTCGACCCCGCGGGCGCAGCGCCACTGCTGTGCGCCGGCATCACCACGTACTCACCACTCAGGCACTGGGGCGTGAGCAAGGGCTCTGTCGTCGGGGTTGTCGGTCTGGGTGGTCTCGGACACATGGCCGTGAAGCTCGCCGTGGCGATGGGCGCCGAGGTAGTGGTGTTCACCACGACACCCGCAAAGGTGGCCGACGCCAAGGCGCTCGGCGCGCATGACGTCGTGATCAGCACCGACGAAGAGGCAATGGGCCGTCAGGCGGGGCGTTCACCATGGTGCTTGTGGGCGCACCGGCCGAACCACACCCGTCGCCTTCGGTGATGCCACTCATCTGCGGGCGACGCAGCATCGCCGGTTCACTCATTGGTGGGATCAAGGAAACGCAGGAGATGCTCGACTTCTGCGGTGAACACAACATCACCTCGCAGATCGAGAAGATCACGATGAATGACATCAACGCCGCGCACGAGCGCGTGCTCAAGAGTGATGTGAAGTATCGGTTCGTGATCGTGATGTAGGCAGGCCGACAGCACACTCTCGCAGCCCATAGGTGCTGAAACGCCCTGTGCGACAGCTATAGCTTGACTTTGGCGAACGAAAGCCACAGCTTTCATCATGCAAAAGAAGGCTATAGCTGTCGGTCAAAGCATCTCCAGGCACCCACTGCAGTCGCCCGCGCAGCTTGCGATGTATTTGCGAGCGCTGCGAAAGGCGAAGGGCCTCACGCAATCAGAGCTGGGCGCTCTGTTGGGTGTCACACGGGCACGCGTCAGCGAAATCGAGCGCGACCCAGCGAATCTTGGGTTTTCGCAGCTGCAGCGCATTGTTCACTTACTCAGCGGTCGCCTTGTGCTCGAGGTGCAGGACGCCGATGCAGGAACGGAAGCAGGCGCCGTTCCGTCGACGCCGCGCGGTGAGTGGTAGTGACGCGCAGCCTCGATGTATGGATGAACGGCGAGCTGGTGGGCCGGTGGACCGTGGGTGCTGGCACTCCGGCATTTCAGTACGCAGACGAATGGCTCGCGTCAGCGCGTGTGCGCAGCCTCTCGCGGTCACTGCCGATCCTTCCAGGAAACCAGCCACATCGCGGCGCGGCCGTTGCGTCATGGTTCGACAACCTGCTGCCCGACAGCCGAGCGATCCGCGAACGACTTGCTGGGCGCTTCCGGACAGGGTCTGCGAGTCCGTTTGATCTGCTCGCCGCTATCGGACGGGACTGTGCCGGCGCGGTGCAGCTCATGCCGACGGGCTCGGAAGCGCCGAACGTGTACCTTATCAATGCCTCACCGATAGATGATGCCGGTATCGCTTCATTGCTGCGAGGTGTCACCGCAGAAAGTGTGTTCGGTCAGCGTGACGAAGCGACACATTTTCGTATTTCCATCGCTGGCGCGCAGGAGAAGACTGCACTGCTGCGACTGAACGGTGCGTGGCATGTGCCGCATGGCGCGACCCCAACCACGCACATTCTCAAGCTCCCGCTTGGCCTCGTGGGCAACATGCGCTACGACATGCAGCACTCCGTCGAGAACGAGTGGCTCTGCATGCAACTTCTCGGTGAGCTCGGATTTCCCGTGGCCCACACCGAGATCGCGACCTTTGTGGACGACCTGGGTCCGCAGAAGGTTTTGGTGGTGGAGCGGTTTGATCGACAGCTGATGCCCGCGAGTGACGGGAACGCCGACGATTGGATCGTACGTCTGCCGCAGGAGGATGTGTGTCAGGCGTTCGGGCTATCCCCCGATGCCAAGTATGAAGCAGAAGGTGGACCGGGTGTCGAGCGCATCATGGATCTGTTGCGGTCAAGCGCGAATGCAGAGGGCGACGTGCTGACGTTCGCCAAGTCGCAACTTGCGTTCTGGCTGCTCGCTGCGATTGACGGACACGCCAAGAACTTCTCGATCTTTCTGCGCCGCCACGGTTATGTGCTCACGCCGCTGTACGATGTGCTGTCGGCGTGGCCGATCATTGGTCGCAGTGCAGGCGAGCTTGCGGAACAGAAGGCAACGCTGGCCATGGCGCTACGCGGTGAACGGCAACCGCGTCGTCATATCGCGCGTATTTCGACTCGACACTGGACCGGATTGGCCACGCAGACGCGGGTTCCGTATGCGATGGATGCGTTTGTCGAGCTGGTACGGGGCGTTGACGGTGCGCTTGACCGTGTGGAGCAACGCTTGCCATCGGATTTTCCGGTACACGTCTGGAGCGCGGTCGCGCGTGGAGTGCGTCGCCATCGCGACCGCTTTCTGCGCGGGCTTTCGGAGCCACATGTTGACGGCGGCGAAACATTGACGGTGTGAAGTCCTGAGCGATCAGGTCAGCAAGTCGTGCGGGATGTAACCACAGTTCGCCGCGACCTTGTTCAGAACGGTGTTGTGCAGCCAGATGTTCATCTGTGCCGAATCATCCATCAGCCCCTGCGGAAAACTCAGCTCGGTGCTGCACTCTCGTCTACGATGCAGCCGACGGCTGAAACCGTCGCGCGCGCCTCGTGCCAAACTCGAAGAGAGGCCCTTCGCATAGCGCTGTTCTGACGCCCTCGTGCAACGTCCGCTCACCAGCGTCCCATTTGCTCACCAGGGCTGCGTGTGCATCGGATCCGTTTGCCGCACATGAGATCAAGTGCAGCGAAAGTGCGGAGTTTTCAGGCAGCAGCGCAGCAAGCGCGGTCAGATGCTTGCTGTAGTGCTCCGGCGCCTAGCCGTTCAACACCTTGGTGCGATTGTCCTCGACCGGGTCCCTCAGCCACGCCCGTACATTTTCGTATTCGGGCTCGGTGTACTTCGCTTCAATCGCGACGGCGGTGTCGCCTGTCAGAATCATCAGGTCCGTGAACGACGCCTTTCCGCGCCCACTCTGCACCTCCACGGCGTACTCGAAAACGAGTTTGGCCGGAGGATGCAGTGGCAGTCCGATAAGCTCTCCCAACTCATGCACTCGCTTCTCGGGCGTTCGCCAGAAGTCCACGAGCGGGACGACAGACCTACGCGGCGAATCAAGCTCGTTCTCCGGAACACCGTTGAGTAGAGCGAGGTAGTTGTCGACCGGCCTCTCACCCCAGGACAGCTGAATCATTGGACCTCCGAATAGGCGTGCAGTGATGCGGAGTTCGGCTCGTTCCGCCACGCCCCTGCGAGGGTGCGTTTCGATACTTACACAGCGAATGCACGGCTCTGTGCTGACAGCGTAGAGCAGACGGAGCGGAGGTGAGCTACAGCTTCTGCACCTTCGCCAGCCGACACATCACACTCTCCGCGCCAACTCCAAGCAGCCGATTCCGCCACCGCACAACGGTTTCACGACTCACCGCTTCTCCGTGCGTGGCGGGATTGCGCGCCTCGCTCGTGAAGTTGTCCAGAATCACCGCAAACTCTCTGGTGAACCACCCGCCGTCCTTGAGCACGTTGCACAGATGTGCCGCGAGATCACGCTCGCCGCCCAGTGCTCGCGCCAGCTGACCCAGCATCAGTGGAAGCGCCTCGGGAAGCTGCACCGTATGGGATTCGAGCTTCACCCGACGCGCCACATCGGGCGCACCGTTCATCGCAGCGCGAAGGATCGCATTGGTCTGCAGCTCCAGCGCCTTTCCGTAGTCCGTGATCACGGCACCCAGATCACTGCCCGGGTCATGCCGATGGTCGCGAAACCCACGCTCGGCCGTTGAGAGGAAGCGACGCGCACCGGGCTCGAGCAACATC
>JBBQNT010000159.1:0-9095 GCA_038330215.1 Gemmatimonadales bacterium
CGCAGTGCGGCACGATGAAGCGTCCACACCGCGTCTGCCTCGAGTGCGGGTACTATGCGGGTGAACAGCGAGTGGCCGCGCAGGAAGCGTAAGCGTTGGCGCGCATCTGCGTGGACGCCATGGGGGGCGATTTCGCCCCTCGGGCCCCCGTGGCGGGCGCGCTTCTGGCGCTCGCGGAGCTGCCGGCCCCGCTCGAACTTCACCTTGTTGGCCCAGCGGCCGTCATTGAATCGCAGCTTGCCGAGCTTCTGGCCGGTGAGTATGCGGCGTACGCGCACGTCCGCGACCGCCTCGTCTTTGTCGAGGCGCCCGACGTTATTGCAATGACGGACAAGCCGGCGGTTGCCCTGCGCAGTCGCCCCAATAGCTCCATGGTTGTCGGTCTCAAGCGCGTCGCGGACGGGCTCGCCGACGCGTTCATTTCCGCCGGCAACACTGGCGCGCAAATGGCCGCATCCACCGTACTGCTCAAGCTGCACGCCGGACTGACGCGGCCTGCCATCGGCACGATCTTTCCGACCGCCAATCAGCCGGTACTCGTGCTCGATTCAGGCGCCAACGTCGATTGCTCCGCGCTCGAGCTGGTGCAGTTCGCGCGCATCGGTGCGACGTACGCGCAAGACCTGCTCGGGCGCCCGTCGGCCACCGTCGGCCTGCTCTCCATCGGCGAAGAGGCGGAGAAGGGCAACGCCGTGGTGAAAGACGCGCACCAGCGACTGCTGATGTCCGGCCTCAACTTCATCGGTAACGTCGAGGGCCGCGACCTCGCGACCGGCATCTGTGATCGCGGACCGATCGATGTTGTGGTGTGCGACGGCTTCGTCGGCAATGTGCTGCTCAAGTTCTACGAAGCGCTCGCGCCTACGCTCATTGGACTCGTTGCCGACCAGGCGCAGCTCGATCGCGGGACGCTGTGGCGCGCCTTGCATCAGCTCGACGCCGACGAATACGGCGGTGCGCCGCTGCTGGGCGTCAACGGGGTCAGCATCATCTCGCATGGCAAGAGTTCGCCCAAGGCCATCAAGAACGCCATCCGTGTCGCGCAGCGCGCGTACGAGTCCGATATGACGGCACACATCCGCCGGCGCCTGGCGGAGTCCGTGCCCTCCAACGCACCTACGGGCTCAGCCGCGTGAAGCGCCCCATCTGCTATATCGCCGGCGCGGGACATGCCGTGCCGCGCCGCGCCGTCACCAACGACGATCTGGCCCGGAACGGCCTCGATACCAACGACGCCTGGATCCGCGATCGCACCGGCATCGGACAGCGATACGTTTCGGATCCGGACGAGACGCTGACGGTGCTCTCCGCCGCCGCGTCCCGCATCGCCATGGCTGAAGCCGGCGTGCAGCCCGGTGAGATCGACGTGATCGTGCTCGGCACCGCGACGCCGGATCACCTGCTGCCGGCTACCGCCGTCGAAGTGCAGGCCGCGCTCGGCGCGAGCCGCGCCATGGCGTTCGACTTGGGCGCGGCATGCAGTGGCTGGCTGTACAGCGCGCAGGTCGCCGAGGGGCTGATCGCCACCGGCATGGCCGAGACGGTGCTCGTGATCGGCGCGGAAGTGCTGAGCACCATCGTGGACTGGACCGATCGCAATACGTGTGTGCTGTTCGGTGATGGTGCGGGCGCCACGATCATCCGGCACGTGCGCACGCTGCCGCGTGGTGATGCACGAGAGCGCGGCATTCTCTCGAGCTATGCTCGCAGCGATGGCCACTTGTTCGATCTGTTGTGGCGGCCGGCCGGTGGTGTGGCCGAACCGTTCAGCGACAAGGTGTACGAAGAGAGGCGGCAATATGTCCGCATGGAAGGACGTGAGGTCTTCAAGCATGCGGTGCGCTCCATGGGCGAAGCAGTCGATCGTGCGCTCGACATGGCCAAGCTCACGCCGTCCGACATCGACCTCATGATCCCGCATCAGGCGAATATGCGCATCATCGAGGCCACCGCGAAGCATACGGGATTGTCGATGGACCGCGTGTTCACGAACGTCGAACACTTCGGCAATACCAGTGCCGCGTCCATTCCCATCGCCCTCGCCGACGCACGCCGGCAGGGTCGCGTTCCCGAAGGCACGCTGGTGCTTTTCGCGGCGTTCGGCGCGGGATTCACATGGGGTTCGCTGGTAGTGCGCTTCTAGCGCACGCCCAGGGCACCACGGTTCAGGAGATGTCCATGGATATCGTATTATTGCTGCCGGGGCAGGGTTCGCAGAAAGTGGGCATGGGGCGCGACCTCTTCGACGCATCTGCAGCAGCGCGTGACGCGTTCGAGACCGTGGATCGTGTCACGGGAGAGGCCATCTCCGCACTGGCGTTCGAGGGGCCCGGCGATCAACTGCGCCTGACGCACAATGCACAGCCGGCGTTGCTCGCACACAGCGCGGCGGCGTGGGCAATGGTGGGCGATGTGCTCGCGCCCTTCGTGCGCGCCGCTGCCGGCCACTCACTCGGTGAGTTCTCCGCCTATCACACGGCGGGCACACTCGATCTCGAAGATGCCGCACGCATCGTGCGCCGTCGCGGTGACCTCATGTACGCGACCGGACGGGCACGTCCCGGCGCCATGAGCGCCGTGTTGGGCACGATGAGCCGCAGCATCGAGGACATCTGCACGGAAGCGAGCGAGGCTGGGCTCGTTGTGCCGGCCAATTACAACAGCCCCGAGCAGGTCGTGATTTCGGGCGAAACCGCCGGGGTCGAGCGCGCGATGGAGCTGGCCAAGGCGGCGGGCGCCAAACGGTGCCTTCCGCTGCCCGTAAGCGGTGCGTTTCACTCGCCCCTCATGGAACCCGCGGTCGCGGGACTCGACGCGGCACTCGCATCCGCCACGCTTCGGGATCCGCGCGTGCCTGTCTACGCCAACGCGGATGCGACTGCAGTCACGTCGGCCGAGTCGGCGCGGGCACTGCTGCTGCAGCAGCTCACATCACCGGTCCAGTGGACGCAGGTCATGCAGGCGCTCGTGCACGCGTACCCGGATGCAATCTTCGTCGAGCTGGGCACGGGCAGCGTATTGTCTGGCCTTGCGCGACGCATTGCACCCGATGCGCGCATTATGACCGGCGGCACCGTCGCCGAGCTGGAGCAGTTGCTCGAACTCGGTCACTCCCTCAATCCGTCGCATGCGCATTGATCTTTCCGGGCGCGTTGCGCTCGTCACCGGTTCCACTCGCGGCATCGGCCGCGCGATCGCCGAGCAGCTCGCGTCGTGCGGCGCGTCCGTTGCGGTGACGGGACGCGATCAGGCACGCGCGGAGGCCGCCGCGGCTGAAATTGCGAGCGCCCACAATGTCACCGCCCGCGGTTACGCCGCCGACGTTGGCGAGATGGCGCAGTGCACGTCACTGGTGGAGTCGGTGGAACGCGACTTCGGCTCGCTCGAGATCCTCGTCAACAATGCCGGGCTGACGCGCGACAACCTCATCATGCGCCTCAAGGATGAGGACTGGGATACGGTCATCAACGCCAACCTGCGTGGGGCGTTCGCGACCTGTCGAGCGGCCAGTCGAGGCATGATGAAGCGCCGCAGTGGCCGCGTCATCAATCTGGCGAGCGTCGTCGGTCTCATTGGCAACAAGGGCCAGACCAACTACGCGGCCAGCAAAGCGGGGCTGATCGGACTCACCAAGTCGCTGGCCCGGGAACTCGGCTCGCGCGGCGTGCTCGCAAACGTGGTGGCGCCCGGCTATATCGACACCGATATGACCGCCGCCATGCCCACAGATGCGAAGGCGGCGCTGTCGGCCAGCATTCCCCTCGAGCGGCTCGGAACGCCCGCCGATATCGCGAATATGGTCACTTTTCTTGCCTCGGACCTCGCGTCGTACATCACCGGACAGGTGTTCGTGGTGGACGGCGGCCTGGCGATGTAAGCGCACGCGCCGCAAACCCTCCCTCGGACGCGTGTCCGGGGATACCTTTGTTTGTTCACCTTTCAGTCTCACACACGAGGAACCGTTCCCATGGCGGAGCACGAAGCGAAGATCAAGGACATCATCCAGAAGGAGCTCGGCGTCGAGCCGGAGAAGTTGACCCCGGAAGCCAGCTTCATCGAGGATTTGGGAGCGGACTCGCTCGACATCGTCGAGCTCGTGATGGAGTTCGAGAAGGAATTCAACATCGACATCCCGGACGAGGATGCCGAAAAGCTGCGCACGGTCGGTGACGCCATCGCATATCTCGAGGCGAAGGTCGCTGGTTGATGCGTCGCAGGGTCGTCGTCACTGGACTCGGAGCCGTCACACCCGTCGGTAACGACGTGGCGACGACCTGGCAGGGCTTGCTGGATGGGATCTCAGGTGCCGCACCGATCACGCATTTCGACGCGTCAGCGTTTTCGGTGCGCTTCGCCTGCGAGGTGAAGAAGTTCGATCCGTTGATTGCGATGGATCGCAAGGAAGCGCGACGAGCCGATCCGTACACGCAGTACGCGATGGCCGCGTCGGTACAGGCCATGGCCGACGCTGGGCTCGGTGAAGGTGGCTATGAGCCCGACCGCACCGGCGTCATCATCGGCTCCGGCATCGGCGGTATCCGCACGTTCGAGGAGCAGCATGACATGCTGCGCGAGCGCGGTCCCAGCAAGATCTCGGCGTTCTTCGTGCCGATGTTCATCTCCGATATCGCCGCCGGAGTGGTCTCCATGCGCTACAACGCCCGTGGTCCCAACTTTGCGACCGTCTCCGCCTGCGCGACGGGTGGGCATGCCATCGGGACCGCGTTCCGCGCAATTCAGTACGGTGACGCCGATGTCATGATCACCGGCGGATCCGAAGCCGCGGTCTCGGAGATGGCAATCGGCGGTTTTGCCAACATGACGGCGCTTTCCACGCGCAATGACGATCCGGCGCGTGCGTCGCGGCCGTTCGATGCGAACCGTGATGGCTTCGTGCTTGGCGAGGGCGCGGGCGTCGTAGTTCTCGAAGAGCTGGAACACGCCCGCAATCGCGGCGCACGCATCTACGGCGAGGTGATCGGCTACGGCGCCACCGGCGATGCGTACCACCTCACCGGTCAGCCGCAGGATCATGAAGGGTTGCAGCGTGCGATGAAGCGCGCGCTCGAAGACGGTGGCATCGGGCCGGCGGACGTGCAGTACATCAACGCGCACGGCACCTCCACACCGCTCAACGATCCCAATGAGTCGCGAGGCATTCGCGCTGTCTTCGGAGAGCACGCCGACACACTCACGGTGAGTTCCACCAAGTCGTGCACGGGGCATATGTTGGGCGCGACCGCCGCCGTGGAGTTCCTGGCCTGCGCACTCGCGATCCGCGACCAGATTGTTCCACCCACAATCAACTTCGAAACCCGGGATCCAGAGTGTGATCTCGACTATTCTCCTAATACGCCCACGCGACGGGAGATCGAGATTGCGATCAGCAACAGCTCCGGTTTTGGTGGACACAACACTACGCTCGCGCTCAGACGCTGGCACGACTGAGTAGCGGGCACGCGTCACTCGCGCCGGACCGCTCACTCGGAATCCGCGCGTTTTTCAGGAGTTCCGCATGCCGCTCGTCGTCGACGTTGACCTGACCAAACTGCGCGATCCGGCGCTTCTCCCCATTGGCGAGAAGCTTCGCCGCGGCGAGCGCCTGACGCTCGAAGACGGCGTCGCGCTCTTCCGCTCGCCCGACCTGCTCGGCGTCGGCAGCATGGCGGATGCCGCCAACCGCAAGCGCCACGGCGATCAGGTCACCTTCGCCGCCAATCAGCACATCAATCCCACCAACATCTGCGTGCTGCGCAAGACCTGCGTATTCTGCGGGTACGCGCGACTGCCAAAGGAAGAAGGCGCCTACCGCTATTCACTCGCGCAGGTCATGGAGGAAGCGGAGCTGGCGGACAACGGGCTTACGCGGGAGTTCCACATCGTGGGCGGTCTCGACATGCAGACGGGGCTCGAGTACTACACCACGATGTTTCGCGCGCTCAAGGCGCGACTGCCCCACGTGCACATCAAGGCCCTGACGGCCGTGGAAATCGCGCACATTGCGCGCATCGAAAAGATGTCGTGGGCCGACGTGCTCATCGCGCTGCGCGATGCGGGCCTGGACACGATGCCGGGCGGCGGGGCGGAGACGTTCAGCGAGGCGGTGCGCGACGAGATTGCCGACAAGAAGCTCGGTGGCGCCGACTACATCGGTGTGCATCGCACCGCGCATCAACTGGGCATTCGCACCAACTGCACCATGCTCTACGGTCACGTGGAGACGATCGAGGACCGCATGGAGCACCTGGGCATGCTGCGCGATCTGCAGGATGAGACCAGCGGCTTTCTGGCCTACATTCCACTCGCCTATCATCCCGACGACAACGCGCTTGGCGAGACATTGGGCCGCGTCGGCACGTCGAGCACCGGTTTCGACGACTTGCGCAATCTCGCCGTGGGTCGACTCTTTCTCGACAACTTCGACCACATCAAGTCGCACTGGATCATGGTCACGCCGTTCGTGACGCAGACGGCGCTGCACTTCGGCGTGAACGACATCGAGGGCACGGTGGTGCGGGAGAAGATCTACCACGCGGTAGGCGCCACCACGCCGCAGGGCATGACGCTCGATGCGCTGCTCGCGCTCATTCGTGGAGCAGGAAAGGTGCCCGCTGAACGCGACTCGTTCTACAATGTGTTGCGCGTGTTCGGCGACGTCGATGCGGGCACCGATGCGGATGGCGGCCCTGCGGCGAGTGCTCACGAACTTGCATCGGCGTAGGCGAACAGCAAATGCTGCGCATCGGTCGCATTCCCTACATCAACTGCTATCCGGTTTACGGCGCGATCGATCGCGGCCTTGTGCCGCTCGATGCGCAGTTGGTGGACGGTGTGCCCACGGCACTCAATGCGCGCATGTCGCGCGGTGACCTGGACCTGAGCGTCGTGTCTGCAGTGGAGTACGCACGTGATGCCGAACGGTACCTGCTGTTGCCTGAACTTGCCATCTCCTGCAACGGTCCCGTGCAGAGTGTGATGCTCTTCAGCAAGCGTCCGGCCGAAGCGCTGACCGGCGAGCGCGTGATCGTCAGTCGCAGCAGCATGACGAGCGTCGCGCTGCTCGAGTTGCTGTTTTCGCACGTGTGGCACGCGCGTCCCGAGTTCGTGCCCGGCGATGCGGAAGTGGACGACATCGCACGTTTTGCCGGCGAAGCACACGAGGCGCGACTGGTCATCGGCGATGCCGCGCTGCGGCTGCATGATGCGGCGGAGCAGGATGGACCGTGGCCGAAGCTATACCCGCATCGCTACGATCTCGGCGCAACATGGAAGCAGTGGACAGGACTGCCGTTCGTGTTTGCGGTGTGGGTGGCGCAACGCACCACACCCGTGCATGACAGCATGGCCGCGCACGCGTCGCTGCTCGCCTCCCGCGACTGGGGACTGGCCAACTTGCCGACGCTGGCAACGCAAGCCGCCCAGTCAACGGGCGTCCGGGCGGATCGCTGCCTCGACTATCTTTCTGGTTTGGATTATCGCCTGTCGTACCCGCACCTGGCCGGCCTCACCGAGTTCTTCAGGCGACTCGTGGTCGCCGGTCGTGTGCCCGACGGCACCCTCGCCTTTCTTCCGGCCGCCTGAGCGCGGTGCTCGGAGTTCGCATGCGTGATCTGCTCGACTTCTATGCCAACGCCCCGTTGCTCGAACTCGGCCTCGAGGCCGACCGGGCGCGTGAGGCGCTGCATCCGCACGGTGTGGTCACCTACATCGTCGACCGCAACATCAACTACACCAATGTCTGCGTCGCCGACTGCGGATTCTGCGCGTTTTATCGTCGCCCCAAGCATGGCGAAGGCTACACGCTGTCGTTCGAGCAGATCGGCGAAAAAATCGAGGAGACCAAGGCACTCGGCGGCCAGCAGATCCTGATTCAGGGCGGGCACAACCCGTACATCCCGTTCGAGTGGTACCTCGACCTGCTTCGGTACATCAAGGCGTATCACCCCATCCACATTCACGGCTTCTCGCCGAGCGAGGTGGACTTTTTTGCCACCCGCTTTCGCATGGACGCCACCGATGTGATCCGCGAACTGCAGCAGGCGGGACTGAACTCCATTCCGGGCGGCGGCGGCGAAATCCTCGTGCAGCGCGTGCGTGATCAGGTGGCGCCCAAGAAGGCGGGCGCCGATCGCTGGCTGGAGATCATGGAGTTGGCGCATGCGGCCGGTATGAAGACGTCGGTCACCATGATGTACGGCATCGGCGAGACACTCGCCGAACGAATCGAGCACCTGCAGCGTGTTCGTGATGTGCAGGCGCGTACGGGTGGATTCACTGCGTTCATCTGCTGGCCGCTGCAGCCCGAGAACACGCCCACCATGTCGCACATGCCGCGCACAGATGCACAGGCGTATCTGCGCACTGTCGCCATCTCGCGCATCGTGCTCGACAACGTGCCCAACCTGCAGTCATCGTGGGTCACGATGGGCATGAAAGTGGGCCAGATGGCGCTCCGGTTCGGCTGCAACGACTTCGGCTCGCTGATGATCGAGGAGAACGTCGTGTCGGCGGCGAACACCACGCATCGCACCACGACCGCAGAAATCGAGCACCTCATCACGGACGCCGGATTCACACCCGCGCGTCGCCGGCAGGATTACACCATCCTTCCCGGCCAGAGTGCCGCCGTGCCCACGGCAAGCGCGGCCGCGTGAGGAACTCGGTCGCGAATCGGCGAAACGTCGCGGGCGCATGGACGCATGGACGCATGAGCGAATGAGCGCATGAGCGAGCGTACGCTGGTGATGCGCATGGGTATCGGGTACGACTCGCACCGTTTCGCGCCGGGTGGCCCGATGCGGCTGGGCGGCATCGACGTGCCGGACGACCGGCACTGCGAGGGGCACAGCGATGGTGACGCGATCTGTCACGCCGTCACCGATGCGCTGCTCGGCGCGGCCGCGCTGGGTGACATCGGCGCGCTCTTTCCCGACACCGATCCGGCGAACAAGGGCAAGGATTCCATCAACATGCTCGCCGCAGCTGTCGTACACGTGCACGCGGCCGGCTGGCGGGTGGGTAATGTCGATGTCACGGTGATCGCAGAGCGTCCGAAAATCGGACCGCACCGCGACGCCATGCGCGATCGACTCGCC
>JBBQNT010000160.1:0-8991 GCA_038330215.1 Gemmatimonadales bacterium
GCGCGTGATAGTGCGCGTGCGCGGACGGGAGGCGCACTCGGCATATCCCGAGTTTGGCGCCAGCGCGCTCGATCCGCTGCTCGAGTTGCTGCCGCAGGTGCGTACTCTTGCGCTCCCAACCGACGATGTGCTCGGCGAGACCACGTGCAACATCGGCGTTCTGCGCGCCGGCACCGAGGCCAACGTGATTCCCGGACTCGCCGAAGCGGAGATCATGATCCGACTGGTCGGCGACATCGAACCGGTCAGGCAGGTTTTCGAGACGTGGGCGAGGGGTCGCGCAGATCTCGAATGGGGCTCGTTCATTCCGGCACAGCGGTTTCATGTGATCGAGGGGTTTGATGTGGCGCCGGTCGCGTTCACCACGGACATCCCGTTGCTCGATCGCTGGGGTACCCCGCTGCTGTTCGGACCGGGCTCCATTCACGTGGCGCACACACCAGAGGAGCACATTGCGGTCGCTGAGCTGCGCGACGCGGTCGGCGCGTATGTGCGCATTGCGCGGGAGTTGCTGTCAACGTGACGGAGACCGCGCGCATTCCCGTCGCGATACTCGGTGCCACCGGCGCCGTGGGGCAGGCGTTCATCCGCCACCTTGCCGGTCATCCGTGGTTTGTCATTCGCGAGGTCGCGGCGTCCGAACGTTCTGCCGGTCGCCCCTATCGCGAGGCGGCTCGCTGGCTCGAGGGCCCGCTCGACGCGAGCGTTGGCGATCTCATCGTGCAGGCCTGCACGCCGGACGCAGTGAGGTCACCGATCGTCTTCTCGGCGCTCGATGCCGCAGTGGCGGGTGACGTCGAGGCAGCGTTTGCCAGGGCTGGCCGACTCGTGCTCTCCAACGCGAAGAACTTCCGCATGGAAGATGACGTGCCGCTGGTGATCCCGGAGGTGAACGGTGATCACCTGGCACTGCTACGCGTGCAGCGGGCCGTGCGTGGCTGGAATGGCGCAATTGTCACCAATGCGAACTGCGCAGCGACCGTGATTGCCTCGGCGCTCGCACCATTGCACGAGGCGTACACCGTGCGCACGGTGCTCGCCGTCACGATGCAGGCGATCTCGGGCGCAGGTTATCCTGGCGTTGCTTCGCTGGATATCCTGGGCAACGTCATTCCATACATCGGCGATGAGGAGTCCAAGATCGAACGCGAGTTGGGCAAGCTGCTGGGCCGGCTGAATGGTGATCGCATCGAGGTGGCGGATATCGCCGTGAGTGCGCACGCCAATCGTGTCGCAGTGGAACATGGGCACACCGTGTGCCTTAGTATCGGATTCGAACGTGCGCCTTCCGTAGTGGACGCGCTGCATACGCTGCGCAGCTGGCGGGGTCATGCATCCGTCGCCGGTCTGCCCTCGGCGCCGGTCCCGCCACTCGTCGTGCGCAATGAACCTGATCGTCCGCAGCCTCGACGTGACGCTCCGGCCGGCCGAGGCATGGCCACGACAATCGGTCGCGTGCGCGAGGACCGCGTGCTCGATCTGCGCCTGGTGGCCATGTCGCACAACGTCGTGCGCGGCGCGGCGGGAGGCTCGGTGCTCAACGCCGAGCTGCTGATCGCGACCGGCGTGCTGGACCGCACCACCGGTGCGCTGCGAGCGGCTACGTGATCGTCTGCAAGTTCGGCGGCACATCCGTCGCCGACGCCGACGCCATCGTGCGTGCCGCCGACATCATTCACGGAAAGCTCGCTCGACAGCCTGTCGTTGTTGTGTCGGCGCTCTCCGGCGCGACCAATGATCTGCTCGAGATTGCGCGTCATGCCGCAAAGGGTGACCTGCTGCTTGCGCTGACGCTGGTGGAAGCGCTGCGCTCGCGCCATCTCGTCGAAGCGACCACGCTGCTGGCAAACAGTGCCGAGAGTGACGATCTGCTCGCCGAGATCGGCGCCGGATTCGACGAACTTGCACACCTCGCCGAGGCGTTGAGCACCCTCGGCTTCGTAACGCCGCGATCGCTCGATGCCATCGCGGCGATCGGTGAACTGATGTCGTCGCAGATGGTAGCCGCCGCTTTCCGCGCGCGCGGCCTCGATGCGGAGTGGGTGGACGCTCGGCTCGTGACCATCACCGATGATCACTTCACGCGTGCGACGCCCGATCTTGTGGCGATGAACGCGTCGACACGTGAGCACCTGCGGCCCCTGGTGCAGCGCGGCTGCGTTCCCGTGCTGGGTGGCTTCATCGGTTCGGGGCCCGGACAGATCACCACCACGCTCGGCCGAGGCGGCTCCGACTACTCAGCCGCATTGATCGGTGCCGCGATGGAAGCGGAGGCGATCGAAATCTGGACCGATGTGGATGGGATGCTGACGGCTGATCCGCGCATCGTACCGGCGGCAAAGTTGATCGAGCGCATTCGCTTCGATGAGGCAGCAGAGCTTGCCGCATTCGGCGCGAAAGTGCTGCACCCCAATACCATCGCGCCGGCTGTGCAGCGCGGGATCCCGGTATACGTGTTCAACTCCCGGCGGCCTGAGGGCACAGGTACCATGATCGCGTTCGACGCGCCTCGGTTGCCCGTTCGCGCCATCGCCGGCAAGCGCGCCAGCACGCTCGTCAAGTTGCGTACGGCGCGCATGTTGCTTGCCCACGGATTCCTTCGGTCGGTCTTCGAAGTATTCGAGCGGCATCGCACGTCGGTGGATGTGGTGACGACTTCCGAAGTGTCGATCTCGGTGACGGTCGATGATGTCTCGCATCTCGATTCAATCGTGGCGGACCTGTCTGTCATGGGCGACGTGTCCGTAGAACGACAGCGGGGCGTCGTCGCCATCGTCGGCGCCGGACTGGCCGATGGCAGTGCAACGCTGGCGGCAGCGCTTGGTTCGCTGGGGCCGATCAGCGTGCACATGGCGTCTCTCAGTGCCACCGGCATTAACTTCACGTTGGTGATCGACGACGCGCTGGTGATCGATGCGGTGCGCCGCTTGCACGCCACCTTTTTCGAACAGCACACCACGAGCGAGCACACCCACGCATGACCACGATCAAGGTGGCGCTCATCGGCATGGGTCGCATGGGCACGGCGCTCGACGGGCTCGCGCGGGCGCACGACTGTGAGATCGTGGCGCGCATTGATACTGCTGGTCGGCAGGCGGCGGCGATCAGCGCCGACACGCTGGGCGGCGCGCAGGTGGCGATCGAGTTCACGGTGCCCGAAGCCGCGATTCACAATGCGACGGAGTGCATGCGAGCCGGCGTGCCGGTCGTAGTTGGCACCACCGGATGGTACGAGCAGCTGGACGGGCTGGTGGAGCGCGCACGTACGTTCGGCGGACGGGTGCTCTGGTCGCCGAACTTTGCACCGGGCGTGCAGCTCATGCTTGCGCTGGCCGAGGCGGCCGGTCGGCTGTTCCACCACGCCCCCTCGTTCGATGCACACCTTATTGAGACGCACCACACCGCCAAGCTGGATGCGCCATCGGGCACCGCGATTGCCATTCGCGACCGCGCCGAGCGATCGCTTGGGCGCGCCATACCGGTCAGCAGCATTCGTGTGGGGTCGATGCCGGGGACGCACGAACTGGTTCTGGACGCCGCCTTCGAACAGGTTCGGATTACGCATGAAGCGCGTGATCGCCGAGTGTTTGCGGATGGTGCACTGGTGGGAGCGCGCTGGCTCGCAGGCCAGTCAGCGCCTGGCGTCTACACTATGCGCGATGTGCTGGGATTGATTGCCTCCTCGTCCGCGCCTTCCCAATGACTGATTCGCTTCTGCTCAACGGCTGCGGCACCGCACTCGTCACCCCGTTCACTGACGACGGCGCAATCGACGAGTCCGCGCTCAAGGCGCTCGTGCACGCTCAGCTCGCTGCTGGTATTCACTTTCTGGTGCCCTGCGGCTCAACCGGTGAGGCCGCGACGCTGTCGTTCGATGAGCATGTGCGCGTGGTCGCCATGGTGGCTGACGAAGTGCGTGGTCGCGTGCCCGTGGTAGCAGGCGCCGGCTCGAATGACACGGCGAAGGCGATCGCGTTTTCGCAGGCCGTCGCCGGGGTTGGCGCAACGCATCTGCTGCAGGTCTCGCCGATGTACAGCAAACCGCCGCAGCGAGGCATCATGGCGCACTTTCACGCCATCGCCGACGCGACCTCCCTGCCGATCATGCTGTACAATGTCCCAGGACGCACGGCGAGCAATATGGAAGCCGAGACGACACTCCGCCTCGCCGAACATCCCCGCATCGTGGCCGTCAAGGAAGCATCTGGAAACCTTGCGCAAATGGACGCGATCATTCGCGGCCGGCCGGCGGGTTTTCTGGTCTTCTCGGGAGATGATGCGCTCACGCTTCCGCTCATGGCGCTCGGAGCGGAAGGCGTTGTCTCCGTCGTTTCCAACGTCTTTCCGCGTGCGATGGTGCAACTCGTCAATGCACTCTCGCGCGGCGACTTCACGCTGGCGAGATCGCTGCATCGTGCGCTGCTGCCGTTCTTCTCCGCCGCGTTCGTTGAATCCAACCCGATGTCGGTCAAGGCGGTGCTCGCCGCCGGCGGCATGGTGTCAAATGTTCTGCGTTCGCCGCTCGTGCCGCTTGGCAGCGCGCACTCGCAGCAAGTCATGACAGCAGTGGCGGGTGTGCGCGAAGCGCTGTTGAAGCTATAACGAGTAACAAGCCGCAATCCGCCCCAACCGATTCCTGCATGCCGCTCACAATCGCCGACCTCGAATCCCGCCTGTCGCATCCTGACCTGCTCGACAGCGGCGTAACCTTGCCGCTCGATGCCGGCGCGATTTTCGAGCACTTCCTCGTGCGACTCGAAGCCGGCGAGGTGCGCGCGGCGCGGAAGGATGCCAGCGGTCGGTGGAACGTGGTGCCGTGGGTGAAGCGTGGCATCCTGTTGGGCTTCCGCCTCGGCCGTGTCGTGGAGATGGGCGCGGGAACGGGCGGCATCAATCATTTTCTCGACAAGCACACGTTTCCTCCGCGAGAGTTTCGGCTCGAACATTCGGTGCGCATCGTGCCTGGCGGTTCGGCGGTTCGTCGCGGGGCCTATCTGGCGCCCGGCGTTGTGTGCATGCCGCCGATGTACATCAACGTCGGCGCCTTCGTCGGCGCTGGCACAATGGTCGACTCGCACGCGCTGGTCGGTTCATGTGCACAGATCGGTGAACGCGTGCACCTCAGTGCGGCCGCGCAGATCGGTGGTGTGCTCGAGCCCGTGAACGCGGCTCCCGTCGTGATCGAGGACGACGTCATCGTCGGTGGCAACTGCGGCGTGTACGAAGGAACCGTGGTGCGCGAGCGGGCGGTGCTCGGTGCGGGCGTGATTCTGACACGGGGAACGCCGGTATACGATCTGGTGCACGAAACTGTGATTCGCGCGGACGAGGGTGCCCCGCTGGAAATCCCTGCGGGGGCTGTCGTCGTGCCCGGCGCGCGACGGGTCACGTCTGCCTGGGGCGCCGAACAACACCTGTCCATCCAGACGCCGGTGATTGTGAAGTATCGCGACGGAAAGACCGACGCGGGCACATCGCTCGAAGCCTGGCTGCGGTGACGTCTCCCGTGGTTGAGCGACTGACCGTGTCCGGCACCGTGCGCGTGCCCGGAGACAAGTCGATCAGTCATCGTGCGCTGTTGTTCGCGGCATTGGCCCACGGCGAGTCGCGCATCAACGACATACTCGCGAGCGCGGACGTGCAATCCACCGCCGGCGTGCTGCGCGCGCTGGGCGTGCATGTGCCGGAACTCTCCCGCGACTTCGTGGTGCTGGGGCGCGGCCCGGCGGCGCTGCAGCAGCCGTCCATCGATCTCGACTGCGGCAATAGCGGCACCACCACGCGTCTCGTGGCTGGCATCGCGGCCGGTCGGGATCGCATGGCCGCGCGCTTCGTGGGCGATGCGAGTCTCTCCAGACGACCAATGAGACGGATCGCCAAGCCACTGATCGCGATGGGCGCGCGCGTTGAATCGGAGACGGGCGAAGGATTGCCGCTGCAGATTGTCGGCGCATCCCTGCGGGGCATCGAGTGGCGCAGTGAGCATGCCAGCGCGCAGGTGAAGGGCGCAATCATGCTCGCGGGCGTAAGCAGTGGCGTGTCGGTCACGGTGCATGAACCCAGCCGATCGCGCGATCATACGGAGCGAATGCTCGCCGCGCGAGGGGTGGCGCTCAACATCGCAGAGACTTCGGTGTCGCTGCCAGCCGCTGCGACGCTGCACGCCGTGGACGTCACCGTTCCCGGCGATCCGTCGTCCGCCACATTCTTTGTGGCGTTGGCGGGTCTGGCGAACGCCGGTGAGCTCGCACTTCCCGACGTCTGTCTCAACCCGACGCGCACCGGTGGGTTCGATATCCTCGCGCGAATGGGCGTGGGGATTCGTCTCGAACATGAACGCGAAGTCGGTGGCGAGCGGCTCGGCACACTCATCGCGACACCGCGCGCGCTGATCGCGACCACGGTCGACGGCAACGAGATCCCGCGTGCGATCGATGAGCTGCCCCTCATTGCCTGTGTTGCGTCTCGCGCAGCGGGTGAAACGCGCATCAGCGGCGCGTCCGAGCTGCGTGTGAAGGAGAGTGATCGCATCAGTGCGGTGGTCGCGAATCTGCGTGCGATCGGCGCTGACGCGGAAGAGTTGCCCGATGGCATGATCATCAGAGGACACAATCGACCGCTGCGCGGGCACGTGGTCACGCACGGCGATCATCGTCTGGCCATGTCGTTCGGCATTCTTGCCGCACTTCCCGGCAACGCGATCACGATCGATGATCCGGCCTGCGTTGCCGTGTCGTTCCCGAGCTTCTGGTCTGAGCTCGCTCGCGTGATCGGCGTGCGGAGTAGCGTGCACAACGTCGGACAGAGCGTGCGACGCGACCTGGAACGCAGTTCGGAACACGACGCCGAACGCAGCACGGAACGGCAGCCGAAGCTCGTGATCGCGATCGATGGTCCGGCCGCATCCGGGAAGTCATCCACCGCGCAGTGGGTGGCCAAGCGACTCGGCGTGCGCCACGTAGACTCGGGCGCGTTCTATCGGGCGCTCACCGCCGCGAATTGGCGAATGCAACTGCCACCTGAGCACTGGACGTCAGAGAGCGTGTTGCAGCAGGCTAGTCGGATCGGTTTGGCCCTCACTGAGCGCTCTGTTGTGCCCACGCTGGATAACGAGCTCGTGGACGCGGAGCTTCGCGGTCGCGAGGTGACGCAAGAGGTGTATCGGGTCGCCAGCATGCCCGCCGTGCGCGATTGGGTCAATGCCCGTGTGCGCGAGGCCGGTGCGAGTTGCGAAGTTGTCGTGGACGGTCGGGATATTGGTACGGTGGTGTTCCCAGAGGCATCGCTCAAGGTGTTTCTCGTTGCGGACCCTTGGGAGCGGGCGAGACGTCGTCTGGTGCAGCGACTGGAGCGTCGACCAACAGACGCCGAGATCGCGGAGGAGACCGAAGCGCTCGTCGCACGCGACGCCAGAGACGCCACACAGAGCAGGCCTGATCCAACGGCCATCACGATCGACACCACAACGTTGACGCAGGAAGAGCAGGTTGAGCGGATTGTGGCCCTCGCGGAGGCGGTGCGTCGAACGCGAGGGGATTGAGCGGGAGCGACGCCCGCGCTGGCGAGCTCAGCCGTGTTCTGCTGGTTTTCAATCGGCAGGATCCGCGGCGCGGGGCGCCCGGAGGGGTATGCCCGTCCCGCGTTTGACCGCGGCGGCCGTACTCGCTCGCCCGATCACGACACAGCCGCCACCGACTCCAAGTTGACGGACGCACGCAAGTACGCTATGTCTTACGGTTCCCGTAAACTTGTCCATTTCCCCACATCTCGGCGCGGCGAGCGATCCCCCGCGATTCCGGAGACTACTCCAGCGTATGACGACCGAACTCGAAACCCCAACCCTCGACGACGCCATCGACGGTGAGCCGGAACGGCTCACGGCGCGCGAGAAGCGTGACCTCCAGAAGAGCCAGCTGCGCCCGCTTGCCAACCGCCGCCCCGAACTCTACGACGAAGATGAACTGACGTCCGTTGAGTTCGAGGCGATGCTGGAGATGTACAACGGCACGCTCGCCTCCATCGAAGAAGGCGAGATCGTCAAGGCGCGCGTTCTCGAAATCCGCGAGAACTTGGTCGTGCTCGACATCGGCTTCAAGTCCGAAGGCACGATCCCGCTCGAAGAGTTCAAGGACATGCCCGAGCTCAAGGAAGGCGATGAGGTCGAGGTCCTGCTTGAACACCTGGAAGACGCCGAGGGCTCGGTCGTTCTCTCCAAGAAGAAAGCCGACTTCATGCGGGTCTGGGAGAAGATCCGCGTCGCGTACGAAAGCGACGAGCCGGTGCAGGGCACGCTCATCAAGAAGATCAAGGGTGGTGTCGTGGTCGACCTCATGGGCGTCGACGCGTTTCTCCCGGGTTCGCAGATCGCGCTGCGCCGCGTGCCCAACATTGACGAGCTGCTCGGTCACACGTACGAGTTCAAGATCATCAAGCTGAACAAGCGTCGCCGCAACATCGTCGTCTCGCGTCGTGTCATCCTCGAGAACGAGCGCGCCGGCAAGCGTGAGAAGCTGATGAAGGAGCTGGCCAAGGATCAGGTCCGCAAGGGTGTCGTCAAGAACATCACCGATTTCGGTGCGTTCATTGATCTCGGCGGCGTCGACGGCCTGCTGCACATCACCGACATGTCGTGGGGCCGCATCTCGCATCCGAGCGAAATGGTGCAGATCGGGCTGGAGCTCGAAATCAAGGTGCTCGACATCGATTGGGAGCGCGAGCGCATCTCACTCGGTCTCAAGCAGCTGCAGGCGTATCCGTGGAAGGACGTGGCCGCCAAGTACCCGGTGGGTACGCGCGTCAATGGCAAGGTCGTGTCCATCACGAACTACGGCGCCTTTATCGAGCTCGAGCCGGGCATTGAAGGGCTCGTGCACATCAGCGAGATGAGCTGGACGCGTAACGTCCGTCATCCGTCCAAGATCGTGTCGATCGGAGAAGCGATCGAGGCGGTGGTGCTCAAGGTCGACGAGAGCGAAGAAAAAATCTCGCTCG
>JBBQNT010000161.1:0-8919 GCA_038330215.1 Gemmatimonadales bacterium
GCCGACACCAAGCAGCGCGGAAGGCAGCATGGCCTGCGCCAGCATGCTGATGCGCCACAAGGTGCGAACGCGCGGCGCGAGCGTCAGCGGGGTATCATCGACGAGCGTGTCCGCGATGGTCGCGTCGTGCGGCAGGGCGTCCGGATCACTCACGAAAGCTCCATGGCGATTTGTGCGGGTTGGCAAAAGGTTCGCCGATGGTGCGGTGTGAGTCCGTACTGATCGATTGCGGCACGGTGTGCCGGCGTTCCATAGCCGACGTTCCGCGACCACGCGTAGTTGCCGTAGCGCAGCGCAAGCCGGTGCATGAGGTCATCGCGTAGCACCTTCGCGATGATCGAGGCGCACGCGATGGAATAGCACGACGCGTCGCCCTTGACCACGGCCGTGTGCTCGCAGCCCAGCCAGCGCAGCGGGTTGCCGTCGATGAGGATGTGGTCAGGTCGCCGGCCGAGTCGCCGTTCACACTGCGCAATGGCGCGCTGCATCGCTCGCACCGTTGCATGCAGCACATTGAGCTGTTCGACCTCACGCACGGACGCGGCGCCCACGCCGATGGCGAGCGCTGTTCGGCGAATGCGCGCCGCGAGCGTGTCGCGCGTTGCCGCGTCGAGCTGCTTGGAGTCGTTCACACCGGCAATCGCGCGCGAGCCGGCTGGCATGACAATGGCGCATGCGACAACGGGGCCCGCGAGCGGGCCCCGTCCGACTTCATCGACGCCAACGATGGCGGGGCCGTGACGCGTACGCAGTGTCGCTTCAAGCCGACTCCAGCGCGCCATCAGTCCTCCGATCCCGCGTGCCGCCGGGGCATGCTCAGTTTGCGACCGGACCCTTGGCCGGACCCTTGGGCGGACGCACCGTCTTGCGCTCCTTGATGCGCGCGGCCTTGCCGACGACGTCACGCAGGTAGTAGAGCTTGGCACGACGCACGACGCCACGGCGCACCACGATGAGGCTGCCGATCATCGGGCTGTGCAGCGGGAAGATGCGCTCGACGCCGACGCCGTTGGAAATCTTGCGGACCGTGAACGTCTCGCTGACGCCACCACCGCGACGCGCGATGCACACGCCTTCGAACGCCTGCAAGCGCTCCTTCTCTCCTTCCTTCACGCGAACATTCACGCGCACGGTGTCGCCCGGGCGGAACGGCGGCATGTCGTCGCGCAGCCACTCCTTTTGCGTTTCGATGAACGGATGCATATAAACTCTCCCGGACGTGTCGCGTCCGCTTGCGAGGACATCTGAAGCCCTGTGACCGCGCCGCCGTGGCGATGCGAGACAACGGGGTGCGAGAGGCCGCGCCGAGTGACTGGAGCACTTCTCCAGCCGCAGAACAACGTGGCATCGCCGCTGTCGGCCGCCCCGAACCGGGCCGACAGGGTCGTTTGGTGGAAACACCAAGCCTCGCAAGATAGTGACGATCGTCGCGAAGATGCCAGTGGCACCGGCAATCGCTGGAGCAAAGTTGTCTCCCGCGCCATTCTTCTACCATGCGAACCACGCCCGGGACCGGAAGATTGCCGAGCACGCGTGCGCCGCGGCCGGCGGTCGTGCGTGTCGCGCTGCTCGCCCTGACGCTGGGGGCCTGCCACCGCGGACCGCCGCGCCCGGCACCGCCGGCCATCGAGGCATCGAGCGCCCGGATCGTGGCCGAGGGCGACTCCGTGGCGGTCCGACGCGCCCTCGCGCGGAGCATCACCCGCTTTCAGGACGTCTGGCGCTCGGCGTGGAAGCTGAGCGAGGTGTCGCGCCATGGAGCGCTCGCCTTTCACTTCGTGCAGCCGGATCTGGAGGCTGGCTACTACAGCCCGGATGTGCGCCGCTACCTCGCGATCTATTGTAATGCCGGCTGGCAGGGGCTCCTTGCGCGGGGAACGCCGGCCGCGAACCCGGCCACCGCGGGTCTGCCCACTCCGCCCGGCCGCATGTCCATCGCGCAGCTGGATGCCTTTCGCGCCCGCGCGCAGTCGCCAGCGCAGCTCCGGGGGCAGGCAATGGGCCGCGTGCGCGGCGAGCGGGACCGGGGGACCGTCTGCCCCATGTGGACGCCGTCGGAGGACGACCTGCCGCTCGATGAGGCGAACAACCCGGATCTGGCGCTGATCGTCGCGATGCGCCCACGTCTCAAGCGGGAGCGCGACAGCCTGATCGAGCGGCTTGACGTCGCGGCTGCACGTTTCCCCGCCGACGGTTGGATCACCGGACAGCGTGTTCGCTTCCACCTCGACCAGCAGGAGCCCGCCAAGGCGCTCACGGCCGCGGACCGGTGCGCCGGTCAGACGGCGTGGTGTCAATCATTGCGAGGCGCGGCGCTCGAACGGCTGGCGCGATTCGGCGAAGCGGAGTTGGCGTTTCGCGGCGCGCAGCGCTCGGCGCTCGACGCAAACGCCCTCGACTGCGGCGATGGTTTTGTTCTGCGCATCGTGGACGATCGAACGCGCCGAAGCCTGTCCGAACTCGACTGTCGTGCACGCCTCGCTGCGCTCGACACGCTCTGGTGGCTGGCCGACCCGCTGTGGTCCGACGCGGGCAACGATCGCTACGTGGCGCATCACGCGCGCCAGACGTGGACGAACCTGCGCGCCGGCGTTGAACGCGACGAGCGCTTTTCGTGGCGCGAATCGTCGGGTGGTGATGCCATGCGCGAGGTCATCGTGCGCTACGGCTGGCCATCGCACGTGTACTGGGGCGGTCGTTTTCTCGATGATTCGATCTCGCTGAATCGCGAGGCCGTGCGGCGCATTCCTGATCCACCCTATCCGGCGCTCGAATATTCGCCGGACAGGATGACATTCATTCCGGCGTGGGACGTGCTCTCCCGACCGTTCGATGCCGAAGCGTCCGCGTGGAGCATCGAACGGCCCCACGGAATTTCGCTCGACGCCTGGTGGCCCGACGAGCATGCGCTTCGGTTTCCGAAAGTGCGAGCGATGCCATCCGGTCAGCAGGCGGTACTTCGACGCGACACCAGCGTGCTGATCGCGCTCGCGATCGACGATCCTGCGCCGGATCAGGCGCCCGATGCCATCGAAGCACCCGTTGCAGCGCTGGTGGCCGGTTTCGGACCCGGCAATACGCGTGTGATCGAGCGCGCGCCGGTCCCGCCGGGGGCGACTCTGCGCGTTGCGGCACACGTACCATTGCAACCGTTCGTGGTCAGCGTGGAACTTGAGAGCCGCGTGTCGCATGAGCCAGCGCGGCGCATGCGAACGGGCGTTCGTCCGCCACCGCCTCTCGAAGCCGGCGACGTGGCGCTCTCCGACGCGATCCTGTTGCACGGGCGAGCTCCAGACAGCACCAGTGCAATGACGCTCACCGAGGCGCTTGCGCTGATGCGAGGCTCGCTCGAGGTGAAGCGTAGTACGCCGGTGGGTCTCTTCTGGGAGACGTACGCCTTCGCCCTCGCGGATACGGTCGACATCGCTGTGGAGATCGTGCGCGATGATCGCGCGGGGCTGCTGCGTCGTGCGGGTGCAGCGCTTGGCCTTGCGGGCGGACTGCGCGATAGCGTCTCGGTACGCTGGCGTGAACCGGCGGCCGAGCGAAACATCACGGTTGTTCCTGGCCGAGTCACCACCGTCGCGCGCGCCGTGGAACTCGATCTTCGGAACGTCGAGCCCGGCGCGTACCTGATGCGCGTGTCCGTGAGCGAACCGGGTGGGCGGAGTGCTCGGAGCGAGCGACAGTTTCGCATTATCGACTAGTGGCGCCTCGGCGAGCTGACGATATTTCTCTGCACGCGGCTCGTTGCTCATGGCTGGCGCACCGCAACATCCTGCGTCCTTCTCCGGCACATTGCATGTCATCATTGCGTCCCGTCCGTCAAACTCGCGCGCTGCTGATCGGCTCTGCATGCGCAGTGCTCAGCGCCGCGATGACAGGCGTCGTACTCCACGCGACGGCAGTACCGTTGACCGCGTCGGCGATGCCGACGTCGTCGGTGCGGCGGGCCCTATACGATGTACCCGTCGGCGACGCGCGAGTGGGCACGGTGCAGGACAAGGACTCCATCAACATGCGGAAGGACGTCGCGAAACGCATCACACGCTTTCATCGCACCTGGCGTGATGCGTGGACGAAGTCGATGATCGATCGCGGTCTCGTAAACATCAATCTCGCCCTCACCATCAACGATTACAGCTTCCGCAACTTCACGCCGGAAGCCAAGCGATACGAGTCGCTTATGTGCAGTGCGGGTTGGATCGGCGAAGCGGGAATGGCTAACGCTGAAGCCACGCTCTACGGCACGAATATTCAGGCGCCAGCTGCTGCGGACGAACGAGTGTCCGCGACGGGACGCATGGTGGGGGCGGCACTTGCCGTGACGGAAACATATGCGGGCGAGCGGGCCACGCCGGTCTCGCAGGGATTCCTGAATGAAGAGGCGCTGGACTTCAGTCGTCGCATTCGCAGCGGGCGCAACAAGGGCCAGGTCTGCCCACGCTGGCTCGCCGACGAGAGCGTCATTCCGCTCGACGAAGGGGAGCGCATGGACCTGGCACTGCCCATTCCCGTGCGTCCCCGAATCCGGCGGTCACGCGACACGGTCATCACGCGGCTTTCAGAGGCAGCTGCGAAGTATCCCGGAGACGGATGGGTCGCGGGTCAGCGCGTGCGGTTTCTTGTTGACAACGCCGATCTCGACGCGGCCGCTGCGGCGGCTCGTGAGTGCCGCTCCAGCGACGCGTGGTGCCAGGCGCTGCTCGGCTATGCATATGAACAGGGCGGCAACGTGCTCGCTGCCGACAGCGCATTCCGTCGCAGCGTGGCCGCAGAGTTCCTCACGGGCTCCGCAAGCTGCGTCGATACCACCGTGTTCGTGATCCTCGCTACCGGCGCACGCCGCGATGCACACAATCGCAACTGCGGACAGCAGCGCGCACTCGTCGAGCGAATCTGGTGGCTGTCCGATCCGCTGTGGAGTGTGCCAGGCAATGAACGCTTTGCCCTGCACTATTCGCGTCGCACGAGCGTGGCGCTTCGCGCGGCATTCGACGAAGACGAGCGCTATGTGTGGCGTGACATCGCGGCGGGAGACGCGCTGCAGGAAACGATCGTGCGCTATGGCTGGCCCACGCACACGTATTGGGGCGGTTGGAGCATGGACTCCGCATTCGACGTTGCGCGCCAGTCGCAAATGATGGAGCCGTGGGCGCCGTACACTACCAAGGAATATGCTCCCGACCGTGTGGCGCTGGTGCCGGTAATGAGCGCCATCGATTCGCCGTTTGTCGCCAAGGCCGAAGACTGGCCGATGGAACGCCCCGAGGACGTCTCGCTCGAGCAGTGGTGGCCATTTGAACACTCCGCGCTTCCCGTCCGCATCGCAACGCTCGCCGAGGGCCAATCGTTCATGCTCAGGCGCGACAGCACGCTGCGATACGGCATCGCGATCGATGATCCGGTGCATCAGTTGGACCCCCGCGTGACATCGCTGCCGCGACTGCTGTTGCTCGCGAGCAGTTCGCCCGATTCGCTGCAGATTGTCGTTGACACGTTGCTGCCACTCGGTCGTACGCTGCGCACAGGCGGAACGCTCGCGGCCTCGCCACAGGTGCTCAGCCTCGAGATTCCCGGCCGCGTGCCATTCGAGATCGCGCATCGCAGGCGCTTTGGCGTCACGCCACCTCCGTCGCTTGCGCAGATGGCGGAAGACGATGTGGCACTCTCCGATCCAGTGTTCGTACTGCTGCCGAGACGCGGCGCGCCGGCACCGACTGATCCCGACGTCGTACTCGAGACCATGACCGGGTCATTGCAGCTACCACGCACCGCGCCGCTCGCGCTCTACTGGGAAAGCTACGGGTTTGTGCCGGGCGATACCGTCGATGTCGAGGTCCGCATCGCGCGACGCGAGGATGTCGGTGCGTTGCGCCGACTTGGAGCCGCACTCGGCGTGGCCGATGGCATGCGTGACAGCGTGAGCATCACGTGGCGCGAGCCCGACCCGGGTCGGTCGGCACAGGAGATTCCGGCGCGCATCGCCACGGTCACGCGCGCGATATCCGTAGACCTGCGAAACCTTGCGGTCGGCGCGTACGATTTCAGCGTGGAGATGACGCGACCTGATGGCGTGCGTGCGCGCGGCGTACGACGTGTCACGATCATTGATTAGTGTTGCTCCTGGCGTATCGCGCAGCGCTTGCGTCGGCGGCCGCGAACAGGTCTACCATGGGCGCCGGATACTCGTCACCAAGCGCGACATCGAACTGAGACAGTTCCTTCGCGCTCAGTGCGTCGGGTCGATCGATGCGCGCGTCGGGAATTCGCGACAGCTCAGGCAACCAGTGTCGCGCAAACGCGCCGGTTGCATCGTACATGAGCGCCTGCTTGTGTACGTTTCGCCTTCCGCGATCGCGGTGTGCAGCGGTGCGTGATCGTGCAGCCGCAGGTCGTTGTGGAACCAGAGCACTACGACGGGCTTGTCGGACGTGTGCGCCAACGTCACTTCTGCTCGCGTGAACGGGTTGATTGGGAACGCCCGGCAGTCTCACCGCTGCGCCATCGTCGCGCCTGACGGTGAGCGGTGCCACCGGCCCACCCGCACCGTAACATCACCGATCACCAATATCCACCGTGATCGCGCGCCACTTGCCCTGCCTGAACCGCCACACACTCAGAACACAGCGCGTCACGTGTCCGCTCAGAATCGCGATCCAGATGTGGTGCGGCTGGAGCGTGCCGAAGCGCTGCACCGCAAAGCAGATGCCTAGCGGAAGGATCACCTGCGAGACGATGGAGATATAGAGCGGACTGCGTGTATCGCCCGTGCCCTGCAGCGCGCCGGTATACGTGAGCGCTACCGCGATGAACACGCCAGAGATACTGAGGAATCGCAGCAACTGCACGCCCAGCTGCACGACGACGGGATCATCCATGCCGAACACGCCAAGCAATACGCGAGGAATCAACAGGTAAAGCAGTCCGATGACAGCCGCGCCAACGAACGCAATGCGTGCCGCCATGTGCGCAGCCTGCTCGGCACGGTCCTGGTTGCCCGCACCAAGGTTCTGTCCCGCAACCGTCGCAACGGCGCCCATCAAACCCACCGATGTCCAGGTCACCAGACTGAACAACTCCGTGTACGCCACCGCATACGCAGCCTGCGCCTGCGCGCTCAACGCGAGTGATCCGATGAAGCCGAGCATGAGCACGCCGCCGACGTTCATCGCGATTCCCTGAATTCCGGCGGGCAATCCGAATCGGAAGAGTGCGCGAATGACCGACCAATCGGGCGCCCACGGCCCACCCGACGGAAAGCGCACCACCCACGAGCCGCGCGAGAGCGCAAAGAGCGCGTACAGTGCAACGCTGCCCGTCGCGATCACGGTGCCGATGGCCGCGCCTGTGGTGCCGAATGCGGGAATCGGGCCGAGGCCGCGAATGAACACCACGTTGAGCGAGATGTTGAGCGCCGTGACCGCCGCGCCGATGCGAAGCGGTGTGCGCGCGTCGCCTGCCGAGCGTAGCGCGCCGCCCAGCATGAAGAAGATCAGCATGCCGAAGCTGAACCCGAACATGATGCGCAGGTACGGTAGCGCTTCTCGCTGTACTTCCGGTGCCGCATTCACTACATCGAGCAGCGTGGGCGCAAGAAAGTATCCAGCCGGTGCAAGCACGCCCACCGCCAGCACTACGGCCGTAAGGAACGCCTGATATACCGTGCGATTCACCCTCTCCGTGTCGCCCGCTCCGGCGAAGCGCGCGACCAGCACGCTCATGCCGGTAAAGAGCGAAGAGATGAACACCACCACCACGATGAAGAGCTGCAGGCTCACGCCGATCGCCGCGTTGCCCGTGTATCCCACGTAATGCCCGACCATGGCGTGATCCACCACACCCTGCAGTCCGCCGATGATGTTCTGCAGCATTGTTGGCCACGCGATGCGCCAGACAGCCGGAAGCAGCGGGCCCTCGACGATCGAGCGATCGAATGTCTTCGCCGGCTTGCCCTGGGTTGGTGCCGGACGCGCGAGGCTGCTCATGGCGAGTATTGGCGATGATTCGGGCGCCAGCCATGCAGGCGCCATTCGGGAAACTACCTGCGGATGCGAAGGGAGATACGGATGGGGATACGGATGGGGATACGGCTGGAGATCCGAACGAAGATACGCCGCGAGCAGTTCAGTCCGCCATCTCCTCCTCAAGTACCCTGTCGTCCGCGCAGAATCTGCGCGAAGTTTGGCATGTCCGCCAATCGGCTCTCATTCACGCTTGCCCACACGACCCATGCGCTGGACTCGAGGACACCGTAGTTCGAACGTAGAAGATCGCCGCGGCCTGAGCGGAGGGCGCGGCGGTGGTGGCGGTCTGCGTGTGGGCGTGGGCGGCATGGTGGTGCTGCTCGTTCTCAGCGTCGTCTTCAAGCGCGACTTCCTCAGTCTCGCGGGCGGGTCGGACTCGTCTGCTGGTCTCGCCCCGGGTATGGAGGCGCCCCCCGCCAACGTCTCGGCGGCCGAAGACAGTGTCACGCAGTTCGTGTCGTACGTGCTCGATGACGCGCAGGAGATGTGGACGGAGCTCTTCGCGGCGCAAGGGCAGCAGTATCCGAAGTCCACGCTCGTGCTCTATCGCTCGGCTACTCCAACCGAATGCGGCACCGGTCAGGCGGCCTCCGGACCGTTCTATTGCCCCGCCGACCAGAACGTGTACATCGATCTCGATTTCTTCGACGACCTGCACCGCAGATTTGGTGCAGCGGGCGATTTTGCACAGGCATACGTGCTCGCGCATGAGATCGGACACCACATTCAGACCATCACGGGTACATCGCAGCAGGTGCGGCAATTGCAGGCGGGCAACCCGCGTGCGGCGAACCAGCTCTCCGTGCTGCAGGAGTTGCAGGCCGACTGTTATGCGGGCATCTGGGCCAACTCCGCGGCGCGTCGCAACCTGCTGGAGCCGGGCGACGTAGAA
>JBBQNT010000162.1:0-8801 GCA_038330215.1 Gemmatimonadales bacterium
ACGTTCGTGAACGCCGTGGGTGTCGGTTTTGATGTCGCCGTGCTCGAACGCACCACTCGTGCGCGTTGGTTGCGGGGGAACGCGTTGTACGCAGTGACCGCGTTCGGCGCGCTCTTCAAGTATCGTGGGTTCAGCGCAACGATCGATGCAGGGTCCGACGCACGAGTGCACCCAGACTCCACCGCCCGCGCGCCCTGGCTCACCATCGTCATCGCCAACGGCCAGTGGTTCGGCGGAGCCTTTCGCATCGCGCCCACGGCGTCGCTCGACGACGGGAAGCTGGACCTCGTCGCCATCACCGATGCATCACCCTTTCGCCGCCTGCAACTGTTCGGCTCCGCGCCGTGGGGCCGGCACACACGTGCATCGGAAGTCCACACCGCACAGCGCGTCAACGTGTCGATTCACTTCGACACTCCCCCACTCTTCCAGGCCGACGGCGAACTCTACCGCGCCACTGAGCCATCGTTAAACATCCGCGTAGTCCCACAATCGCTGCGCCTCATCGTCTAGCGCCGACTCGGTCTCCCGTTGGGCTTCAGCCCGTCCGGCCCAACAGTTCGATCCCGCTGACCGGTGTGCACCCTTCGGCAGTTCGGCTCCTACCCTTTGGCCCCGCCCCGAGCGCCACAGGCCCAACCGGCAGCAGCCAAACCGCCCAACCGAACCGCGCGGGCGGGACAGGGTGAAGCCCCAACGGGTCGCCAGCGCTCAGACACTCGGCGAAGCAGTACTCGGCGAGAATCCGGTGGCGTGCAGCGCGCGCAGCGGTTCGAACAATGGCGACGGCAGCGCATGCCATGCAAACCACTCCCAACGCACGCATTTCCCGGGCTCGCGCACAGTCGGCAAGCCCTCCGCACGTTCGACAATCGCGAACACGGTGAGATAGTGCAGCTCCGCATCGGCGAACACCGTATTCGCATACGGTCCATCGCGCACGTTGTGCGCCACGAGCCCCGTTTCTTCCAGCAGCTCACGGCTCGCGCACTGCGCAATCGATTCGCCGAACTCCAGATGTCCGCCCGGCGGCGCCCAGCTGCCAGCGCCATGCGCGCCGAGTCGTTCGCCCAGCAGCACGAGTCCATCCCGTAGCAGCAGCACCCCTACGCCGACGCGCGGATGTCGGGTGCTCATGTGTACGCCACCGTGACCAGACAGCCTGCGCCTAGGCGTCGCCCCAGTGCGTCGCTCTCTCGACCCGCCGCACCAGACGCCGCATGGCCACGCGATTGCGGAGCCCGCGCGTTCTCTCCTGTGTGAGCCGCTCCGCCAGCTCCGGCCCAATCTTGGACTCGTCGATATCCGAGAAGCCGTTCGTGCGATAGAAGGGCGCGTTCCAAGGCACGTGCGAAAACGTCGTTAGTGTTACTGACGTGTGCCCCGCGTGCTCGGCCTCCAGCAGGACGTGCCTGAGCAGTGTCGCGCCCAGACCGCGGCGGGCGTGATCCGGGTGCACATCCATCTCGCTGATGTGCAGCGTGTGATCCACGATGTCGGCGATGAGGAATCCCACCGGCCGGTCCTGTTCGTCGGCGGCAACCCAAAGCCGGTCATGGCGCTGAGCCTCCGCGAACTGCTCTGGAGTGACCATTTCGATGAGTTCGTCGCGCGGGAGGTCTTCCGGGGCGTAGATCGACGTTGCGGCGCGTTCGATATCCGGCAGGGCGGCCAGATGACGCGGTGCAGCGGGTTTGACGGAATAGCTCATCGATCGACTGCTCTCCGGAAGCGCGCGAGGTCGCCCAGGCAGCCTCACGCGTTCTTGCATGAATGAAAGGGTTCTCTGACCGTGATTCGCGGGATACTAGCCGGTGTGTACGGCGCGTCAAGCGCCAACCTGCGACATCCGCGATAACCTCTGTACGGTTCAGCTTGCAACAGGGAGCGCGCGGGGACAAGTCGGGTAGCACAGCGTGCGCCGCACGTTGCGTGCGCACCGTCCCCTCACCGGAGTCGCACATGTCCGTTGCAAAAGTCACCGAAATTCAGTCCTCGTCTCCCAACAGCTTCGCTGAAGCGATTGATCAGGGCATCGCCCGCGCCGACAAGACGCTGCGCAACGTCAGCGGCGCCTGGATCAAAGACCAGAAGCTCGTGATCAAGGACGGCAAGATCACGGAATATCGCGTGCTGATGAAAGTAACGTTTGTGCTTGCCGACTGAAGAGCTTGCTAGCGAAGTCCGCCGTGTCGGTGTGACATTGATTTTTGCACTTCCGAGAAACTCCCCTACCGAATCTTTTCAACCGGAGAACGCACCATGCGTGCAATCCTGCTTCACCTGACTTGCGCGGCTGCGTTGCTCATGCCGCGGCAGGCACGTGCGCAGTTTACAGAAGGATTTGAGAACGCGGGTACGCCGCCCGGATGGGTGAAGCAGAACAACAGTGAGCCGCGTGGGCGTTTTGGCTGGGATCGGCGCCCACCGGGTGTCTTCTTCCCGGCCTTTTCCGGAGCCCCAGATTCGTACATGGCGTCTGCGTTCGACGCGGTGCTTTTCCCGGACCAACCCGACCCGAATTTCTCGGGAACACTCAGCAACTGGCTGTTGACGCCCGAAATTTCGCTTTTCAACGGCGCAAACTTTTCCTTCTATACGCGAGCGACCGACGTCGATGAGGGCCTTTTTCCTGATCGCTTGGAGCTGCGGCTCAGCACTTCGGGTGCAAGTACTGATGTAGGCGCCGGCGCTTTCGAAGTTGGGAATTTCACCACGCTGCTGCTCTCGGTCAATCCACTGCTCGAAGACGACTATCCCACTGACTGGATGCAGTTCAGCACGACACTGTCCGGCCTGGCGGCGCCTGTGACGGGACGATTCGCCTTCCGGCATTTCGTCACTGAGGTCGAGTCAAATGGTTTCTACATCGGCATCGACGAAGTAACCTACGCGACGCCGCCGATGAAGGTGCCCGAGCCCGAATCACTGCTGCTGTTGAGCGCCGGCGTGCTCGGCTTCGCGCTCCGTCGAAGGCGACCAGACGCCTGATCGCGCACACGGCGAGTGATTCTTCCGGAATCGCTCGCCGTTCGTCTGTCGCCCAGTCCACCGGCCGTCCACTCACGCCGGAGCGCGCCGCGCAGTATTTCTCATGCGGCAGCCGGAGTGCGGTTGCACCGTCTCGCTCCACGTCAGCGCGTCCGCTCGCGGGGGTTTCCATTTCTACATCGAACCGGGCCGACTGGCCAGCGTTGTGCTGGCGCTGGCCCTGGGCGCAACACAAGGACACTCGCACGTGCAGGACGATCGCTACCTGTGGCTGGAAGATGTCGAAGGAGAGCGCGCGCTCTCGTGGGTACGAGCGCAGAATGCGGAATCGCAGCAGCAACTCGAGAGCGTACCGGGATTCGCCTCGCTGCGCGACGACCTGCGCGCCATTCTCGACTCGGATGCGCGCATTCCCTACGTGCAGAAGATCGGTGCGCACTACTACAACCTCTGGCGTGACGCGGCCAACGAACGCGGCCTCTGGCGGCGCACAACACTGACGGAGTACCGCAAGCGCCTGCCGGCGTGGGAGACGGTACTCGATCTCGACGCGCTCGGGAGAGCCGAGGACGTCAACTGGGTGTGGGGCGGCGCAAACTGTCTGCCGCCTGAGTATCGACGGTGTCTCATTGCGCTCTCGCGCGGCGGTGCGGATGCCACCGTCACGCGCGAGTTCGACCTCGTGGACAAGCGCTTCATCGAAGACGGCTTCGTGCGCCGGGAATCAAAGGGCGCGCTCGGCTGGAAGGACGAGACGACGGTCTACGCGTATACCGACGTCGGTCCCGGCAGCATGACGCAGTCGGGCTATCCGCGCACGGTGCGCGAATGGAAGCGCGGTACCCTGCTCGAAAACGCGCCGCTTGTATACGAGGGGCGTGCTGACGACATGTACATCGCCGCCTATCACGATCACGCGCCTGGATTCGAGCGCGATTTTGTCAGCCGAACGCTCGCGTTCTACAACGATGAGCTCTATTTGCGCGCTGGCAACGGAACGCTGACCAGGCTCGACGTCCCCAACGACGCCGAAAAGTCGGTACACCGCGAGTGGCTGCTGCTCGAGTTGCGCAGCGCGTGGACGGTGGGAGGCAACCGCTATGAGGCCGGATCGCTGATTGCCACGCGCTTCGATGCGTTTATGCGTGGCAATCGTTCGTTTACGGTGCTTTTCAAGCCGTCACAGACGACGTCACTCGCTGGCTACAGCTGGACGCGAGACCATCTGATCCTGAACACACTTGAGGATGTCAAGAATCGCGTGCACGTCCTGACGCCGGCCGACGCCGCATGGAGACACCGTCCGCTGCTTGGCGCGCCGGAGTTTGGCACCATCAACGCGAGCGGCGTCGATCCCGACGAATCGAACGCGTATCTGATGACGGTGACCGACTATCTCACGCCGACGACGCTGTCCATCGGTGAGATTGATCGCGCGCCGGAGCAGCTCAAGCAAACCCCGGCGTTCTTTGACGCGACGGGTCTGCATATCGAGCAGCATTTCGCCACCTCCGAAGATGGTACGCGCGTTCCGTACTTCATGGTATCGCGCGAACAGCTTCCGCTCGACGGCACAAATCCCACGTTGCTCTACGGCTATGGCGGGTTCGAGATTTCACTCACGCCAGGCTACAGCCCGGGTGTGGGACGTGGCTGGTTGACTGAGGGCGGTGTGTATGTCGTGGCCAATATCCGCGGTGGCGGCGAGTACGGACCGAGGTGGCATCAGGCCGCGCTCAAGGCCAACCGGCACAAGGCGTACGAGGACTTTGCCGCCGTTGCGCGCGATCTCATCGCGCGCGGGGTAACGTCGCCGCCGCATCTTGGCATTGAAGGCGGAAGCAACGGCGGTCTGCTCGTGGGCAACATGACCGTGATGTACCCCGAACTGTTTGGCGCTGTGGTGTGTCAGGTGCCGCTGCTCGACATGAAGCGCTACCATCTACTGCTTGCCGGCGCGTCGTGGATGGCAGAGTATGGCAACCCCGAAACCAGCGATTGGGAGTTCCTGCAGCGTTACTCGCCGTACCACAACGTGCGCGCTGACGCGACGTATCCGCCGGTCCTCTTCACCACCTCAACACGCGATGACCGGGTGCACCCCGGTCACGCGCGCAAGATGATGGCACGAATGAAGGAACAAGGGCACGGCGTGACGTACTACGAAAATATCGAAGGTGGACACGGTGGTGCTGCGAACAATGCGCAGGCGGCGTACATGCAGGCTCTCGCGTACAGTTTCCTCAAGCAGCAACTCTTCCCGACTTACGGACGCGGCTTGGTGTAGATCTGTGATCCCACCACACCGCCGAGCACCGCGCCCGTAATGGCACCGACCGCGCCGCCCTTCACCTTGTCGCGACTGGTCGCGATACCCACCGCCGTTCCCGTGGCGGCGCCGATTATCGCGCCGCGCTTGGTGTTCGATTCCGTGGCCGCGCCGCTACTCGCGCCGGAGCTCGTGCCTGTGCCCGACCCGCGATACACCGGCCCCGATGACGCCGCGGGCGCCCGGTAGATCACCTGCTGCGGCGCAGGTGCCGGCATCTGCTGCACCACCGGTTGCGGATAGCCGTACGGTTGCGGCGGATACTGCGGCGGGTACTGAGCCGGATACGGCGCCGGATAGCCCTGCGGCGGATACGGAGCCGGGTAACCGTACGGCTGCTGACCATAGCCCGCCGGATAACCCTGCGGGTACGGCGGCGCGTAGCCCATCTCCATCGGGCTCACGTAGCCGGGGCGCATGCCGGGTGCCGTCGACGCCATCGCCAAGTCCGACTGCAGCGCCGCATCCGGGCCGCCCGAGTCCTTGCTACCGCAGGCGCTGAGTGCGATAGCGGCGGCGAGCACGCCGACCACCAGCAGCTGACGCTGCAATGAGGACCACTGCCTGGTCGATTCGAACGTGGGAATACGCATCATGCACCTCCCGGGGGGATTCCGCTCAGCGGCCTGACCGGTCGCCGATGCCTACGACAGGTGCACAGGCCGTGCCACGACGTTGCCCCCGTATTCAGCGCCGAAACACCATGAAACGTGCGATGGGTCACCGCGCGTTGTCCTCTCGCGGCGCCAATCCGCGTCCTCAGGCGCGGACATACCCGGCTCTCGAGTGAGAGCGTGACGCCCGCAACGGCGCCGAACGCTTCGCCCGAGTTCGGGGTATCTTCCGCGGGGGAGCTGTCCCCGCCCATTTTCCTGCCCATTACGGAGTCGCTACATGTTGCGTGCTCGTTATTCGTTTGCCGCCGCTGCGCTCGTGTTCGCAGCCGCGTTCGCACCGTCCGTCGGCGCTCAAGCCGCACCGCCAAACCTGCTCGCCGTGGGGGACATGGCGCCGGACTTCACACTCACCACCGTCACCAAGGACGGTCCGACCGCCAAGCCGTTCACGCTCTCCGAGCACCGCGGCGAGACGGTTGTATTGGCGTTCTTCCCGAAGGCGCGCACGAGCGGCTGCACGGCGCAGATGCACACGTATCGCGACAAGTACGACTCGATGTTCATGAACGGCCGCAAGGTGCGTCTCATCGGCATCAGCACAGACAACGGCGCCGACCTCACTACATGGGCGAAGGATGACGGCTTCCAGTTCGCGATGGGAGCCGACACGGACAAGAAGGTGGGCGCCCTCTTCAACGCCGCCACGGAGACCGGCTACCACAAGCGCTTTCTGTACGTGATCGGCCCGGACGGCAAGATCGCCTACGCCACGAACTTTCGCGCCATGGCGCAGGACGCGTACGACGATCTCGACGCGGCCATCAAGAAGGTCGCCCGCTGAGTCGTCCCGCGTCACCGCACGTCGCACCGCACGCCCTGCTCGCCGCACTGCATCACGCGGCGATCGAGGGCGTGTCTGCGTTTCCACGCGCGAACGATCGCGTCCGTCGGTGGTTTGCTGAACGAAGCGGCCAACAACCGGTGCGCATCTTCGCGCTGGGAAAAGCGGCGTCTGAGATGGCCCGTGGTGCGCTCGATGCAATGAGCGAGCAAGGCGGGACTTGCGCTGGCGGGATCGTGATCGCGGCGAACCGTCCGGCCGGTGAGCCGCTACCGCTGACGCTGCGCGTCGGTGATCACCCGCTGCCCGACGTCGGCTCACTCGCGGCCGCTGACGCAATCGCCGGCGCCGTCTCCGAAGTGAACGCGGGCGATGACATTCTGGTGTTGCTCTCCGGCGGCACGACGTCGCTCTGTGCGGCGCCGTGCGCGGAACTGGTCGCCCTCACCGGGCACCCGGCCGACGCGCAGCAGCACATCGCGGACGCGATGAACCAGATGATGGCGCACGGTCTCGCAATCCACGAGATGAACGCGATTCGCCGTCGCCTGCTGCGCTGGGGCGCTGGACGGCTTGCCACGGCGCTGCATGCGCGTGGCGCCGGAGCACTCCACATCATGGCGATCTCCGATGTCATCGGCGACGATCCTGCGGTCATCGGTTCGGCGCCCTGCACCGCCGATCCATTGCAACCCGAAGATGTGCTTGCGCTCTGCGACGTGCACGGACTGCGCTCGGCGTTTCATCCAACGATTGCTCGCGCACTCGGCCTCGCCGGCAGCGCACACGTGGCCATCGCGACCGCTCCGCCTTCACATCCGGCATTCGAGCGCGTGCGCTACGAGGTGATCGTCGCCAACGCCGACGCGTGCCGCGCCGCATCGGCTGAGAGCGTGCGAAGAGGAATCTCGCACGTGGCCATGGCCGACGAAATGTTGCAGGGTGATGCCGAGGAACTGGGCGCAGCAATTGCACAGGTGGCGCTGCGGTTCGGCGAACGATTGAACGCGTCCGCGCGCGATGACACCGGCGGCGAAGACTACGGCAGCGGATCGTCGGAAAACGCGATCCTCATCTGGGGTGGCGAGCCCACCATGCATATGCTCGGCCGTGACACGGGCGACGACGACGATCAACCCGAAGACGATCCTGACGAGCAGATGGATCACGTACGCACGCGGGGGCGTGAAGCCGACAGCGACGCACCGATCGGCGGGCGCATGCAGGCGCTCGCACTGTCCGCAGCGCTGGCGCTAGACAACGCCGTCTTCTCACAGCCCGTTGCCCGACGCATCACGATCCTCGCCGCCGGCACCGACGGCCGCGACGGCCCCACCGATGCTGCCGGGGCCATTGTCGACGCCCTCACTCCGACGCTCATCCGACGCGCCGGCCGCGATCCCGCACGCGACTTGCAGCGACTGCGCAGCTATCACGCGCTCGATAGCGCCGGCGCACTTCTCCGCACCGGACCGTCGGGCACGAACGTGATGGACATCGTGATCGCGCATATCCGTGCCGACGACGCGTAGTCTTTTGAAGGCCGATCGCGCATATTCGCGAAGCCATCCCTTCACCACGCAGGCATGCCTCCCCGCCAGCCCCGCCGCGAAAGCACTCGCAATGTCCCCGACGCATCGGCGTCGGACGATACGGACGTGCCGTCCGACGAAGCCTACCGTCGCAAGCCGCGGCAGCCTCGCGGACAGCGCCGGGTCGACCTCCTGCTCGACGCCGCCGCCGAAGTGATCGCCGAACACGGTCTCGATGCAGCGACCGCCGAAGCGATCGCACAACGCGCGCGCACGGCCAAAGGTTCGCTGTATCAGTTTTTCCCCAACCGCGAGGCAGTGGTCGCCGCACTCGCGCTGCGATTCGCCGACGAGCTGCGCAGCATTCACGAGCGCGCGTTCGCGACCGATCCACGCGGACTCGCGCTTGAACGTTTGATCGACCGCATCGTGCGCCCGCTGGCCGCGTTTCACGACCGCAATCCCGCCTTTCGCCGCGTTTTCATGACGGC
>JBBQNT010000163.1:0-8715 GCA_038330215.1 Gemmatimonadales bacterium
ATCACCGGCCTTACCATTTCCGAAGCGCTCGCGAAAGCCGGCCGAGGCGCCCTATCCGATAGTGTGTTTCAGGATGCCCGCGCCATCGCGCGCGCCATGCGGCGTGAAGACATTTTTGGTCTCGACCGTCCCGAGTTCAACCTGACGCCCGGCGACCAACCCGTGCCGACGCTGCTCGTGCCCGACTCACCGCGTCCGCCGTCGCCATGAGCGCGCGCACCGATGTCGGGCGAAACGTCACGCGAAATCCGGTGCGAAACAGCGCACTCGGATTTCGCGCGTGTGCACTGCTGCTCGCCTCCTCAGCCTGCGTGAGTGTGCCAAATGCGCAGGTCGCCGCGCGCGGCGCTGCTGAGCCACCCGTCGGCGCTCCACGCGTGAGTTCGCAGCCGATTCCAGGCAACGCGCTCATCTTCGCGGTGCACGCGGTGTCCGACCGGATTGTATGGGCGTCCGGCACCGCTGGGACGATTATGCGCACACTGGATGGCGGCAGCACCTGGATTGCGCGTCCCGTGCCGGGCGGGGACTCGCTGCAGTTCCGTGACATTCATGCCTTCAGCGCCGACACCGCATTCGCCCTCGCCATCGGAAACGGTGAGGCGTCACGCATCTACCGAACCATCGACGGCGGCAATACCTGGCGTGAGCAGTTCCGCAACACGGACACCGCCGCCTTCTACGACTGCTTCACGTTTCTCGACGCGTCGCGTGCCATCGTATTCGGCGATGCCGCGCACGGCCGCACGCACGTACTTCGCACCACCGACGGCGGTGAGCGGTGGACGTTGCTCCCGCAGTCGGCCGTACCCGCGCCGCTCGAAGGCGAGGGCGCGTATGCTGCCAGCGGTCGCTGTGTCGTGCACGCTGGCGAATCGGTGTACATCGCCACCGGCGGCCCCGGTTCCCGCCTGTTCGTGAGCACGGATGGTGGCCAAAGCTTCGCCCTGCGCGAGACGCCGTTCGTGCGCAGCGCGAGCGCCGGCACCAGTGGCCTCGACTTTCGCGATGCGCTGCACGGCATCGGCGTGGCCGGAGACATGACCAACCTGCGAGGCGACACGGCGAGCGCCGTGGTGGCCGTGACGGCCGACGGTGGCCTCACATGGACACTGCGATCGAGACCGGCGCTTCCCGGTGCTCTCACCGGCGTTACGTGGGTGCCCGGCGCCGGCGACGGAACGGCTGTCGCGGCCGGCTTCGGCGGCGTGTTCAGCACGCAAGACGCCGGTCGTACCTGGCGCACACTCTCGGATCAGGGACACGCCGGGCTCGATGCGTTCGGGCGCACGGCATGGATCGGTGGCCGCGGCGCGATCTTGCGCGTGGACTGGTAGACACGCAGACGCCGCAATGATTTCCTACGATCCCAAGAACTGGATTCGCGTGCTGCTCGACTTCCCGCGAAGTCCGGTCTTTCGCACGCTGTTCCTCGATGTGATCGGCGCGGGTCTGTACGCCGCCTTCATTGTCTGGATCGAAACCGACTACTTCCGCGTGGCCGTCCCGCTCGGCCCGTCGTTTCTCTCCATCCTCGGCATCATCCTCGGCCTGTTGCTCGTGTTCCGCACGAACACGGCGTACGACCGTTGGTGGGAGGGTCGCAAGCTATGGGGACAGCTCGTCAACATCTCCCGCGGATTGGCGCACGCGCTCGATGCGCAACTCGATACAGGCGATGCTGCTCGGCGCCAGCACTACGCGCAGTTGCTCGTGCGCTTTCCCGCCGCGCTGGCCGCACACTTGCGCGCACCACGGGAAGTGGCGTCGGACGACGACCCGGCGCGCGCGGTAGCCGCACCGCGGCGAGCGCATGTGCCCAATGAGATCTCCCGGCAACTGCACCGTTCGGTCGCCAGCGACACGTCGAGCGGTTTGCTGCCGGTGGAATCGCGCATCGCACTTCAGCCGCTGCTCTCCGCGTTCGATGATGTGACCGGCGCGTGCGAGCGCATCCGCAACACACCAATTCCGTTCTCCTACAGCTCATACATCAAGCAGTTCGTTCTGCTGTATGCCCTGATCATGCCCTTTGGCCTCGTGCGCGAGTTCGGCTACGGCACGGTGATCGCGTGCATGTTCACCTTCTTCGCCACGATGGGTCTGGAGCTGCTCGCAGGCGAGGTCGAGGAGCCCTTTGGCACCGACCGCAACGACCTCCCGCTCGATCAACTGGCGGAACGCATCGCGATCGACGTACAATCGCTGCTGATCGTGGAGTCGTCATCCACCGACAGCGCTACCGCTGGCGTCCGCACTGGCGTTAACGCTGGCGCCACCACTGACGCCAACATTCGCGTCAGCACATCTACCCCTGCCCACTCGCTGCCATGATCGCATCACGCGTGTCCCGTTTCTCTGCTGGTGGCGCGGGTGAGCCTCGTCGCTACGCCTCGCCCGTCATCATGAGCGCGGCGTCGGTATTGCTCGCCGCATTGACAGCCTGCGGTGGTGCCACCGGCGACGACGGCGTGCCGGATGTCAGCGCCGTTGAGTCCGCCCGCGCGCTGCTCTCGAGCGAAGGCATCATGCGACACATCGAGGTGCTCGCGCATGACTCGCTCGAGGGGCGCGCACCCGGCGGCCTCGGTGAGGAACGTACCGTCCGTTACCTCACGGAACAGTTCAAGGCACTCGGTCTCGCGCCCGGCAATCCGGACGGCACGTGGGTGCAGAATGTGCAACTCGTCGGCATCACCTCGAAGCCCTCGGGCAGCATCGCGCGTGGTGATACGGTCTCACCGCTGTCCTATCCCCGCGACTTCGTCGTCGGCACGCGCTATCCGCAAACGGCGATGAACGTGGAGAGCAGCGAACTCGTGTTCGTGGGCTATGGCGTGGTTGCGCCCGAGTTTGGCTGGGATGACTTCAAGGGCGTCGATGTGCGCGGCAAAACGGTCGTGATGCTCGTCAACGACCCGCCGGTGCCGGTGGCCGGTACCGATTCGCTCGACAAGGGCATCTTCAAGGGCGATGCGATGAGCTACTACGGCCGCTGGACGTACAAGTTCGAGATCGCGTCAGCGCGCGGTGCGGCCGCCGCACTCATCGTGCACGAGACGGAGGCCGCTGGTTACCCGTATCTCGTGGTGATCGGCAGTTGGGGACGCGAGAACTTCGACGTCAACGTGCCGGAAGGGCCGGCCGGTCGCGTGCAGGTGGAAGGGTGGCTGCACCTCGACGCGGCGCAGACCATGTTCGCCAACGCCGGTCTCAGCTTCGACTCGCTCAAGGCCGCCGCCGCGACGCGCGAGTTCCAGCCCGTGTCGATTGGCGCAACCGCGTCGTTCAGTCTCACCAACTCCGTCCGCCAGGTCGCATCGCGCAATGTGGTGGCCAAGCTCGAAGGCATTGATCCCTCGCTCAAGAACGAGTGGGTCGTGTACACGGCGCACTGGGATCATCTCGGTCGCGACACCATGCACCCCGGCGACCAGATCTTCAACGGCGCGCTCGACAACGCATCGGGCACGGCGTCGCTGCTGGAGATTGCTGGCGCGATGGCCAAGCTTCCAGAGCGCACCCCGCGCTCGCTGCTGTTCATCGCGCTCACGGCCGAGGAACAAGGCCTGCTCGGTGCGAAGTGGTATGCCGAGCATCCGCTCTACCCGCTCGACCAGACCGTCGCGAACATCAACATGGACGGCATCAATCAGTGGGGCCGCACCAGCGACATCACCGTGATCGGGCTGGGCAACAGCACACTCGACGATGTGCTGCGCTCGGTGGCCGCGCGTGATGGTCGCACGCTCTCTCCCGATCCCGAGCCGGAGAAAGGCTACTTTTTTCGCAGCGATCACTTCGAGTTCGCGAAGAAGGGTGTGCCCGCGCTCTACATCGGCAGCGGCGACCGGTTCATCGACAAGCCGGCGGACTTTGGCAAGACCAAGCGTGACGAGTACACCGCGAACGACTACCACAAGCCGAGCGACGAGGTGAAGTCCGACTGGGATCTGTCCGGCGCCGTGGAGGACGCGCGTGCGCTCTTGGAGGTGGGCTGGCGTGTGGCGCATCTGCGCGCGTGGCCCACGTGGGCACAGGGCGCGGAGTTCCGCGCGACGCGTGATTCGTCGCTGGCGGCGCGGAAGCGGTAGGGGGAGAGCCGGGCGAGTTGTACGCACCGGGCTCGGGTGAATAAGTTGGAAGGCTGGCGCGGTGGCAGAGCGGTTGATTGCACCGGTCTTGAAAACCGGAGAACCTGAAAGGGTTTCGTGAGTTCGAATCTCACCCGCGCCGTTCGCTGAAGAATACCTCTCAGGAGGCATAGTCCCCGTCCCCCAATGGTCTACCTTGTACCGTTTGGGCGCGAGGCCGGTACGACGCTCGTCGCCCGGGCCGGCGCGAAGCCGCGGTTGCGCCGCTTTCGCTCAGCATTTCTGCCATGATAGCCAACTTCGAACTGCCGGCGAGGCACGACGCAGCGATGGTGATCGATCCGCACTCCGTCGGGGACGCCACCGAGATCGAAGCGATCATTCATGCACTGCGCCGCCATACCGGCGTGGATGTGCACGAGTATCGCCGACCCACCATCGAACGGCGCATCCGCAACCGCATCATCTCCGTCGCGGAGCCTTCCGTTGCGTCGTACGCGCGCAGGATTGCGGACTCGCGTGAGGAAGGCTTCGCCCTGCTCGAGCGCGTGTCGATCAAGGTCAGCGAGTTTTATCGCAATCCCGACGTGTTCGCGTGGCTGCATGCGCAGGTGCTCCCCGCCCTGGCTGCCAGGATTCGTGGCCGTCCACTGCGTGTGTGGAGCGCCGGCTGTGGCCGCGGCGAGGAACCGTGGACACTCGCGATGCTGCTGCACGATCTCGGAATTGACGCCGTCGTGGAAGCCACCGACATCGATCCGGCGGCACTCTCCTTCGCTCGGCAGGCTCGGTACAAGGACGAGGCGATCGGCGCATTGCCGTCGGAGTTTGTCAACCGCTATCTCGACCGTGCGACGGCGGGTGACGAAGTGCGCGTTGATCCGGAGCTGCAGCGCCTCGTCCGCTTCTCCCTGCACGACCTGCTCGCCGATCCCGCGGCTCCAGGCAATGGCGCGTTCGATCTTATCTGCTGCCGCAATGTGCTGATCTACTTTCAGCGAGCCGCTCAGGCGCGCACCTTTCAGCGTCTCGAGCGCGCGCTCACTCCGGGCGGCGTGCTCTGCGTGGGCGAGGCGGAATGGCCGTGCGGACCCGCGGCCGACAGTCTGTTCGCCGCCGCCCCGCGAATTCGCATCTTCCATCATCGCGATTTGGAGCGGGCCGCCTGATGCGCTGGTCGCACCTGAGTATCGGACAGCGCCTGGGGCTGGGGTTCGCCCTGTTGCTGCTCATCAATGCCGCCAGCCTGCTTGCGGTTCGCAACTACAATCAGCGGAGTGTCGAGGCAGAACGAGCGTTCACCACACAGGTTGCCCCGCGTCTGGAGGGCGCGCTGCGGTTGCGCGCCAGAGTTCAGGAGGTGGCAATCGCGGCGCGCGCCGTGCAGATCGCATCCAGTGAGGACAACCGGCTTGGCTTCTCCAGCGACCTGCAGCGCGCGCGCGCGCAAGTTGAGCGCATGGTCGAGATGAACACGGGCAACCGCGCCTTCACGGAGCTCTCGCAGCGGATCGATGCCTTCCTGATCTCGGCCGAGCAGACCATCGGTGAACGACTCGGTATCGACGCGCAGAACGCGCTGCGTGACCGACGGCTCGCCTTCATGCCCGATCTGAATGCGTACATCGCACAGCAGCGGCGCGAGGTGACCGAAGCGATGAGCGAGATGGCGACGGCGCAGCAGCGCGTGCGCGATGGCGTCGTCGCGGCAGCAATCGTTAGCATGCTGGCGTTCCTTGTGATCGCTTTCGTAATTGCCGAGTCGGTGCGCCGCCCTGCACGAAACCTTGCGCGGGCCGCACGCGCCATGGCCGGCTCGGACTGGAAGCCGGCGCTGCAGTTGCCTGTTCATCCGACGGACGCGCATGCGCGCAACGAGCTTGTGCAGCTGCGCAGCGCCTTCAGCGCAGCGGCGGCGGCCATTGAACTGCGCGAGCGGCGACTCGACGCCGGTCGCGCTGTGGCGAGTGCGGCGGCCGCCGGTCTGTCCAGCGAACTGATTGCACAGTGCGCGCTCCAGGCAATCGGTGACCACCTGAACGCGGAAATCGGCGTCGTATACGCCTGCGTTTCCGGCGCGCGGCTGGTGCCCGTTGCCGCACGTGGACTTGGCCTCGAAACGCACGAACTACCCGATGCGGACGGCGTGCCTCGGGATAGTGCGCTGGATCGCAAGACGATCCGTCTCGATGACGTTCCCGAAGATGCGAACTTCCAGGTTCGCATTGGATTTGATCGTGCATCGGCGCGCAGCGTCATCTCCGTTCCACTTGTGTTTCGGGATCGCGTGCTCGGCGTGATCGTGCTCGCATCGCTACGAACGATCGACGACGGCGCGGCGTCGTTTCTCGAGTCCGCTGCGCAGCAGCTCGCGATCGGTTTCGAGAACGTGCGCGCCTTCGAGCAGATCCAGCGACTGCTCGAAGAGGCCACCGCGGCCAATGAGCGCATCCGGGCGCAGAGCGACGAGCTGCAGTTGCAAAACGAGGAGTTGCAGGCGCAGGGCGAGGAGCTCCAGGCGCAGAATGAGGAGCTACGGGCGCAGAGCGAAGAGATTCGCACACAAAACGAAGACTTGCTCATGCAGTCGGAGACCTTGCGCGAACAGCGCGAGGCGCTGACACAGGTCGACAAGCGAAAGAACGAGTTCATCGGCTTGCTTGCACACGAGCTGCGGAATCCACTCGCCACCATCTCCAACAGCCTGTTCGTGCTCCGGCAGGTCGGAAGCGAGGGGCAGCCGGTCGTGCGCACGCTCGACGTGATGGAACGCCAGATGCGACAACTGCAACGACTGATCGGTGATCTGCTGGACATCACGCGCATCGCGAAAGGCAAGCTCAAGCTGCGCCGCGCTTCAGTAGACCTCGCGGGGGTGGTGCGCGAGTGCGTGGAGGATCAGCGCGTGTCGGCCGCGCGCGCGAAGGTCCGGCTCACGCTGACGGCCCCCGAGCAGGCGATCCTCATTGACGGTGATCGCAGCCGACTCTCACAGGTGCTCTGCAACCTCATCGACAACGCCGTGAAGGCGAGTCCCGAGGATAGCGAAGTGCAGGTCGCGGTTCAGTTGCACGCGGCGCCGCCACGTGCCACGGTACAGGTCATCGACCACGGCGAAGGCATCACCGGCGACGTGTTGCCCACGCTCTTCCAGCCATTCGTGCAGGCTTTCAGCCTCCATCGCGGGAGCAGTGGACTTGGCCTCGGACTCGCACTCGTTCGCACCATCACGGGGCTGCATGGCGGCACGGTCGAGGCGTTCAGCGAGGGCGCCGGTCGCGGCTCCACATTCGTGGTCACGCTACCACTGGAGTCACGCGAAGCGCCTGCTTCCGCTGCCGCTGCCGCGATCTCGCACGCGCCCGCGCAGGAGGAGCCGGAGCCGCTCGCCGTTCAGGCGTCGGGCGCCTGCCGTATTCAGCTCATCGAGGATAATCCGGACGCCGCCGAAACGCTGCGCTTCGCCCTGGAGCTGGCGGGGCACGAGGTGTCGGTGGCACATACGGCCGAGTCGGGGCTGGAGATGTTGCGGGCCACCCGGCCGGACGTGCTCATTTGCGACATCGGCCTGCCTGACAAGAGCGGCTACGAGGTTGCGGCCGAACTGGCCGGTGACCCCGAGTTCACTATGACGCGGCTGGTGGCGCTCAGCGGCTACGCGACGCCGTCCGATCAGCGCCGCGCACGCGACGCCGGATTCCACCATCATTTCGCAAAGCCAGTAACGATCGAGGAACTTGGGATCGTACTGAAACCCTCGCCTGTACAGTGACGCGCGTTTCGTGCCCTCCCCGTGACCCCCGTCGCTGGACGACGGCCCGACCGGGCGATACAATATCTTTCCCCAGACCGAAGAAATGGCCACCGACAGCACGAGGAGTGGTTCATGCCCAGCGCTACCCTGAATCCGGAAACGAAGACGATTCGCGTCCTCATCGTCGATGACCACGCGATCGTTCGCGAAGGCCTCTCGGCCGTGCTCGCGGCGAGCGGAATGACGGTCGTCGGCCTCGCCAAGGACGGCGAGACCGCCATGGCACTGTTCAACGAGCACAATCCAGACGTCTCAATCGTCGACCTGCGCATGTATCCCATGGACGGCAGCGATGTCACGCGCGCCATGCGTCAGGCGAACCCGAATGCGAAGGTCGTGGTGCTCACCACGTATGACACCGACGAAGAAGTCTTCCGTGCCTTGCAGGCGGGCGCGGCCAGCTACCTGCTCAAGGACGTTGACTCAGCGGAACTGGTCGAGACCATTCGCAGTGTGCACGCGGGTCGCAAGGTGATTGCGCCGGACATCGCCAGCCGCCTCGCGGAGCACGTCGCCAGTGAGACCCTCACGCCGCGGCAGCACGAAGTGCTCGAATGGCTCGCGCGCGGCAAGTCGAATCAGGAAGTCGCCGAAACACTGTTCATCAGTGAAGGCACGGTGAAGGCCCACGTGAAGGCGATTCTCGCCAAGCTCGATGCGCGCGATCGCACGCAAGCCATCATGACTGGCATCCGGCGCGGACTGCTGCGCGAAATGCCGCTGTAACGTCGGCGAACTGCCGCCCCACAAGCTTGACCTAAGCCAACTCGCCCTCGTCCCATTCATCTGGCTCGTCGGGCCCGACCT
>JBBQNT010000164.1:0-8669 GCA_038330215.1 Gemmatimonadales bacterium
CGCGAGATTGCGCAGTTCGCGTCCTGCCAACCACTCAGCCGGCGGCACCTTCATGCCGCGGGCGAGGAACGGCAACGTCGCATTGTCGTGCGCGAACGGCCCGTCCGGTGGATCGGTCACCCAGAGGTGCACCATGGTGAGTCGCTGTCCAGCCCGCGCCAGCATGGGGTGCTCGTGCCAGGCATCGGCGTCGCCGTCGAACCCCTCGGGATCAGGCGCCGCTTGCGGCACATGGTAGCCGTAGGCCGCGCCAATGAGTGCCACCGTGTCGCCCACGGGCGAGAAGAGCAGCATCGTCGGGCGCGTGATCTCGAACTTTGCTGCACTTAGCACCGCCCGGTTCACGTAGTGCACACCCTGCAGCGGCACATCTCCCAGCACCGCGCGGTAACCCGCCGCGATCGCCTTGGCGGGCGTGTCGAAACGGTTGATCACCGCACGGGCCGAGTCGATCTGCGCCCGGGCGAGGTCGGTGAGCACAATGGACGCTTCGGCGAGGCCCGCGTGCGCTCCGTGATGCTCATGGCCGGCCTGGGCGGAGAGCGTCGACGGCGCGCCAGCCAGCAGCACGGTGGCGAGTGCGATCGCGACCGCAGATGTGCGCGCGGATTCAGGCACCTGGGCTGAAGGGATGCGCAGCGCCGTGACGGACGCGAAGGGACTGACGTGCGTGACATCGATCGACATGGCTAACCCCGGAATTCGTGAACAACACCAGCCAACAGGACGTCGACGGTGGCGTCGGCATGAGCCGCGAGCACGTCATCATCGACGCCCCGTTCGGCCACAAACTGCATGGCCAGCCCGTCGGCCAGTGTCGTAAGCGCGTTCACCAGTGCCCGACGCTGTTCGCTGCTGGCGCGACCTTCGGCAAGCTCGTCGATTGGTACCCCGTTCACAGCCTGACGGAACACCTCGAACACACCGAGCTTGGCGTCCACCAGCTCGGCGAACGCTTCGCCTTGGCGAACTCGGGCCTTTGCTGAGGCAGGGGCGGGCGCCGAAGTCTTTGCCAGAGCGTCGGACGCCGACTGGCCGGCGCGGCGCCCGCGCCAGACGGCGGCAGTCTGCGCGGTGAGCTGTGGACTGCACATGACGTCCCACAACCCCGGGTGGTGCGCGGCCCAGAGCGCCTGTACGCGCACCACGGCCTGGAGACGGCGTCGGGCGGACTCGGCCGCCGCCCGTTCGGTATGCGCCTCGATGTCGGCCCGGAGAAGGCGAAAGCCTTCGGCAGCGACCGCAGCCAGCAGGCACACCCGGTCCGGGAAATGATGCAGCGGGGCGGCGTGCGTCAGGCCCGCGGACTCGGCCACAGCGCGAATGCCTACCGCCTCTGCGCCGTAGGACTGTGCGCGAGTTGCGCGGCGGCGCTGTGCACTGTTGTTGGCGCCGGCCGGCTCGCCGGAGACCAGCGTTACCGCAGCCTCCACCAAGCGTCGTCGCGGAGATGGGGTGGCGGTCATCGTATCGTTCATGCGGATCGGAAACGGGTTCGTGTCGGCGTCCAAAGCTGGATCACGTCGGGTTCAGATCGGGTGCCTGAGCGACGATCCGAATCTCGCCGCACCGTTGTACAATGTCTACAGCGCGACCGGAACTCTTCCTGTGCGCGCCGATTTCACGAGGAATGATCGTGTCGATTGCAGGACGATTGTTTGCCCACGGGCTACTGTCTGGCGCGCTGGCGTTCACCGTGCTCGGAGCCAACGTCGGCGCGCAGGCCGCGCCCGACCGCGAAGCCCGCACGCTGGTCGAGGGCTTTGGCGTGTCGTATGGCGTGCCGGCCAACTGGACGCTGTCCGGACGCGACGGGCGCATTCATGCGTGGACCAACGCCGCGCAAACGTCCGCGCTCGTGTTCTACGCCGGACATTTCGCGCCGCTCCAGGAGTCGCTGGGCGACGCGCAGCGCGTGCTCGGCGTGCCGCGTGATGAGGACACGCGTATCATCGCGCCGCTTGGCGCTACGCAGTTCGGGACGCAGGCCGGCATGCGCGGCTCGCTAGGCGTGACCGGCGATCGCGCCGTGGTGGCGCATGTGGCCGTGGTGCAGCTCGACGATTCCACCGTGCTCGGTGCGGTGGCCATACTCGAGGCGTCGGCGTCGTCCGCCCAGCTCGACTCGGCTGCGTCGCTGGTGGCGCAGGTGCTGTCCGATGCCACCGTCGCCAAGGGTGGTGTGGATGCCGCACTGCGCGACCGTCTGACCGGTCGCTGGGAGATGAAGTCGGAGAGGTCCTCCGGGCAGGCCGGCGGCACCATCACCAACGAGGAGTCGTGGGACTTCTCGCCCGATGGCACGTTTCGCAATCAGAAGCGCTTTGCCGTGAATGTGCCCGGTGCCGAGGTGACGCCCGAGGAACGGGATGACCGCGGGCGATGGTACGCCGTGGGCGGTTCCATCGTGCTCGTATCGCCCACATCGCGGTTGACGGTGGATGTACAGTTCAGCGTCGGCAAACTGCTGCTCGACGGCACGACCTTCAACAAACGCTGACCCGTGACTCATTCATGAACGATCTCGTGGCGTACTTCGCCGGACTCGATCCGGTGCGCGCGGCGTTCTACGCCACGATGTTCACGTGGGGCGTCACGGCGCTCGGTGCGTCGTTCGTGTTTCTGTTTCGCACCATGCGCCGCGCGCTCATGGACGCCATGCTCGGCTTCACGGGCGGTGTCATGGTCGCCGCGAGTTTCTGGAGCCTGCTCGCGCCCAGCATCGCGATGAGCGAGCGCATGAACGTGCCGGGCTGGTTGCCCGCGTCCGTGGGATTCGGTGCCGGTGCGCTGTTCATCTACGCGCTCGACAAGGTGCTGCCGCACCTTCATCTCAACTTCGAGACAGCTACCACCGAAGGCATGAAGACGTCGTTTCATCGCACGACGCTCATGGTACTCGCCATCACCCTGCACAATATTCCCGAAGGACTGGCCGTTGGCGTGCTGTTTGGCGGCGTGGCTGCTGGACTGCCCGAGGCCACCATTGGTGGTGCCGTTGCGCTCGCCTTGGGCATTGGCCTGCAGAACTTTCCCGAGGGCATGGCCGTGAGCATGCCGCTGCGCCGCCTTGGCCTCAGTCGCGGCAAGAGTTTCTTCTACGGACAGGCGAGCGCCGCGGTGGAACCAATCGCGGGTGTGGTGGGCGCAGTGTCGGTGATGTACATGCAGCCGATTCTGCCGTACGCGCTTGCGTTTGCGGCGGGCGCGATGATCTATGTCGTCGTCGAAGAAGTCATTCCCGAAACGCAGCAGGACAGGAACACCGATCTTGCAACCCTTGGCTTCATCGGCGGCTTCATCGTGATGATGATTCTCGACGTCGCGCTGGGCTGATTGTCGTTCGGTTACGGTGTCTGCGTCATCTTGATGAACAGCCACACCGAAGCGCCAAATCCGATCGATGTCACGATGCCGCGCACCACCGCTTGCGGCGCACGTCGGGCGATCCCGGCCGTCGCGTAACCGCCAACCGTTGCACCGATCGCCATTGCGATCGCGATGGGCCAGTTCACCAGTCCCATCGCCACGAAGATGAACGCGGCCACGCCGTTGAAGCACACGGCACCCCAGTTCTTGAGGCCGTTCATCTGGTGGATGTTGGTGAGTCCCATGAAGCCGAGTGCAGCCAGCATGACAATGCCGGCCCCGGCTCCGAAGTAGCCGCCGTAGATCGCCACGGCGAATTGCGCCGCGAGCAACCCGGTCGTCGGCGGTGCGAGGTCATTGCCGAACACATGCGGCGCGCGAACGGTGCCGCGTGAAAGCAGCCAGCGCACTACAGGCTTCTGCACGGCGAACAAAATGGTGGCGCCGAACACCAGCCACGGCACGAGTGCTGCGAAGCGCTTCTCGCTCGTGACCAGCAGCAGCGCCGCGCCCACCACCCCACCCAGAATGCTTGGCACGGCAAACCGCACCGCCCACGACCGCGCACCGGCCAGTTCCCGGCGATAGCCAAGCATGCTGCTGATCGTGCCCGGCCACAGTGCAACGGTGCTCGTGGCGTTGGCTGCGACCGGGGGCACGCCAAGCGCGATCAGCGCCGGAAAGGTGAGCAGAGTGCCGCCGCCGGCGACGGCGTTGGCCGCGCTGCCCACCGCGGAGACTGCCGCAATGGCGATGAGGGAGGCGACGGATTGCGGCATTCGGCGAAATGTAGCCGTGCCCGCACGCCCCTGTTCGTCATGCTGTCCGCAGGTTAGCGTGCCGCGTCCGCCCTTCCTCACCCCTACGCACACGCATGCGACGGATCGCTGGCAATCTCACGGTACAGGTGCTCGCGGCAGTGGCACTCGGCGTGGTCCTTGGCATTGTGGTGCCGGACTTTGCGAAGACGCTCAAGCCACTCGGCGACACGTTCATCGATCTCGTGAAGATGGTGGTCGCGCCGATCGTGTTTCTCACGATCGTGACCGGCATCGCGTCCATGCAGGACCTGCGACGACTGGGACGCGTGGGCGCAAAGGCGTTTGTCTACTTCACCGCCACGTCGCTTACCGCGTTGGGCATCGGCATGGTGGTGGTGAATACCATGAAGCCTGGCGCGGGATTCATCCGGCCGGTCGATTTGACGCAGGAAGCGCTGCCGGGCGCGGGGGCCGATCCTGTTGGCGTGCTGGATTTCCTTACCGGCATTGTGCCCTCGAGCGTGGTGGGCGCGTTTGCCAATGGCGAACTGCTGCAGGTGGTGTTCTTCGCGATTCTCTTCGGTGTGGCGCTTGCCATGATTGGCGAGCGCGGGCGCATCGTGTACGAGCTGTGCGAGCGCACCAGCGAAGTGTTCTTTCGCATTGTCGCCATCATCATGAAGGTCGCGCCCATCGGCGCGCTCGGCGCGATGGCGTATACCGTTGGCACCTTCGGTGTGCGCACGCTGTTGCCGCTCGGCAAGCTGATGCTCGCTGTCTATCTGACGATGGCGATCTTTATTTTCGGTGTGCTCAACGTGATCATGCGCCGCTTCGGCTTTTCGCTGTGGCGCTTTCTTGTCTACATCCGGCAGGAGCTGCTGCTCGTGCTGGGCACGTCGAGCTCAGAGTCGGCGTTTCCGCGGTTGCTCGAGAAGCTCGAACGTTATGGTGCGTCGCGGCCGATTACGGGGTTGGTGGTGCCGGCCGGTTACTCCTTCAACCTCGACGGCACCAGCATCTACCTCGTGATGGCGGCGATCTTTCTCGCGCAGGTCTACAACGTCGACCTCACCATCGGCGAACAACTCGTGCTGCTCGGCATTCTCATGGTCACATCGAAGGGTGCGGCCGGCGTGACCGGCTCGGGCTTCGTGGTGCTGGCGAGTACTTTGGCCGCCACCAAGACCGTGCCCCTGGAGGGACTTGCAATCCTGCTCGGGGTAGACCGCTTCATGTCCGAAGCGCGCGCCATTACCAACTTCATCGGCAACGGCGTAGCCACGCTTGTGATCGCGCGCAGTGAGCAACAGTTCGACGACACGAAGCGGCTCGCGGCCGATGCAGCGGAGGCTGGCTGATGTCTTCTGTGCCTGGCCAGATCGAAGTGCAGGTGTTCGGCACCAAGAAGCACAGTGACACGCGCAAGGCGGAGCGCTTTTTCAAGGAGCGACGAGTGCGTGTGCATTTCGTGGACTTCGCGATTCGCGGTCCTGCACTCGGCGAACTCAGGCGCTTCTCGCAAAAGTTCGGCGTAGAGGCACTCATCGACCGGGAGAGCCGGCGCTTCGCGGAGCTCGGGCTTGGACCGGCGCGCTACGGAGACGATAAGTGGCTGAGCGTGCTGTGCGACGAGCCGTTGCTGCTGGCGCAGCCGCTCGTGCGGTGGCAACATCAGGTCACGATCGGACTGGCCGAGTCAACCTGGAAAGAGTGGGTGGGCAAGTAGCGATGAAGACCGAGGAGCACGCACGTCGTGCGCGGGAGTTGGAAGAGGATCTCGCGTGGTCCGCGAGGGAACGGCGGCGCGACAACGTGCGCATGCTCATCGGTATTGTGTGCTCGCTGGTGATCGCGATACCGATCATGATGACATCGGCGCGGGTGACCGATGTGGAGATCGGCCGCGTTTTCCTTTACGGCGGATTGGCTATCGGTTACATCGGTGTATTCGCGAGCGTGATCTGGGGGTTGCAGCGCAGTGTGAAGCGCGGCGACACGCACTGGTAGCGCGAGCTGGTGATCGCCGCCGCTTTCCTGCGTCTCTGTGACTTCGCAGTACTTCACACGCCTTTACCGCAGAGGCGCCGAGACGCAGAGGGGACTGCTGGAACGTTGACGGTGCATTTCGAAGTACCTGTCAGTTCCTCTGCGTCTCAGCGACTCCGCGGTAGAAGCAGTTTACGAACGCGCCCTCGTCACGCGAAGGGTTCACTGTTTCGATGCCGTGTACGCGTCGAGTGCCGCGAGCCCTTCATCGAAATCCTTGCGCAGCATCGTGGGCATGTAGAGTCCGAACCATCGTCCCATGGGCGTGTTGCCCATGTCGGCTGTCATGTCCCACGTAACGAGCGTGCCCTCCGGGTTTGGCGTGAACACAAACTCGCCGAACGACGGTGGACCCATGTCCACGATGGTGAGTTGGTACCCGAGTTTTTGCATGGGCGTCGCATCGGTGAACACCATGCCACCGTCGCCTTGCGACTCGCTCTTCCAATCCCAGCGCGCGCCTTCGCCCATCGCGGGACCGGAGAAGGTGATGGTCATGTTCGGATCGCGCTTGTTCCACGGTGACCACTTGGGCCACTCGGCGGGCGTCGCCACAATCGGATACAGGGCTTCGGGCGACGCCGCGAGTTGACGCGAGCGGGAAACCGAGACGTAGCGCGGAAAGAGGTACGACACCGCGACGAGCAGCACGAGCAGGGCGACGCCGCCGATGAGAATCTTCTTGAGCATGATGTGATCCGCGGGAAGGGGCCGTGATGGGGGAGAGCAATGAAATGACCCTCTCCGGATTCCTGGCGCCAGAGGAGGGATAGCCGATCCCTTCGATTCGCTGGGACGGGCTGTATTCTTTCGCCATGCTCTATCACCTCATCGCCTGGTGCGCGCGCGTGGCCATGCACTGGTGTTACCGGGACGCGCATATCGTGGGACGCGTTCCGGCCACGGGTCCGGTGGTGCTGGCCGTGAACCATCCCAACGATTTGCCGGATATCTGCGCGATCCTGGGATTCGTGCCGCGGCGGGTGACGTTCGTGGCGAACGTGACGTCGGCCGAGCAGCCAATCGTGGCGTGGGCGTACCGTCAGATGGGGGTCGTGCCGGTGCACCGAGTGCGGGACGCGCGGCGCGCCAAGGCCCGAGGCCTCGACAGCGTGTCGGCCAACGCGCAGGCGTTCGACCGGGTGGGGGAACTGCTCGCCCAGGGCGCCTGCGTGTGCGTGTTTCCGGAGGGCGGTGTGCAGCGGGGCACGCACCTCGCGCCGCTTCGCACGGGACTGGCGCGCATGGCGCTCGAAGCGCAGGCAGCGGGAGTTCAGGACCTGACGATTGTGCCGGTTGGGCTCGTGTACGAGTCGCCCCATGAGCCGCGGAGCCGAATGGTCGCGGTGGTGGGTGAGCCACTGGTCATGGAAGCGTGGAAACCCGACGCGGGACGTCCCGCCGCGCCGCAGCTCACGGCGGAGGTGGCGGGCCGACTACGCGCGCTCACGCGAAACGCGCCGGATGCGGCGACGGCGACTGTGTTGGGACATTTGGCGGGCGCAGTGTCGGCCATTTCGTCCGGTCCCGAACCATTGCTCGACGGGACGCGCGCGTGGCAGGCGGTGACTGCGTCCACATACGGACCGGGAATCGCGCCGGAGCCGGAGGCAGATCGGCGGCTGGATGCGGTGCGGGCGATGGGGCGAGCGATTGTTGCGTCGGAGGGGCCGGAGGGGCCGGAGAGGTCGGAGAGGTCGGAGGGGTCGGAGGGGTCCGAGCCCATGGGCGCCGCGCCTGTGGCTCCCTCGGTAGAGAGAGTATTGCTCTCGTGGCGACATGGCGATCGCGGCGGCGCGCGGTTGGTGTGGCTGGCGCCGCTGGCGGCTCTTGGACTGGCGGTGCACGCGCCGATCTGGGCGCTCATCGCGGTGATCGCACGGAGTTCGGCAAGCATTCCTACCGAAGAGATCCCCCGTCGCATCGTGCCGGGGCTGTACCTGATGTGGGCGTGGTACCTGCTCTTGTTCCTCTCCCTCTTCACCGCACTCCCGTTCCCCTTGCCAGGCGCCGCATTGCTTGCACTGGCCTTCACGGCTGCGTTGCCGTCGCTGGGCACCTTCGGGCTGCGCTGGCGGGACGCGGTCGGCGACCGGCGCTGGCGCCGATGGTTGCTGGCGAGCGTGCCGGACGCGGAATCGCGCATCGCGGCGGCGGCGCGGTGCGACCGGTCGCATTCGCAGGAGGATCATACGACGAACGAGCGCGACACACCGCGCACAACGACGGTGGTTTGATTTGATTTGCTCGCATGACGCTGCTCAGTATTGGAAACGCCTCCGTCTCGTTCGGAGCCACCGAAATCTTCCGTGACGTCTCCGTCACGATTGCCGATCGCGATCGCTGGGCCCTCATCGGGCGCAACGGCGCGGGCAAGACCACACTCATCAAGCTGCTCATCGGCGAGCTTGCGCCGACGAGCGGGTCCATCGCGCGCCGTCCCGGCATGCGCATCGCGCTGCTCGAGCAGCATCGCACGTTTGATCCCAA
>JBBQNT010000165.1:0-8666 GCA_038330215.1 Gemmatimonadales bacterium
GGCGGCTCGGCGCTGGGCATGAAGCACGACATGGTACCGAACACGTGTTCGCCCACCTGGTCGCAGCCGTCGGTGGACGGCAAGTTCGTGTATGTGGCGTGCAACAAGTCCGACGAGATCGTGGAAGTGGAGCGTGCCTCGTGGCGCATCACACGCCGCTTCGCGACCGGGCGCGGCGTCTACAATCTCGCGGTCACGCCCGACGGCAAACTGCTCGTGGCCACTCTCAAGCAGGGTGCTGGCATTCAGGTGTTCGACCTCGCGGCGGGACGCAGCGTCGCGCAGCTCAAGACCTCCACCACCGTCGCGCACGGCGTCACGATCAGCGGCGACTCGCGCTATGCGTTCGTGAGCAGCGAGGGCGTGGGTTCGGCGCCGGGCAAGGTCGATGTGATTGATCTGGCAGCGCGCCGCATCGTGGGCACGGCGGACGTTGGTCCGCAGGCCAGCGGCATCGCGTTCTGGAAGTCGGAGCCGATCACGCCGTGACCAGCGCGCCCATGGCGGGGCGCGCGTTCATTACTCCTCAAGTGCACGCAAGAGATCGCGCGCGTCGTGAAGAACGCGCACGACATGTAGCGTGTTGTCTGTCGGAGAGGTGTAGTAAATGCGGATTTGTGAGAAACCCGGGAGGGCCCATGAGCGAAGATGATGGAGCGAGGGCGCACCGGCCAGCGGATTCATCTCCACGAAGGCAACCGCGTTCATAACAGCATCGGGAAAACGTTCCGCGGCCTCGTACGCGAACTCATCGAGCAGATACTCCACTATCGCACTGATATCGCCCAAGGCGGCAGGAAGAAACAAAGTCTTCACGAGCGGCCGTGCTTTTGTTTATGCTCTGCGATTCGGGCCTTGACGTCAGAGCGAATGTCTTGCCAGAACTCCGAGGTCGCTTCGATTGGGTCGCCGGAGCTCAAGCCATCCAGCAGTAACTGCGAAAGGCGATGTTGGGCTTTGGTTTCCTGCGCCACCCGAACAAGGCTGCGAATGTACTCGCTGACGCTGCTGTAGTTACCGCTGGATACCTCCGCTTCCACAAACTCCTTCATGGGGTCAGGGAGCGAAATATTCATGGTGGGCATGCGCGTACTCCGGTCTGGGGCCATTGATATGCGGTTGGCATTAAATGACAATATATGGCAATATTCGCCAAAAGCGAGATGATGAGAATGACGTCCACAACCGCGGGTTAGTGTTCACGCCGAATGTCCAAGAGCGGGGCGCCTGGCTCGTTGCCGCAAAACGTCAACCGTCCAGTCCGTGACCAGCGCGCCCATGGCGGGGCGCGCATTTCCCTGCACGAACTGCGGCGCATCGCTGCAGTTCGCGCCCGGCGTTGGACGATTGTCGTGCAGCACGTGTGGCACGGTGAACGAGCTGCCCGTGCTCGACGACGCCGAGTTGGCTACGGCCCATGAAGAGCTCGACTTTCGCGAGGCACTCGCGCGTCAGGCCGGCAGCGAACCGGCGATCACGCAGCAAGTGGTGGACTGTCCGCAGTGTGGTGCGCAGACCGTGTTCGATCCGCATGTGGTCGCGTCGCAGTGTGCCTTTTGTGCGTCGCCAATGGTGTCCGTGCACGCGCACGTGGAGCGTCAGATCAAACCGCGCGGCGTGGTGCCATTTGCGCTCGAACCGGTAAAGGCGCAGGCGCTCTTTCGCTCGTGGATTGCGGGACGCTGGTTTGCGCCCAACGCGCTCAAACACACCGTGAAGCAGGCGCAAGGCGTGCGCGGTGTGTACGTGCCCTGCTGGACGTTCGACGCCGACACCACGAGTGATTACACGGGGCAGCGTGGCATCAATCGCACGGTCACGGACATGCGCCGCAACTCAGAGGGCCGCCTGGTGTCCGTCACGCGCATCGAAACCGATTGGTACCATGCATCGGGCCGGGTGTTTGTGCGGTTTGACGACGAGCTCGTGCTTGCGTCTCACAGCATTCCCGCGCACCTCGCCGATGTGCTCGAGGGGTGGGATACGTCGCGTCTTGTGCCGGCATCTGATGATTACGTAGCCGGCTTCACGGTGGAGGCGTATCAGGTGGGGCTGGAAGACGCGTTCACTGAAGCGAAGCAGCGATTCGCCGTTGGCATTGAAAGCGCCGTGCGCTCCGACATTGGCGGCCATCAGCAGCGCGTGCACAGCGTGGGCACGCAGTACGGCGCCATTCACTTCAAGCACCTGTTGCTGCCCGTCTGGATTGCGTCGTACAAGTTTCGCGACACGTCGTACCGCGTGGTGGTGAACGGGCAGACCGGCAAGGTGCACGGCGACCGACCATGGTCGGCGTGGAAGATTGCGGGGGCGGTGCTGGTGGCGATCATTGTTGCGCTGATCGTGGCGGCGGTGTCGCAGCAGTAGCGGAGCGATGCTTCATCCTGACACGTCGCAGGCAAGGCAGGAGAGCTCGATTGCGGAGAAAGCGATCGCTACTGAACGCGCAGCCCGATGCCAAACGACTGCGTGCGAGCGCGTTCACCGAACAGGTCGGGTATGAGGAGAAGCTGGACCCAGCCAACAAACGAAACGCGGCGCAATGCCGCGCTCGAGAGATCGGCGCGGCTCTGAACCCCGAACACTCTCTTTCGCTCGGCGCGCACCAGCGCCGGCCCGATCAGCGCTCTCAGTGCCAGTCCTCGTTCGCCACGCTGGACGCCCCACCCTCCGAGCAGCGTGAGTACGCGCAAGCTGGGGAACTTCGGCGCACATCCGCCATCCGGTTCACGCACGCAGCTGTCGTCATTGGCGAGCGAAATCTGCGCACTCGCACTAACTGCCGCGAGCAGTGATCCGTTAGCGAGCGAGTCCATGTGCCACGCGAACTGAGCGGCGACGAGCGGCCCACCGTTTGCCTTGGACGGTCCCGTTCGACTGGCTGATCCGAAGACTCAAATCAAGCCCGACGGGACGCAGCGTGTGCTGAGCCGACGCAGCTGGCGCGACAAAGGTGAACAGATAGAGAAGAGATAAACCTGCGCGATGCGATGCATGAAACCTGTGCGCGCCGCGCACCGTGTGGGCAAACTTGACCTTGGCGATACGCACATTCTACCACTGTGCACGCGAACAACGCTCAGCGAATACGCCACCTGATGCCAAACGCCTGCGTGTCAAAACGCTCGCCACGCAAACTCGACCTCGCAAGCCGAGCGAGCGCAGATCGGGGAAACTTCCACATCCGGCAGAGCCGGGGGCATGCAGCGGGCGCCGATACCGACGCGTGCTGCCGCCAATGCCAACCCTCAACTCCACCGGCGGGATGCAACGCGGGCTGCGCATGACCAGGCGCCGCGAGTCCGATGAGTGCACAGCGACAAACATTGCTACGGTACTTGTGTCTACTCATGGAGTGTCGCCGTGGCGGGAACTCACTGAGCGATCCAATCCTCAACCGAACGATATTGGCAGAACACCGATGATGTCACTGCCGGTGATCGATTGTGACACGCGCAACATCGAGCAGCGCGCGCTTGATGCGCGCGTTTGATCTTCAGCTGCTCAAACATTCGGAGGTATCTGGTCGGCGCACGTTGGGTGAACAAGCACGCGGCGATCGGGTGTCCGAAGCATCGCAATCCCCCACAGTACCATGCCAAAAGCCCCCGCCTGCATCAAGTAGATGTACGCTATTCTCGCGGCATCATCGGCGGCAATCGTGGCGACGAGAAAAAGCAGCGCGCCTCCGGCGATTCGAAGCCACGCGAGGCGGCGGCGTGGAAGCCGATTCACCACGAACGCCGCGGGAGCGAAGGCGAGAACGGCCACGAAAGGAAGCAGTGCTGTCGTGACGAACTTCCGGGCGAACACGGAAACGCCGGACCCGAATCCAGTAGGATCGAGCATGGGGAACCGATTCGTGCCAGACTCACTTGACTGCAGTGTCTCAAGCTTCGCGCGGAGCTTGCTTCGCGCCCGTCGCAGGCGTCCCTCTACTGCCCGACTGGAAATTCCGAGCGAAACGGCGAGATCCGCGGCAGGCGTTCGGTCGACGTAGAAGCGGGTCAGAATCTCCGAATCAGCGCGCGCCAACCGCGACATGGCGTGGCGAAGTTCGGTCGCACGATCAGATGCTTCCAACAGGCCGACGACGTCCGCTGTTTGTGAATTATCCGCAAGCGTGTCGAGAGATTCCGCATTGCTTTCGCCAGCGTGGCGGCGTTGACGAAGTGAGTTGCGGAGCAGGTTTCGCGCCACCACCGCCAGCCATGCGGCGGGTCGATCCGGAACTCCCGACTTGCGCCAATTCTGCACCGCGCGCAGCCAGGTGTCCTGCAAAATGTCGTCCGCGAGGTCGCCGTCCCCTCCTGCGCTTCGCAGAAGGCGTGACCGAAGTGGCCCGCTCGTGCGTGCATAAACCTCAGGGATCTGTTCGTCTGCGCTTTTCACGGTGGGTTCGGCCAGAGGGTCCATTGTCAGTCTTACTACAATAGACACTCGAGTCGTTCAAAACCCACGTGAGGCAGGTGCCAGATCGCGGGCCTGCGCTACCTGCGGCAGCGCAGGCTCTTGGTGACGCCCACGCCAGCTTCGCCTGCAAGAACTGATCGAGCGTCCCGATGAAATCTGCCGATTTCAGTTACGGCGCATCACGGCTGATCAGCAGAAACTTCACCACATCCGGAGAGCTGCCGAGTCGTCCACGGTGCGCGAGGCCTCGCGTCCACGCGAACAAGATAGGGGTGATGTGGCGCCAGAGTCGTCGCGAGGAGCTGGAGATTCTCCGGCGTGCGACGGTAGCAAAAGTCGACGTCATAGGTGACATGGGCGGACCCGTGCACCGCGCCGGCCAGCCCACCTATCAGGATGCATTCGACACCACTACGGGCCATCAGCGCCAACACCCCACCGAAGTCCGTTACAGCGGGATCGGGCATGCGAACTCAGCGCTTGATGCGTGGGGCCTGCTGCAGAGCGCGAATCGCACGCACGGCATCCTGCAGCCGCTGCACGCGTTCCGTCGGCGTCCGCCGCAGGTTCTCCCGTAGCAACGTGCGATCAATGTCTACCTTGTACGCCTCGATCACCGGGTCCGGCTCGAGCGGTGGCAACGGGAACGCCGGAGGCATGGTCATAGAAAAAAGCTAACGATTCATGGTCCCGCGCGCCGCTTGCGTGGTACGCGAGCGAACATCGCGCCAGACCTCCGCGAATCCGCACGCTGCGAACCGTGTCGATTTGACCCATCACATGAGTAAGATAGACTCCTCGAATGACACAACGACTACCCCACATAGCTGGTTGGCGCGCCACACGCCAACAAGGACGTCGCGCGCAACGTGCTTGAGCGCGTGATCACGCGTCGCGAACGCATGGTGAGCAGTGCGGAGGTGTTTCAGGAAATCCTGCACCGTTACACACAGCTGAACCGTCCGGAGGCGATTCAGGCGGCGTTCGACGCGTTACTCGGCGTTGTGGACGAGGTGTATCCGATAGAGGCCGTCGGCGCAGATTCCCCAGAAAGACGTATGCTGTGTTGCACTCACAGCCACCTGAAGGCCGTCGCGGTTTCCATCGGTTGTCCTCGCATGCCACGCCAGCATCGCGGTCAGCGAAATCCCGAACTGATTCGCACCGCGGTCAGGGACGCGGCCCCGGCCGACGCCCAGACTGAACTCCACACCGGCGGGGTGCAGCGCTGGCAACGCGGGCTGTGCGTGCACCGGCGCCCCCGTAGTACCGGCCAAGAGCGCGGAGGAAACGCGTGCCGCGATGCGTTCGATGTTCATGGTCATGTTCATGCTCATGTTCACGATATCGTCAACCATAAGCAGCGCGCCGCCGTGCAGCGGCCCGCTGAGGCACTCGTTACACAACGCCTTCACTGCACCCGCAGCGCAACTCCAAACGCTTGCGTACCCGCACGTTGACCAAGCAGGTCCGGCATCAGCAGGAACTGCAGCCACCCAACCAACGACACGCGGCCCAAAGCCGCGCTGGACAGGTCGACTCGGGTTTGCAGGCCGAATGCGTTTTCCTGCTCCGCCCGCACAAGAGCGGGGCCGAGCATGGCTCGCAGCGCCGGGCCCCCTCTCGCCTCCTGGTAGCCCCAACCGACCAGTACTGACAGCACGCGCAGGTTGGGAAAGTCGTCGGCGCAGCCGCCGCCGGGTTGCACGCTGCAGATGCTTAGGGTGCCAACCGACGCTTGCGTGCTCGCCGACAACGCGGTGAGAAGCGTGCCGCTGCCGAGTGAGTCCACACGCCAGGTAAACAGCGCGTTCACCATCGGGCCGCTGGAAGCTCTGGACGGACCCGATTGGCTACCTAAAAACCAACCCACACCCAGATCGAGCCCGGACGGTCGCAGCGTGAGTTGCGCCGCCGCCTCGGGCGCGAGCAGTGTGAACAACCCGAACACACCGATCGCGCGCACGAGGCGATGCACAGACGCGCCGAGTATCGGCGGCACCACTACGCCATCTTCGCCTGCAACCGCCTGTCCAGCGTATCGAGGAAATCCTCGGTATTCAGATACGGCGCATCGCGACTGATCAGCAGCGACAGGTCCTTCGTCATCTCACCCGCTTCCACCGCCTCGATGCACACAGCCTCGAGCGCCTCGGCGAACTTCACCACATCCGGCGTCTTGTCCAACCGACCACGATGCGCCAGGCCGCGCGTCCACGCAAAGATGGACGCAATCGGATTGGTGGACGTCTTGTTGCCCTTCTGGTGTTCGCGGTAGTGACGCGTGACGGTGCCGTGTGCGGCTTCCGCTTCCATCGTGCGGCCGTCGGGGGTGAGCAGCACACTGGTCATGAGACCGAGTGAACCGAAGCCCTGCGCGACGATGTCCGACTGCACGTCGCCGTCGTAGTTCTTGCACGCCCACACATAACCGCCTTCCCACTTGAGCGCCGCGGCCACCATGTCGTCGATGAGGCGGTGTTCGTAGGTGAGTCCCTTCGCATCGAACTGCGTCTTGAACTCGCTCTCAAACACCTGCTCGAACAGGTCCTTGAACGCGCCGTCGTACGCCTTCAGAATGGTGTTCTTGGTGCTGAGGTACACGGGCATGTTGCGCTGCAGGCCGTAGCGGAAACTGGCGCGCGCAAAATCGCGGATGGAATCATTGTAGTTGTACATGCCCATCGCCACACCGCCGTCAGCACCGAACTTGGCAACCTCGAACTCCATCGGCGCGCTGCCATCGTCGGGCGTGTACGTGATGGTGAGCGTGCCGGGACCGTCCACCTTGAAGTCGGTGGCCTTGTACTGATCACCGTGCGCATGACGTCCCACAACGATGGGCTTGGTCCATCCCGGTACGAGCTTCGGGATGTTGGACATGATGATCGGCTCGCGGAAGATGACGCCGCCGAGGATGTTGCGGATGGTGCCGTTGGGGCTGCGCCACATCTTCTTGAGACCGAACTCCTCGACCCGGCCCTCGTCCGGCGTGATCGTCGCGCATTTGACGCCGACGCCGTATTTCTTGATCGCCTCGGCCGCATCCACGGTGATCTGGTCGTCGGTCTCATCGCGGGCTTCGATGCCCAGGTCGTAATATTTCAACTCCACGTCGAGATAGGGCAGGATCAGCTTCTTCTTGATGAAATCCCAGATGATGCGGGTCATCTCATCCCCGTCGAGTTCGACAATGGGGTTCTCTACCTTGATCTTGGACATGGAGGTCTCCTTTTGCGGGTGGCGTTTGAGGGAGCCTTTAGCGTATCTGCCGCCCAAGGGGAAGGCGGTATACATTGGTATGCCGCAAAGATCCCGATCGTTGGGCACGCAGCGAGAAACCCCGCGATGCGGCCCCTGACAGCAGTTTATACATCCGGCGCGCCGATCGCGATCGCGGACCCTGCGCGCGTGTCGGTCCGGCCAGTCAGGCCCCGGCCTTGTCCCTATGCGCCTTGAGCCTGCGCGCCAAGAAGGCGCGGCCCTTGTCGTTCGCCATCCGCGTCCGTATGGCCGTCAGGAACGCTTCCTCAAGGGTCTGGGACGACGCGCCCAGCACATCGCCCACTTCCATGAACAGACGATCTTCCCCGGTTTCGGCCTGCACGGCGAGGCATTCCTCGGCCAGCTTGTTGGCCATCGCTATGACGACCGGATCGGCCATCAACGCGATGTCTCGGTCAGACGCCGCTTGACGTAATCGGTGGTCGATCCGATCAGCGTGTCCATATGCGGCTCTTCGAAGAAATGCCCGGCACCTTCGACTTCCCGGTGGGTGACGGTGATGCCTTTCTGCTCATGCAGTTTGCCCACCAGGTTCACCGTATCGGCCGGCGGTGCGACCCGGTCGGCGGTCCCGTTGATCACGAGGCCGGACGCGGGGCAGGGGGCAAGGAAGCTGAAATCATACATGTTCGCGGGCGGCGAGACGGAGATGAAGCCGGTGATCTCAGGCCTCCGCATTAGAAGCTGCATCCCGATCCAGGCCCCGAAAGAGAATCCGGCGACCCAGCAATGCTTGGAATTGTTGTTCATGGATTGCTGGTAATCGAGCGCGGATGCCGCATCCGACAACTCGCCGATGCCCTGGTCATACTCGCCCTGGGATCGCCCGACGCCGCGAAAATTGAAACGCAGCACGGTGAAGCCCATATTATAGAAAGCATAATGCAGGTTGTAGACGACCTTGTGATTCATCGTGCCGCCGAATTGCGGGTGCGGATGCAGGACGATGGCGATGGGCGCGTCGCGTT
>JBBQNT010000166.1:0-8578 GCA_038330215.1 Gemmatimonadales bacterium
CAACCAGCTCGTCCGCAAGGCGCGCAAGGACGTCAAGCGCAGCGACAAGGCGCCGGCCCTCAAGGCCAATCCGTTCAAGCGTGGCGTCTGCACGCGTGTGTACACCACCACGCCCAAGAAGCCCAACTCGGCGCTTCGCAAAGTCGCCCGTGTGCGCCTTACCAATCAGTTCGAAGTCACCGCCTACATTCCGGGCGAAGGCCACAACCTGCAGGAGCACTCGATCGTGCTCGTGCGCGGTGGTCGTGTGAAGGACCTTCCGGGTGTGCGCTACCATATCGTGCGCGGCTCCCTCGACGCATCGGGCGTCAACGGTCGTAACCAGAGCCGTTCCAAGTACGGCACCAAGCGTCCCAAGCCCGGCCAGGCCGCGGCTGGAGGTAAGAAGAAGTGAGCCGCCGCAAAAGTTCAGTAAAGCGCATCATCCTGCCCGATGCCCGCTACGATAGCCAGACGGTCAGCAAGTTCATCAACTCGCTCATGCTCGACGGCAAGAAGTCCACGGCCGAAGGCATTTTCTACAAGGCCATGGACATCGTCGAAGACAAGACGAGCCAGCCCGGCGTCACGGTCTTCAAGCAGGCGCTCAACAACCTCAAGCCGGTGGTGGAGGTCAAGAGCCGCCGCGTCGGCGGTGCCACGTATCAGGTGCCGGTCGAAGTGCGGCAGGATCGTCGCACCGCGCTCGCCATGCGTTGGCTGATCGGGTATTCGCGCGATCGCAACGAGAAGTCGATGGACGAGAAGCTGGCCGCCGAAGTGCTCGCTGCTTCACGCGGCGAAGGCAACGCCATCAAGAAGAAGGAAGACACGCACCGCATGGCCGAAGCGAACAAGGCCTTCGCGCATTACCGCTGGTAGCCAGAGCGGCCACTACACAACGTGCAATCGCGCCCCGGACCGCAATGGTCCGGGGCGCGTTTGTTACCCCACCGTCATCCCCTCAATCCGCGCCGACAAACTCCCAAACACCTCCGCACCCTGATGCAACGCGATACGCTCAGCTGACACGGACGCCGGCATGTTGGGCAGACCCACGCGAGCGTGCTCCGAGAGTGTCACCAGCCCCTCGGAGATCACCGGGCCGTACACTCGCGCGCCTTCCTGCAGCATGATGTCGCCGCGGCCGGCCGCCGTACCGGTGATGACGGCACCGGGACCAACGGTCAGCGTCTTGTGCGCCTTCACGCTGCCGCGAATTTCGCAGTCTTTGCCGATGCGCAGTGAACCGCGCACCACAAGCGATCCGCGAAACACATGGCCGTCGGGAATGACGAGGTTCTCGTCCACCAGCCAGTGTTGCGATGCAAGGACCGCCGACGCGCGCGCGAGGGCGAACTGCGGACGTGCGTCCTGCAGCGCCCACGCTTCCCGCGACAACGTGCTCGGCGCAACACTCGCCTCACCCACCAGGATGTACGGCGCGAGGATGCGATCGAAGACAACGCCGCGGCCGAGTGCGACCACTCCGCGTGATGTTGCGCGGCCGAGCAGCTGCGAACCATCGCCAACGGCCAGCGAACGTTCGCCGTGCACCCAGCGCAGCACCGCAACCTGTGACGCGAGCGTGAGTGCGCCTTCGCACAGCGCCGCGCGCAACGTGCTCTGTTCGCCGATCGTGAGGTCGCCGGCGCCATACACTTCCACCGGACAGTTGCTCTGCGCGGGCAACGCGCCGCCGCTATCGACCACGACAAGTCCCGTACGCTTGTTGTCGACCGTCGCGCTCATGGTCGCGAGCGTCATCACTTCACGACCATCGGGCAGCGGCGTGCCGGCCGCGCTCGATGCGAACCCGCCCGATGTCACGAACTGCCTGAACGAATCGGCAAAGAACGTGAGGTCGCCCGAGTCCTGACCGACGGCGTCGAGCGGACCGGCATCGCGCGGATTGAGCAGTTCACGAATCGCAGGAATGAGCGGCACGCTGATCCATGCGGCGGTGCCGGCCAGTACGCCGGCAAAGGCGAGTGCGCCGGTCATGTTGCGCTCCCGCTATCCGGTGGAGTCACCGGACGCGTCAGAGGAGTGGACGCACCAGTACCGCCCCCGTTGCTGCGGGCGTGACCGTTGCCGTTTCCATTCCCGTTGCCATTCCCGTTTCCGTTCACGGTGCGATAGCGCGTGGTCTTGTCCCATGCGACGTCCTTCTGCGGCATCCACGATGATCGCGAGCCCGACGCACGGGCCACGGCGAACGTGCTCACGAGAAAACCAAGCAGCATGAACGGCAGCACGCGAATGCGTTCACGCGAACCGTCGAGTCGGCTGGCCGCCGCGACCTGGAAGAACGCGGCAAAGTTGCCAACCGTGTTGAACGACGAAACCGCCAGCACGGCCATGGGACCCCACTGCGGACGCACACCGGTGAAGAACAGCACGATGGCGCAGATCCATCCCATGATGAGCACAAGCGGCACCACGAACACGCCGAGCAGCAGCACGCCATCGATGACTTGCCGCTGCGGCAGTCGGATCGGATTGCGCACGAGTCGGCCGAGATAGTTGCGCAGCACCTGGTTGTGTCCGCGCGCCCAGCGCTGGATCTGACGGATGCGCACATCCCACGTCTCGGGTACTTCTTCGTAACATTCCGAACGGTTCTGATACACCACTTCCCAACCGGCCATGATCAGTCGGTAGGTGATGTCGGTGTCTTCGGCGAGACTGTCCACGCGCCAACCGCCCACCTGACGCAGTGCCGAACGACGCACGCCGCCCACGGTACCGCCGTACTGCGGCACGAGTCCAAGGTTCATGCGCGCCTGCTGATCCACCTGATAACCGCCGGCACGCTCAAGATCGAGCAGACGGGTGAGCAGCGAGCTGCCCACGTTGAGCGGCACCACGCGCCCCATGACGGCGCCAACTTCCGGGTCGAAAAATGGCGCCGCGAGTTGACGCAGCAAGCGCGGACCGGGGATGTAATCGGCGTCAAAGACGAGGAAGATGTCGGCCTGATGCAGCTCCATCGCCTCACGAAGCGCGGCCGCCTTGCCCGGCATACCGCCGTCACGCAGGTGTGGCCGCACACGATACGGTTCACGCGCTGCGTACGCGAGCATGATGTCACGCGTGTCGTCACTCGAGCGGTCGTCCACCGGCACGATCACGAGACGTTCGCGCGGATAGTCCGCCGCGAGCAGCGCGTCGAGAGAATCGCGGATGACGGCCGACTCGTTGTGCGCGGGCACGAACACCGCGACCGTGGGCCACTCGCCGGCCACGATGTCGACGTACGGCTGACGATGCCGTCCGAACAGTCGGTTGAGCGTGAAGAAATAGTGGCGCGCCGTGTAGACGGCGAGCACGGCAACAGCGATCCAGAGCCCGATGGTCGCGAGCGTGATGATCATCTCGATCGCTCCGCGTCAGGCAGTGGAAGAGACGCGTCGCATGCGGCGCGACGGCACGGGCGGACGACGAACCGTGGCATCGAGTTCGCGACCGGATCGCCAGCTCATCGCCCAGCCATAGAGCGCCACATACACAAAGACGTCGAGCAGCACGCCAAACACCAGGAAGAGCATGGGCATGGCGATCATCGAGAAGTTCTTGATGAGCCACACATGCACCGTCGCCTGCAGCGGAAACAGCACGGCCAGGTGACCAAGCAGCAGCGCGCTCAAGCCCAGCTTCTTGTGCAGGGGAAAGTCGAAGACAAAAAACGTCGCGCCCACGAGGAACGGCGCCAGCAACAGGATCACGACACCGGTCACAAGCAGACCGGACCCATACACCGCCAGCGAATACGGAAACGGCGGTTCGGCCAGCATGAACCACACGTTCGATGCGATCTGCATGATCGCAAGCGCGCGCAGCAGGTAGCCCAGCGGCACGTAGCCGCCGCGCAGTGTGGCACCCACCACGGCGAGCACGATCGTGAACACCCACGAGCCGATCAGCTGTGCATTGCTCGGCCACATGCCGTCCACAGTGTAGACCGGTACCGCAACGGCGACTGACGGTGCGAGGTTGACGACCACGGTGTTGATCGCCGTGCCAAGGTCAAGTGGTCCACGCAGCGCGTCCATCACGGCGCGCCACGCCTCCATGAGCGGGTCGAGCAGCAGGAACACCGTCACCAGCAGGATCGCCGGCAGCACGATCAGATCGAGCAGCAGCGACGGTGACGCGCGCAGACCGATCATGGAGCGATGCGGCGCGATGCGTCCACCTTGCACGCCCTGACGTCGCTGTGCGCTGGCCGCCGCGCCTCGACGCGAGGCGTCGGTGAATGCAGCGTCTACGCCCGGAGGCGTGTTGCGCGCGGCCATCTACCAGCTCCTTGCAAGACCGACGGTGACGCCGGTTCGCGTATAGGTGGGATTCTCGTACCGATCAAACTGGACGGCGGACGTCCAGCGCTCGCCGACGCGCTCCCGCCATGAGAGCGACACGTCGTGACTCGAGAACCGCGTCAACGCCGTTCCCGCATTCAGGATCTGCCAGCCCTCTTCGCCGCCGGTGCCGCGCAGCGTGAAGGAGCGTCGTGCGCTCATCCATGTGGTCGCGCCTGAATAGCGCGCCGTGCGAATGCGACCGGGCCAACTCGTGTTTGCGCGTACCGAGGTCTCGAAGATGAAGCCGCGTGGTGCATACCATGCGAGACTTCCGGTGAGCGCCGCGTCGGTGAGTACCTCGACCGAGCGCACGTGCGAAACGCCGACCGTCGCCACGACATTGCGCGCACTGGCGAGCTTGAAGCCGACCTGTGCATCGGCGCGAACGCGTGCGAAGATCGGTGCGCCGTCGGCCGCGGCGACACCCAACATCGTGAAGAAGCGCGAGTTCCAGTCGTGGCGCTGCGTGAGCGATCCCTGCACACCGCGCGAGCCGAACGCTTCCAGCGCAATGACCTCGGCCCACCAGATATCGTTGCTGTGCACGGGCACGATGGCGCGCACATACGCACCAGTCCAGTCACCGAAATCATTGCTTACTGCCTGGTGCAACACACCGGCATCGATCCATCGGCCGGCGAATGCGCCCAGCGGCGCCTGCGCGTGCAGGGAAGTGGCGCTGAGTGCCGCGATGCTCGTGATGCCGATGATCCGTTGCACCGCGCGCTGCAAGAGCGTGTAGGACATCAGCTGGCGAGCGCCAGACGTCCCAGCGTGTCGTTCACCGCACTGTGGTCGAGTCGTCGCGGGCCACTGGTCGCGGATGGGTTGCGCAGTCGTTGTTCGATGGTGTCGACAACACGCTGGGCCGCATGTCCGTCGCCGAAGGGATTCTGCCCGTGCGTCCGTCGCATGTAGAGCGCCTGATCGGTGAGCAGCGCGGTGGCGCGCGCGACCACGTGTGATGCTTCGGTGCCCACGAGTTCCCCGAAGCCGGCCTCGATCACCTCGGGGCGCTCGGTGCAATCGCGCAGGATCAGGATGGGCTTGTGCACCGACGGCGCTTCTTCCTGAATGCCGCCGCTGTCGGAAAGAATGAGTGTGCTGCGTCGCATGACTTCGAGCAGTTCGGGGTACGCGAGCGGTCCCGTGAGCGAGATGCGCGGGTGACCGGCAAGGCGCGCATGCACGACATCCCGAACGCGCGGGTTCAGATGCACCGGGAAGACAAGGTGCAGGTCACGGTGCATCTCGACGAGCTGCAGGAACGCGTCGCACAGTCCCTCGAGCGGCGCGCCCAGGCTTTCGCGGCGATGCACCGTCACGAGTGCGACACGTTCGCGGTCCCAGGGCACCGCATTGAGTGCGGGCGTACTGAAGCGCATCATGCGCGGAATCATGCGCAGTGCATCGACCACCGTGTTGCCGGTGATGACGATGTCTTCTTCGGGAATGCCTTCGGAGATCAGGTGATCACGCGCCTGCGACGTTGGCGCGAAATGCACGCTGGCCGTGCAGGTGGCGACCCGTCGATTCACCTCTTCGGGGAACGGACTGCTCAGGTCGAATGAGCGCAGTCCGGCTTCGACATGCCCAACCGGGATGCCCTGATAGAAGGCCGCGAGCGCAGCGGCCGTCACCGTGGACGTGTCGCCCTGCACGAGCAGGTACGACGGGCGATGCGCGAGGAAGCACTCCGTGAGTGCCGACATGGCACGCGCCGTGAAGACGCCAAGGTTCTGTCCCGTTTGCATGAGCCCAAGGTCGATGTCGGGCGTGAGGCCGAAGACATCGAGTGCCTGCGTGAGCATTTCTCGATGCTGCGTGGTCGCCACCAGCATCGGTTGCAGGAAGGGACGGCGACGGCGCAGTTCCGCAATCACGGGCGCCATCTTGATGGCTTCGGGCCGCGTGCCGACCACGACGCAGATGCGATGCGTGGTCTCGGTGTGGAGCGCGGTGGGGATCGGAAACAGGTCCACGGGACGATTCTGCTCGGAGGGTGCTCGATCCGTCGCGGGGGGGGATTCGCAACGCAGTTTCGAGCGCGTGGGGCAACGGGACTGCTCGCTATGGACGACAGGCGGGAAGCAGGGGTCACGGAGATTGTGTGCCCCATCACAATTGCAAGCGCAGGACACTAACGTTCCGTGTCGCAGCGGGCAATGACCACCAACAAAAAACCCCGCTGCCTGTTGAGGGCAGCGGGATTAGGGTGTGGCAGCGAGGTGGGCGTCGCGGTACAGTTGCCAGGCACTGGGGCGTCACCCGACGGCTCGGGCGCGCCCACAGCGTGCTGTCAGGCGCGCCGACGGCGACGCGCGGCTGCCCCCAACACAGCGAGTCCGAGGCCCAGCAGGCCGAACGTACCCGGCTCCGGCACGACGACGCTTGGCGAAACGAAGTCGAAGTTCGCATCGAGTGCGAGCTGGCCATTGAAGCCCATGCGCACGTTGTCGGCGAAGCCGTGCCATGCCACGGGCCACTGGCTACCGACGCCAACCGCGATGCCGATGACTGACACGTTGGCGCCGAACATGCAGCCATTCGTGCCGAACAGTTGGCTGATCGCGGTGTTGCCTTGCTCGGCCGACCAGAACGTCTGCTGGCCGAACAGGCATGTCGCCGAGTCGAACAGTGTCTGCGAGCCGCCGGCGCCGGCCGAGGGTCTCACGTACCAGAAGTTGTCGCTCTGCATATCAGCCTGCGAAACCCACGAACCTACCGGCGTTCCGCCAGCCCCGATCTTCGACTGGTTATAGTACCCCTCCCAGACCAGCTCGCTCTGGATTGACTGGTCGCCGCGGGTCTCGACCAGCTGCAGGCGCACCACGGGCGTCTTGTACGTCCAGTCGACCGGGTTGATGGGCTGTGCACCGGCGGGCGGCACGGCATCCCAGCCCGGCACGAACGAGCGGTACCAGTCGAACGACATGGACGTCATTTCCTGCAGGTTGCCGAAGCGCTGGGCACCGTTGATAGTGGCCGCCGCGGAGCCGCCCGCATATCGATAGAAGAAACCCCAGTCATGGTAACCGCTTTGTGTGTCGCCATTACCGGTGACGCTCAGCTCGAGCGAGCCGGCGCCGACATCGGCGAATCCCGTTCGCGGCGCATTGGCCGTGACCTGCGCGGATCCACCGGCAATCTCACTGCTGATCCAGGCCGTGGTGTTTCCCAGAACGGCCGTTCCGTTGGGTCCGACCACCTGACCGGTCTGCGCGTGAACGGCGACGGGCAGGGTGGCGAGTGTCGCGGCGAGTAGTAGGGCGCGCTTCATATGCATTGACTCGAATCAAAAGGCAAGAGAGAGGAATCCGTGTGGCGGTGCGGCCGGGCCACATGCCATCTACTGCTGCATTCGGCATACCAAACAGCGACCTGAGCCGTTACAAAGACCGCCCGAACGGCGCACCACGGGCGATGAGTAGGCCTAACGTATTGTAAAGTATTAGCTTACGCGAAGCTGGCGATTCCTGGCGATAGGCGCTGGTGAGGCGGCAGCCCTACAGTGTGGTGCTGCAACGCAATCGTGATCTGTGGCACCAATCATACAGAAGCATAGCACGTATGTTGAGCGAGGGCCACAGTGGATCGCCATTCGGTAACTCGGCGGTGCGTGAAGTTGCTCAACGTGGCCGTGCAAGGGTTCGGTCGCGGCGGCGGCTTCCAGAGAAGTAGGGCGACGGGGTGCAGGGGGACCCTTGACTTGCTGCCGCTGCTGAGTGATAATAGGAGGCTACGCGATCGCGGTGCCAAGAACGATCGCAGAAGCGCAGTAAACAGCAGGAGTAGTGCTCGGCCACCTGCGGCCGACATCTTATGGGCTCGCGCCAAGTGCGCGGGGGCGTTCCTCGAACGCGGCCAGCCGCACCGGCCAGGCATTCGCGGAACAGGGCGGTACCGATGCCAGCGTTTGTGACGGTGGCATTCCCGAGAAGCAACGCAGGCAATTTGACGTCGCTCACGACATTCGGGGCCTCCGCAAGGAGTCACCATGCTGTGAGAGGCGCGCCTGGGTCCCCACGCGTGTAGCAGCAGCGCGATGTACCCGGCGGCGGCGGATGGATACCGGTCTCACGCAAGTGGGGCGCCCGGTCCAGCCGTTTTTTTGCTGGATTTCCCGAGTTCCTGACTTGACCTTCGCTGGCGCGCCACCCGCGTGACTCCGAGAGCTAAAACGAATGCCGCGTACCACCCCGCTTGAGCACTACCGCAACATCGGCATCATGGCC
>JBBQNT010000167.1:0-8508 GCA_038330215.1 Gemmatimonadales bacterium
CCACGCGATCGGCCCCTGCAGCACGCCGGTGACGGCGCCTGCTGATGCGTACGACGCTGGAAGCACGAGCGCCCACACCAAAAGGATCACTCGCAGCGCGAGCGCGAGCAGCAGTGCGGAGGCGGCAGCGAGCAGTAACGCGCGGCCGGTGCGGACATGGGTCAGTTTCGCTCGCAGCGACTCAATTGCCGAACGCACTTGGGCGGCGCTGGAGAGCACGGGTGCGTTGAGCGTACGATCGGCGCCCCCGCGAGTTGACGGCGCGCCACCGAGCGAGATCCGGGGCGTGGTCATGCGGCCGTCGCCGGTCGCGCGCGTACGATCATCTCGGCGATAAGCAGCGCCAGCGCCGCGAGCAGCAGCCAGCGCGCGGTCGGCGATGTTGACGCTTGTGCGCGAAACGCTTCGGCCGAGACCAACGGGCCAGCGCCTGTCAGTTGTTCGATCTGTCGCTCGCTGAGAAAGGCCGGCTGGGCCAGTGCACCGTGAGCGGCACACGGCGCGGCCAACGCGGAGAGTACGCCGCGCGCCGACGCGTCGAGCAACGCGTCTCCGCCGGGGGCGGTGAACGCCACGGTGCGGATGCAACCTTCGCCGTACGCTTGCTCCGTCGCGGCGGGCGAGCCGTCAGCCCACCAGGCGATCGCAGACCCCATCGAGTCGACGGACGACGAGCGCTCGATACCAGCACCGATCAGCACGACGCCATTGGCGACGACGGCCGGCAGCCGCTCAGATTCGGCGTCTCCCGCACGCGCGACAGGCCAGTGCACCATCGCCCCACCGGCCTCCGCGAAGGCCGAGTCGTCAGCCGAGAGCGCACCGCGCACGACGCGTGCGGGCGTGGATGCTTCCCCCCCCCAGCGCGCGAACGCGGCAACCACCACATCATCACGGATGTCCGAACGGACGTCGGCGCGGCTGCGCATCCCCGCTTCACTCCTACGGACTGCGTCGCCACCGGCCGAGTCGTCGGCAGCACGCCCACTGTCGGGAGCGACTACGAGCACACCGATTCGACCCGGCCAGGCATCGCGCACGGATTCGAGCGCCGCCGTCGTGACATCCTCACGCAATGGGCTCACGACGTGCAGCGCGATGGAGTCCGCGCGCATCGCAAGCAGTGGCGCCGCCCTGCGTGCAGCAATCAGCGCTGAAGCGAGCGAGCCCGAGTTGGACGGCCACACGCTATCCCACGCCGCGCCCGGGTTTAACTGCTTCACCCTGCCATTCGACCACACCACCATCGCCGGTAGCGACTCCGTTCCCGTGGCGCGCATCGCCCGCTCGATCGCCCGGCGCCACGCAAGCGAATCGCCCACTGCAGCGTTGTCGCGCGCATCGAGCGCAACAACGCTCACCGTCGCGGCTCGACCGCCGGTCCACGTCATGCCGGCCAGCGCCAGTCCGGCGAGCATCAGCGCCGCGATACGCATGAGCAGCAGCCAGCGGTCGCTGGGTCGCGTGGCGCGGGCGACGGCGCGCACCTTGCGATCGTCGAGGAACCTGACCGTGGGTAGCATCAACTCCGGTGGGCGGCGCACGGACAGCAGGTGCGCAGCAATGATGCCGGCGACGGAGACAAGTGTCGCCCCGAGCAGCCACGGATACACGACGCTCATGCCGCAGCTCCGCGCATGGCACTACCGGCGATGCGACGCACCGCGTGCGCTGGCGGTTCATCGCACACCACCTCGACATGCTTCGCACCGCACGCAAGGCATCGACGCGCAATCTCAGCGCGCCACGCTGAGAAACGCCGCTTGTACGCCGCCACGGAATCAGCCGTGAGCGGACGACGCACATGATCTTGCTCGGGATCGAAGGCCAGCCACGTGCCTCGCGGCGGATCGAGTTCAAGCGGATGCACCACGTGCACGAGTGTGACATCACTGCCGGCCGCGCGTGCGCGCGCTAGCGCGACGAGCACGGCTTCGGTATCGCCGAGCACATCACTGCACACGAGCAATCGAGCGCCGGTGGGTGCGCGCGCGATCAGTGGGGCCAGCGACGCGGTACCAGTCGGAACGATCGCATCGAGCGTCGCCGCGATCGACTGCACCGTGCCGCGACGCGTGCGCGCCGGCAGCCGCCGTCCGTCGGGACGCAGCGCGACATGCAGCCCCACTGGGTCACCAGTGGCATGCGCCGCAGCGGCCAGACCAATCGTGAGCGCTCGCGCCATGGTCCACTTGTCGGGCACAGCCGATGTGGCCGACTGATTGCGCGGAGGAAACGCCATGGACCCCGACGCATCCACCAGCATCCACGTGGGCCACCACGCGCGCTCGTCGGTGACGCGAACAAATGCGCGGTCGCTTCGCGCGAGCAGTCGCCAGTCGATGCGACGCGGGTCATCGCCTTGCCGGTAGGCCCGAAACTCCGTGAACTCGCCCGTCGTGCCGCGCTGCGACGCACGATGCGCGCCCGGCATACCCGCGCGCACCCGCTCGCGCGTGGGCCACTTCAGGCCGCGTAGTGCATCGAGCAATGCACCAAAGTCGAGTGAGGCGGGAGTGGCGGACATGACAAGGAGGGGTAGCGCCCCTGCGCGCTACAGCCGACTCGAGGGGGCCGGGACATGCGCGAGCAGCGCCGCAATGATGGGCTCCGAGGAGACGCCGTCCGCTTCGGCGGCGAAGTTCGGCAGCACGCGATGACGAAGCACGGGTAGTGCCACACGCTGCACATCGGCTGGCGAAACGGCCGCGCGTCCGTCGAGCAGCGCGGCGGCCTTGGCACCGAGAATCAGCGCCTGTCCAGCGCGCGGTCCCGCGCCCCACCGCACGTACTGTTGCACCATCTTCGGCACCTCTCCCGTGTCCGGTCGCGTGGCGCGGACGAGCGTAGCCGCATACTGCAATACCGAATCCGCCACGGCGACATCCCGTACCCCGCGTTGCAGTGCAAGTACCGCGTCGGCATCCATCACGGCCGTGGGCGGATCGCTGCGGCGACCCGTGGTCGCGCGCAGGATCTCGACTTCCTCGCTCGCCGAGGGATAGCCCACGCGAATGTCGAAGAGGAAGCGGTCGAGCTGCGCTTCGGGCAGCGGATACGTGCCTTCCTGTTCGATGGGGTTCTGCGTTGCGAGCACGAAGAACGGTTCGGGCAGCGGCATGGTCTCGCCCGCCGCGGTGACGCTGTGTTCCTGCATGGCCTCGAGCAACGCCGCCTGCGTGCGCGGCGGGGCGCGATTGATTTCATCGGCCAGCACGATATTCGCGAAGATCGGTCCCTGCACGAAGCGGAACGAACGGTGGCCGTGCGCATCTTCCTCGAGCAGTTCGGTGCCGGTGATGTCGCTGGGCACCAGATCTGGCGTGAACTGGATACGACGAAACGCGAGCCGCATCGACTCGGAGAGCGTGCGAATCATCAGGGTCTTCGCGAGTCCCGGCACGCCCACCAGCAGTGCGTGTCCGCCCGCGGCCATGGCAATGAGAATCTGGTCGACCACATCATCCTGCCCGACAACGCGCCGCGCAATCTCCGTGCGCACCGCTCTCACCACCGGCACCAGGTCGGTCGCGGTTTCGACTTGTTGTGTTGTCACGCGCCACTCAACGGATCGGACGGCGACGACGGGCGTGCACGAACACGGTGGTGCCCGCCCGCACGCCGCTCTCCGAAAGCGGGCGTGACTCGTCGTGCACTTCGGTGCCGTGCACCTTCGCCATGTACAACGACGAGTCGGTGTCCTCACCGAGCAGTGCCTCGAGTCCTGCGCGCATGACCTCGGCGATGGTCGTGGTGGTCGCCACCTGCAGGCGCACGGCATCCCACGCTTCGTGCACCTGCGCCCGAATCATGAATGCCTCACCGGCGCCGTGCGTGAGGTCGATCGCCGGACCGCGCGTACGCAGTGAGGTGACGAAGGGCGCGCTCATGTTGTTCCCTCGCCTGACGCGATCTCTTCACCCGCCGCCAGCGGCGTCATGGGCACCTCGGGCGGCGCGGGCGGCAGCATCGACAGGAACCGCGCCACCTGCTGGTCGAACAAGTAGCTCGAACCGGTGACGCGTGTCACGCCGTCGTGCGCAACCTGGGCGCCGAGCGCGATCTCCTCGCCGCCCTGCCCACGGTATGTGGCCCAGCCCGGCCCCTGCTTCTCGAGAAAGGCCGTGTAGATGGCATTCCGGCGGGCAAAGAACGTGGTCGCAGCCGCGATGACGGCGTCAGGCGTCAGGGTGGTGCGAACCTCCTGCATGGTGCGCGTGCTCTGTTGGTGCATCCACCCAAGTTACTGGCGGGGTCGCTTGGGAGACAGTGGACGCACCTCGACGCGCCCCTGCAGTGCGTGCGCTGGCGTGGCGATCATGTGCACCACGACATCGGCCACATCGCGCGCCTCCAGCATCCAGGAGCGGTCCGTCCCTTCCGGGAAGAGCTCCGTGTCCACCGAGCCCGGCATAGCGAGCCGATCGTGATCACATGTCCACTGCCGCGTGCAACCATTGCAGGCAACACCGCGCGTGTGACGTGGTAGAGCGCGTTGATGTTGACGTCCACCTGCGACTGCCACTCCTCGGGAGAGAGTTCGAGGAACGGCTTCATCACGGCGACACCGGCGTTGTTGATGAGCACATCGGGCGCGAAATCCTTGAGTGCCTTTGCCACGGCCACCGGCGACCGCAGGTCGAGCGGCACCGTCTGACACGATGCACCAGCCTGCGTGGCTTGGGCGGCGACCTCGGCCAATGCGTTCACATCGCGGGCCGTGAGGATCAGGTCGTGGGTGGGGGCAAGCGCCTGCGCGATCGCGCGACCGATGCCGCGGGACGCGCCCGTGATGAGCGCGGCGGGACGTTGAGTGTCGGTCATGATCGTGGTCGGAGTGAGAGTAGTCGCGTCGGCATAGGCGATACGCGTCTGTGACACCAAACGGACGGCTCGGTGACACACGTAACGCAACTTCGCTGCTTCGCTTGATGCGGAAACGTGTGACCCTCCGCACCCTCCTATCTATCTATCCAATCCGTCTCCATGATGCGACTCTCGTTGCTTGCCAGGTTGCCGTTCCTCGTGGCCGGGCTGCTGCTCGCGCTCGCTTCCCCGCTTGCCGCGCAGGGCGTGGTAACAGGCATCGTGATCGACGACGCCACCAACATTGCGGTGACCGGCGCGTCGGTGCGAATCGCCGCGCTCAACCGGGAAGTCTTCACCGACCGCGCGGGCCGCTTTGTGATCACGGGTGTGTCGGCTGGTCCGCAGGTCGTGACCACGCGCTACATCGGCTTCGCGCCGCTCACGCAGACCGTAACGGTAGCAGACCGCGCGACCGTTGGCACGACGTTCCGGATCAGGCCTTCGGAGAACGTGCTTGGTGCGGTATCCGTCGTCGCGACGCGTACGGGACAGGCCGCGGCGCTCAATCAGCAGAAGAACGCCGCCAACGTCACCAATGTGGTGGCGGCCGACCAGATCGGTCGCTTCCCCGATGCCAACCTGGGCGACGCGCTCAAGCGCGTTCCCGGCGTGACGATCGGTCTCGATCAGGGCGAAGCGCGTTTCGGATCCATTCGTGGAACGGAGCCCCGTTTCAACTCGGTGATGGTGAACGGCGAGCGCGTGCCTTCAGCCGAAGCCGAAGTGCGTGAAGTGCAGCTCGACCTCATTCCGGCCGACATGGTGCAGGCCATCGAGGTGAACAAGACGCTGACGCCCGATATGGATGCGGACGCGATCGGTGGCGCCGTGAACGTGGTGACACGGGCCGCACCAGCGGGCTTCCGTCTTTCGGCGACAGCGGGCTCGGGATACAACTTCATTCGCGAGCAGCCCGTTGCGATTGGCGGTCTCGTGCTGGGAAACCGTTTCTTTGACAACAAGTTTGGCGTGATCGCGAGCGCCTCGTACTATGACCAGCAGTTCGGATCGGACAACAAGGAAGGAACGTGGGATCGCACCGAGAACGGTACGCCCTACGTGAACGAGTTCGACATCCGTCGCTATGACGTGCAGCGTGTGCGCCGGTCCGTGTCTGCGGGTCTCGACTACCGCTTCAACGAGCGCAACTCGATCATGCTGCGCTCGTTGTACAATCATCGCGACGACTGGGAGAATCGGTTTCGCGCCCGGTACGTTCTCAATGAGCCCGACGCGTCCGGTGTGCAGGTCGCCGAGATTCGGCGGCAAACGAAGGGCGGCGGACCCGATCCGCGTCTCAAGGACACGCGTCTCGAAGACCAGCGCACGCAGAGCCACATGCTCAGCGGTGAACACCTGCTCGCCAACCGCGCAACGCTTACCTGGTCGGGCAGCATCGCCCGGGCTTCCGAGACCCGCCCCGATGAGCGGTACATTGAGTGGCGTGCGCGGAACGTGCCGATTACGCCGAACTACAGCGACGAACAAAACCCGATCTTTCCGGAAAACGTGGCAGCATCCGCGTTCAGCTTACGCCGTATTGAGCAGGAGGATGGCTACACCAAGGACGAAGATCGCAACGGGCGTGTTGATTTGCTGCTGCCGGTGCGTGATGGAGACAATGAGACGCGGCTGAAGTTTGGTGCCCGTTATCGTGGCAAGGAGAAGTTGCGCAACAACAGCTTCAACCGTGCCGCACCTGCCTCATCACTGGGTGCGCTCGCCAACTCGGAAGTGAACGACTACACCGTGTCCGGCAATCTGGCCGGCAACTATCAGTACGGCATCTTCACCACGCCGTCGTATCTGGCTGGCCTGAATCTCTTCAATCCGGCGCAGTTCACGCTCGAAGATCGACCGGACGAATACGCGGCCGGTAACTTTGATGCCGAAGAGCGCATCACCGCCGGCTACGGCATGCTTGAGCAGCGGTTTGGACCTGCGTTCAGCCTGATCGCCGGCGTGCGGGTTGAGAACACCAGCATTGATTACAACGGCTTCGAGTTCGATCTGGACGAAGAAACGACTCGCCGTACCACGGGCAGTCAGTCGTACACAGACATCCTGCCCAGCATCAACGCGCGCTGGGATGCGGCCCCGAACACGGTGATCCGTGCGGCGTGGACCAATACGCTCGCCCGCCCGAACTACTTTGATCTCGTGCCGTATCGCGAAATCAGTCTCGATGACAATGAGCTGGCCACGGGTAATCCGGAGCTCGAGCCCACGCGCGCGATGAACCTCGACCTAATGGCCGAGCGCTACTTTGAGAACGTGGGTGTGCTCTCGTTCGGCGTATACCACAAGCGCATTACGGATTTCATTTTCGAGTTCACGCAGTTCCAGGCCGTTGATCCGGTAACCGGCTTGCTATTCTCGCAGATCAGCACGCCGCGAAATGGCGCCGAAGCACAGATCACCGGCATTGAGACGGCGTTCCAGCGCCAGCTTGATTTCCTGCCGGGCCTGCTGCGCTATTTGGGCGTGTATGTCAACTACACCTTCAACGACTCCAACGCGTCGGGTCTCGATATTGAAGGCCGCGAGGTGGAACAGCTTCCGTTGCTGGGTACGGCCAAGCACAGCGGCAACTTCTCGGTTTCCTTTGACAGCCCGCGCGTGTCGGCGCGCCTCGCGATCAACCACCAGACCGAATCACTCGACGCTGGAGAAGGCGGATACAACGAAGACGCGTTCTTCGACCGCTGGGCTGACCGCCGCACCGACATCGATGCGAACGCGAGCGTGCAGCTGACGTCGGTGATGCGCTTCTTCGTGGAAGGCAACAACCTGAACAACCGTCCGCTTCGCTTCTATCAGGGCGTGCGTGGCCGCCTGATGCAGGACGAGTATTACGGGCGGCGCATCCAGACCGGCTTCAAGTTCGATTTCTAAGGCGGGAAGCAGGGAGTGACAGCGGGGGCGTGCTTCAGAGCACGCCCCCGTTTTTCGTTGTGGGGAGATTTGAGTTCCGACAGCGGCAGAATCGCAAAGGCGCAAATGCGCGAAGGCGCAAAGAACTGCCTGGACAACTAATCAGAGGGCGGCCCGCGATTCGAACCGCCAAAGTCCCTTCTTTGCGCGTTTGCGAATTTGCGTCTTCGCGCTCACTGTCTCGGCTCGCGCACAAATCCACGCAACCAGATCCGAACTCGCTTCGCGAGACGTTCTTCCGTGCGTTACTTCGCGAGTTGAGTCAACAGGTATGCGCGCAGCTGGGACGTGTTCACCCGCAACTGCGCCAGCGAGTCCCGATCGCGTACCGTGACCGAATCGTCGCCGATCGACTGTGGGTCTACTGTGATGCAGAACGGCGTTCCAACCTCGTCCTGTCGGCGATAGCGCTTGCCAATGGAGCCGGTTTCGTCATAGTCAACCGCCATCACCGGTCGCAGGTTCTCAACGATCTTGCGCGCCACTTCCGGTTGCCCGTCCTTTTTGGTGAGCGGAAACACGGCGGCCTTGATCGGTGCGAGCGACGGCGCGAGACCCAGCACCACGCGCCCTTCGTCCTCGCCTTCGACCGCTTCTTCCCGGTACGCGTTCACAAGCAGGGCCAGCGTGACACGGTCAGCGCCCACCGACGTCTCCACCACGTACGGCACGTAGCGCTTGTTGTTCGGCTGGTCGAAGTACTCG
>JBBQNT010000168.1:0-8501 GCA_038330215.1 Gemmatimonadales bacterium
GAATGATGGCAGAGTGTCGGCACCGAGAATTCGATCACAGGCGATCGCCAGCGAGAGCGCAACGATCCATTGTTGCGAGAACTTATTCAACCGCCGTATCGTATTGTCTGTAGCATTGCGGGTGGCGTGCGTCGTTTTCCAGCGAGTGGTCCAGTCCGCGTTAACGCTCAACCCGGGGGTATCATGCAAACGGCGCAGGAAGCACTGGCTGGGGAAGCATCTGGATCGGGCAATGACTCTACGGACAGCTAACGCGTCCTGTGAGGGGCTTCGTACTTCGCCGCGCTGAGGAAACTGCCGTTTAAGGGTGCGCCACGCTTCGCGGCGCGTCGCCGCCGGACTCGACGATCAAGCAGTCGTCAGCGCCGTGCGGACCTTCGCCGCGATTTCCGCCAGTGTGAACGGCTTGGCCAGAAAATGGATTCCTTCGTCCAGCACGCCGTGGCCCGCGATGATGTCCGCTGTGTACCCGGACATGAAGACGGACTTCAGGTGAGGCCGGATCTCGAGCAGGCGCTGCCGCAATTCGAGGCCGTTCATTTCCGGCATGATGACATCGGTGACGAGCAGGTCGATATCGCCCGGATGCTCGGCCGTAATCCGCAACGCTTCGTGGGGTGTCGATGCAGCGAGCACAACGTAGCCGAGCCGTTCCAGCAGGCGGCTGATCAGCGCGAGAAGCGCCCGTTCATCTTCGACGATGAGGACCGTTTCGCTCCCGGTGGGCACAGTGCGCTGCGAACGCGCGATTTCGCTCGCCTCCGCAACGCCGAGATTACGCGGGAGGTAAATGCGTAGCGTCGTGCCGTGTCCGGGCTCGCTGTATGCGTGCACAATGCCGTTGTTCTGCCGCACGATACCGTACACCATTGGCAGGCCGAGGCCCGTTCCCTTGCCCAGTGGTTTCGTGGTGAAGAACGGCTCGAAAATGCGGTCCAGCGTGGCGCGGTCCATGCCGTGACCATTATCCGCGACCGAGAGTCTGACGTACTCGCCCGGCACAAAATCGGCTTGCACGCTGCTGTACTCCTCGTCGATCTCGACACGCGCCGTAGAGATCGTTATTGTGCCGGCCCCGCTGATCGAGTCCCGCGCGTTGACCACCAGATTTGCCAGCACCTGATCTACCTGAGCCGGGTCCATGTGCACCGGCCAGAGTTCCTCGCCAGGCGACCAGACAAGTTCGATGTCCTCGCCGATCAAGCGCCGCAACATCTTCAGCATTGCTGCGACCGTGCTGTTCAGGTCGAGCACCTCTGGCGCAATCGTTTGCTGCCGCGCAAAAGCGAGCAGCTGCCGCGTCAGCTCCGCGGAATGCCGGGCCGCTGCACTCACTTGCTCGAGATCATTTCTGATCGACTCGGGGGTGTCCGGTGCAGCCTGGATCATCTCTGTATAGCCGAGAATCACGCCGAGCATGTTGTTGAAATCATGCGCGACACCTCCGGCCAATCGTCCGACCGCTTCCATTTTCTGCGACTGGAGCAACTGCGCCTCGAGGCGCCCGCGCTCCGCTTCCGCACGCACCTGATCCGTGATGTCCTGCGCGATGGAGCCGACCGACGTCACCTGCCCCTCCGCGCCCAGGAGCGGAAACAGCACGGTGCTGTACGCGCGGCGGTCGTCTCCGATGTCCAGTTCATCCCGAACCGTCAGCGGCTCGTGCGAAGCATGGACCTGGGCCAATCGCCCGGCGAACTGCTCGGCCTGCTGCGGCGGTAGCAGCTCATGGAGCGTGCGCCCCTCAACATCGCGAACCTCAGCACCAAGCACCGCCGCGAGGGATCGGTTGGCCAGGATGTAGCGTCCTTCAAGGTCGAGCAGGCAGATCATCAGCGGACTGTGGTCCAGCACGCCGTGCAGGCGCGCCGATGTTTCCCGCAATCCCGCTTCCGCATGAACGCGCGCGCTGACGTCATGGGCAATCACGAGTCTCGCGCGTCGCCCAAGAAAATCAAAGGCGTGCGATCTGATCTCGACGTGAATGATCGAGCCGTCCTTGCGACGATGCCGCCAGATACCGGTCACTTCCGTTCCCACATCACCCACCCTCGACACCTCTTCCCGCAGGCGCGCAATATCTTCCGACGGCCGGATGTCGGCGATCGTCATCGCCAGAAATTCCGAACGGCTATACCCGTAGTGGGACACCGCCGAACTGTTCACCTCCAGAAACCGAAGGTTCTCCACGTCATAGACCCAGGCGGCCTGCGGATTGGCGTCGAACAGGCTGCGATAGCGCGATTCGCTCTCCTGGAGCTGCGACTCAGCGCGGCCGCGTTCGGCCACTTCGGCGGCCAAGGCGTCATTGGTCATGATGAGGCCGGTCTGCTCGCGAGCAAGTTCGTCGCGTGTCTCACTCGCCTGGATAACCGCCCGCTCCAGGGCGGCGATGATGGCACCGAGCGAAAGCGTCAGCAGCGCATTGATAAAGAGGAAGTTGAGCGTGATGACAACCCACTCGGTAAGACCGTCCCAACGGGGGATCGCCATGGAGGGCGCCGCATGGCCGAGGGCACCGACCAGCAGGAGCGTCACGCCGTTCAGCACCGTGGCGGCCACGCCGGCGCGGAGCCCGAGCAGCAGCGTGGTCATGACGGCAAAGCCGAGCAAGTAGATCTGGCTGATCGAACCGACCGCCAACAGCAGCCCGGCACCGAGCGCGTAGAAAACGGCCATCAGCGCCCCAGCCCGGATCCGGAACGACAGTGACTTCCGGAAATACAAGGCGAAAACGCCGAGGACGGCCAGCGTGTCCAGGACCGCGATGCCCGGCACGTCCTCCCGTAGCGCCATCATCAGACTGGGCACATACACAAACGGCGCGAGCACAACAAGCCCACGCAGCACGATACTCAGCACCTGATCGCGCCACTGGTCTGGATCGACCTGCCACCAACGGCCGGTCGTCCCGGCGGCGGGGGGGATTGAGTCGGCCCACTCGGCACGATTCGGTGTATTCAACATCTACCTGAACTTCCCGGATGTGAACCGCAGGGACACCGGACCCACGCGCACGCCATGCGCGTGCGGCCGAGTTCCGGTCTCGACGAATACTAATCTGCATTCTGTCCGTCAGTTCGCGGAGGGGCTTCGCCGCCTCAGTCCGCGCATCACGCATCATCGGTGCTCGCCCCACGACTGGCGTGGCGAGGGCGCCTCCCTCGCATTTTGTTTCGCAGGCTGTAGCTGTAGTCGAGCCAGACGACGCCGCGGCCCTACCCCTCAACCGCCCGAAAGCACGCTCGCCGGAGCAGTACTTGCCGAGATTCTCAATGGTGACCGTCGTCGCCGCCTTATGGTGCGTACCCGCCCTCGCAGTCGCGCAGTCGCACGGCCTCGGCGTGGACGTTGGCGACAACCTGATTCGGTTGCATCGTGCATCAGACGCGATCACCGCCTTCTCGTACTTCGGTATCGCAGTTACGCTTGCGTACCTGGTACATCGACTGCGCCAGCGACTGCCGTTCGGGCACATTTTTCTGCTCTTCGGCGCATTTATCGTGCTCTGCGGTGCCACACATCTGACCTCCGTGCTGCTGCTCGGCAGCAGTGCACCGCAGCTGGTGGTGGTCATCAGCATTGCCACGGCGGCGGTCTCGTTGCTCACGGCGCTCGTGCTGCCGTCATTCATCCCCAAGATCATCGCCTTCACCGCGTCTGCGGAAGCCACACGTGAACGTGATGTCGCCAACGCGCGGGCCTCGGCGCTCGAAGAAGTAAACGAGAAGCTGATGGAGCAGGCCCAGGTGCTCGAGGGAACGAACGCGTTGCTGGCCGAGAGTCTCGAGGCCCGACGCGCAATCGAGGAACAGTTCCAGGCGACGTTCGAGCAGGCGGCGGTTGGCATTGCACATATTGCGCTCGACGGACGATGGCTGCGGGTGAATCGGTGTTTGAGCGACATACTCGGTTATGACACCACCGCGCTGCTGGCCAGCACGCATGAATCCATCACGTATCCCGAAGATCGCGCCGGTGATCTGCTGGAGCTCCAGCAACTGCGACAGGGGAATCGGAAAGATTTCACCAGGGAAAAGCGGTTTGTGCGCGCCGATGGCGAGATCGTGTGGGTGCACGTGTCGGTCACGCTCGTACGTGATCATGCGCTGGAACCAGCCTACTTCATCGCTGTGGTGGAAGACATCCGCGCGCGGAAAGCTGCGGAGTTGGAGTTGCTGAACGCGAGCCACCGCAAGGATCACTTTCTCGCCATTCTTTCACACGAGTTGCGCAATCCGCTGGCACCGATCCGTTCCGGCGTGGAACTGCTGCAACTCTCGCGCCGGCGGGAAGTCGCCGGCCAAGCGGCGCCCGGCACCGCAGGGGACGGCAGCGTTGCCGCGCGAGTGCTGCCGATCATGGAGCGTCAGGTAGCCCACATGACGCGACTGCTCGACGATCTGCTCGACGCGAGTCGTCTCGATCACGACAAGGTGCAGCTTCATCTACAACCGATAGATGTGGTGGAGCTGATCAACCACACCGCCGAGACAATGCGTCCGATTGTTGAACAGCGTGGCCTTGCGCTGGTCACGACGGTGGCTGAGGCGCCGCTGATGATCGTCGCGGATCCGGTGCGCCTCACACAGATGCTCGCGAACCTGCTTGATAACGCTGCGAAGTTTACCGAGCGTGGGGGCCGGGTGGATCTGATCGTCCAACAGGATGCCGACGCAGTGGTGCTTTCGGTGCGCGACACAGGAATCGGCCTTGCACCGGAACATCTTGCGCAGGTCTTTGAAGCGTTCGCGCAGATCGAAAGCGCCGTCTCGCGCTCCCATGACGGGCTCGGCATCGGTCTATCGCTGGTGCGCGCCTTTGCGGAGCGTCAGGGCGCGAGCGTACATGCGAAGAGTGATGGGCCGGGGCACGGAAGCGAGTTCTCCATACGCTTTCCGCTGGCATCACAACTTTCGCAGCATGACAAGCACGCTCTCTCGAACACGCAGACGCGGTCGGCGAACCCGGAACCGATGCGCGTGCTGGTGGTGGACGACTCGCTCGATGCGTCAACCACGATGGCCGCACTCGTTGCTACGACTGGCCGTGATGCGCGCGCCGTGCAGGATGGAAGGTCAGCGCTGCGCGTGGTCAGCGAGTTTCGTCCCGATGCGGTGTTGCTCGACCTGGGGATGCCGGGCATGGACGGATTCGAAACCTGTCGCCGTATACGAGCTGTCGAAGGCAATGAGGCGACGGTGATCATCGCCGTCACCGGGTGGGGACGCGATGAGGACCGGCAGCGCACGCGAGCCGCAGGCTTCGATCAGCATCTCGTGAAGCCCGTGGACCGTACGGCGATAATTCGCGCTCTCGAGCTCGGGGCCAAAACACTAAACGCCGCGAAGACCTGAGTGCCACCTACAGGTTCAACCACCAGCTCACCTTGGCCAGCAGTGCCCGATTTTTGGGGCGCAGACCATCGGGGACATAGTTGTCGGTGTACACGACGAACAGATCGGACGCCGGCAGGAAGCGCCACTGCAGTCGGCTGTTCACATTGAGATTGTCGAACTGACTGTTGTATTGCGTGAACGTCGTCCAGAACAGCGTGGTGGTGAAGGTCACGTCAATGCGTGAACCCACCAGCCACAGCGTGGCGTCGTCAAAGCCGGGCGCGAGGTCGATCTGGCTCACGTTCCAGGTGAGCGCCCCTGTGGCGTACTGGCGCCAGCGGTAGTTCAGCGAGCCGGACGTCTGGCGCAGTGAGCCGTTGAAATACTTGCCGCCACGCAGGCGAAGTGTGCCCGAGATCACCTCGCGCGGATCGGTCGTCATGCTCGCCTCCACCTCAGGCTGCTCAAACGACTGACCTGCCGCGAAAGCCAATCCATCGCCGCGCACGGGTCGGAATGGCGCGAACAGCTGCGTATATCGCGAGCGAGCGGTCACGTTGAACTGCCCGGTATTGCGGAACTCGGCCGCATAGCGCGCCGAGAGGGTACGGTCGGTAAGCCCCCACGGATCATCCCAGATGAAGTTGCCTTCCACCCGCAACACGTGCCGATTGATCGGCGTGCTTGCAGGGAACTTGCTGATCTCGAGCTCGGGGTTGATGCGCTGAAAGCCACGTCGCGGTACGAAGCCGGTTCGCGCGTCGTAGCCGTCCCCGATGATCTGATGCTCCCACTTCGCACGCCACAACCGCTCGTTCCGTTGCAATGAGACGCCGTGCGAATAGGCATCGTCGGCTGCGCCTTCGGAGACTTGCTGGTGATGAAAGAACTTGCCGAACCAGACGCCATTGGCTGACGCGAGGTTGTAGTCCACACCGAGCATGCGGCTGGCCGAGATATCGTTGGGGCGGCGCGGATCGAGCGGGCCCCCTTCCGTGTTCTGCTCGTTCACCGCGATCAATGCCAGATTCGAGCGAGCGAACAGCTGCCGCTGCACCGCGGCCACCGCATAGTTCCGTCCCGCCACGCCAATCGCGCCGTCGGACGCGGCCTGCATCGACATCAAGCCAATGCGCCAGTCGTCGCTGAGCCGTCCACTCACGCGCGCACCGCCGATGATGCGATTTTGCACATTCTGCCCGGTGCTCGAATCAATCGCGATGCCGATGCGACGGGAGAAGAACGGACGCGCATTGTCAAAGCCGAATCCGGCAAACAGGTCGGCGTTCTCCAGAAAGAACTGTCGGCGCTCCGGAAAGAACAGCTCGAACCGGTCGAGGTTGGTTTGCTGCTCGTCGACTTCCACCTGCGAGAAATCCGGGTTCACCGTGAGGTCGAGGTTGAGCGACGGGGTGAGCATGACCTTCGCATCGAGTCCCACATCGCCGTCCGACTGCCGCGCCAGCCCACCCTCGAACTGTCGCCTGGCGCCGCCGGCCGCATACGGAATGAGCGTGAACCCTCCGCTGCGGGCCGTGATGGGCGTGTCCCAGTGCAACTCGCCCAGGTACGCGAGACTGTACATCTGAAACTGTCGCGGAATCGGACTCCACGTGGTACGCTCGTTCGCCTTGCTGTCAATGCGGTAGAAGTTCACGCCCCACGTCCTGTCGCCCGCGTTGAAGCGCAACGCCTTGAACGGAATCGCCATTTCCACCGACCAGTAGCCATCGCCGCGGTACGTGGCGCTCGACCAGACGTTGTCCCACGAACGGTCGAAATCTTCGCCGGACATTCCGCCGTTCACGATCAACCCCTCGCGCTGCACGTTGTACGGGTTCACCCCGAAGAACACGCCCGTCGTGCCATCGCGCCACGGATCGAGCACCAGCGTGACGCCATCGTTCGCACTGCCGCGATAGTCACGGCGCAACGAGGCCGACACAAAGCCGCCCTCGCGATCCTCGTACAGTACGGCACCGAGGTAGAGCGTCTCGTCGTCGTACGCGATCATGAACTCCACCGGTGCCTTCGCCGGCGCGGTGTCGAACGGGAAGTACTGAATGAAGTTGCCGGTGCGTGCCACGCCCGCCCATTCCGTGCTGTCCACCACGCCGTCGAGCGTGATTGGTGCGGACAGGCGGGTCGCGCCGAGCGTGCGAATCACCCGTGCACTCGGGGGCGGCGTGGCGACCGTTGCCGTCTGCGCAGCGAGCGAGTGCGGCCCGAGCAGCCCGGCCGCAAGGAGCCCGAAAGCGAACACTTCGGCCAGCCGGGACCTCGACCGTGAGGCCGCGAGGCACTCACGTTCACATCGTGCGTCGGCAGACCATCGCACTGGCTTCCTCCACAATCCGCGCACCGCGTGCGCCACCCGCTGCTGCATACCGTCCCCGGAATCGTGTTCATGTCAGGCCGACACCGCACGGCACCATGCTTCGCGCATAGCCCGCCCGCCTGCCGTCGCTACGCGCCGCCTTGTCGCAGCGTTACCGTCCGCAAACATGACGGGACGTTGATCATCTGTCACCGCTCGACTCACCAGGAAATGCCCGAGCGGGCCAAATGGGGTGGTGCGATTCCTTGCGCGCAGGCCGTACTCGGGCACACGTTCCGCGCCATGATCGCTAACCTGCTTCGCCGAATGGGCGCTCGAGCCGCCGCTTCGCTGGCGCTTCTCCTCGCGCTTCCCGCATCCGCCCACGCCACCTGGTCCGTGATCGCGGTCGACATGGCCACCGGACGTGTCGTCATCGCGTCGGCCACCTGCGTCAAGGGCAATGACGCGTTCCTGATGGGTGTTCAGGCGGTCATTGTGCCCGGCAAGGGCGTTGCGGCGTGTCAGGCGGGTGTGGACCGCACACACGCCAACCAGATGCTCGTGTATCGGGAGCTCGAAAAGGGCACCGACCCTGCACGAATCATCGAGATGCTCTCCGAAGACCCCGCGTTTCAATCACGACAGTTCGGCATCGTGGATCTCACCGGTCGCTCGGCGGGGCACTCCGGACAGCGCAATGGCGCCGTGTCGCAGGATGTGCAGGGTCGAGTGCCCGGCACGCAGATTTACTACTCGATTCAGGGCAACATCCTGCGTCCCGGTAACGTGGTGCCGAACGCGGAACGTGCCTTCCTTCGCACCAGCGGTGCCCTGACCGATCG
>JBBQNT010000169.1:0-8496 GCA_038330215.1 Gemmatimonadales bacterium
TGCTGCTCATGCCCACCGACGTGCGCGTGGCCATTCAGGCTGTGGTGGACGGTGTCGAGCAGCGACGCTACTCCGCCGCCCGCGTGGACTCTTCCGTGCGCAAGCTTCTCATGGCCAAGCACGAGCTCGGGCTGCACACCAGACGCACGGTCGATCTTGAGGCAGTGGCGAGCAAGGTAGGCATCGCCGAGCACGTCGCGGCAGCGCGCTATGCCGCCGAGAAGGCGATCACGCTCGTGCATGACGCGAAGTCGGCGGTGCCGTTCCGCATGGCGAACACAAGCCGCGTGGTGAGCATCACCGTGACACCGCGCGCAGACCTGAGCGCCGGCCGCACGTTCGATGCCGAACTCAAGTCGGCGTATCCGCAGATGCTCTCGCTCACGCTGAGTCCCGAAACGGTCGCAGACAACACGGCCGGAGCGGCCGCCGGCGGCACGGGCACGTATCGTGTGAACCCGGAACCGGTGCTGCTGCCCGCGTCGGTGCAGAACGCGCTCGACATCGCACGCGGCGCCGACATGGTGGTTGTGTCGAGCTACATCGGTGCGAGCACGAACACGGCGAGCATGAAGCCTACGCGCGGTCTTCCGGAGCTGCTCGAGGGATTGCGCGCGGCCGGGACGAAGGTCGTGCTCGTGTCGTTCCTGAATCCGTATCTCGCCCAGGGCTTGCCGGCCACCGACGCGCATCTGATCGCGTGGAGTCCATGGACGATGTCGCAGCGTGCGGCCGCGCGCGCCTTGCTTGGCCGTTCACCGATCAGCGGTCAGCTGCCGATCAGCATTCCGGGTGTCGCGAAGTTTGGGACGGGCCTGCGGCGGTGAACGACAATATCAACGGTGGCGTGATGGCTACTTGAGTACGACGCGGGACAGGTGCGGTCCCTGCGCATCGCGATTGCTCAGGAACACCACCTTGCCGGGCGCAAATCCAACGAGAGCATAGCCGGTCGGCAGCTGCAGGCGATCCACCAGTACGCCTTCTCGATTGATCACGTCGTACACCAGACCACCAGGCGTGCGGCGCATGGGATTTGTGCGCACCCAGATATTGCCGTCCGCATCCGCCCGCACCGCGCCAAGTGAGAAGGGTGGCTTGTAGTCGGGCAGGTCGCTGGTGCGGACAAGCGTTGGCTTGCGATAGATGGGCTCGGGTGGCGTGTAACCGCTGCCGTACATCTGCGCCCAGAACGAGTTGGCGCACGGCTTCTCCGCCGTCGGTGTCGTGCCCGGCGGACACGCCGCGACGTAGCTCGGCGGAAAGGACACGCCTTTGGGCAGGATCCAGTCGGCCGGCAGTCCCGGGGGCGGCACGTAGTCCTCAATGATCTCGAACGATGCGGGATACGGCTTGTTGAGCAGGTTGGACCACGCGATCATCTCCGTTGCGAAGTTGCTGCGCGCGCTCTTGATCTGCACGGCCTGCATGGAATCGACGAACGCGAGCTTGTCATCGTCCGTCATGCGCGTCCAGGGGAACGGTAGCTTGTCTCCCGACGTGATGGTGCCATCACTGGCGCGAAACTCCACGCGATAGTCCACCCCGCGCACGAAGGCCACGGTGCCGTCGGCCATGACCGTCCAATCGTCGGTTTGCGGCAGCGGATTGGGCACGGAGTTGATGCTGAAGCTGCCGCTCGGCTCGATACGCGCCGAGTAGACGACGCGCGGAATGCGGATCACGCCGATGGTATCGGCGACACGTGTGTCGAGCGTGAGCGCAACGATGAATGCAGAATCCGGCGGGTTCGGGATGTACGGCATGCCCGGCAGCGGCGGTGCAGTGGGCGGCGCCGGTATTGCATTCACGCGATACACAAGCCTGCGCTGTGCGTCGAAGCCGGGAATGCCGAAGGTGGGCGAGCTCGACGTGAGCTGGTACGCATGCTGCGCGCGCGGCACGGCGCGTACCCGCGCGATCTGTGCGTTGCCATCGAGCACCAACATCGCAAGCGAGTTGGGGTCAACGAACAATGTGGAGTCGCCCGGGTGTGCAATCAGCCCACCAAAACGAATGCCGTAGAAGTTGGACTCGTCGGACACCGAATCGAGCACCACGGTGACCTGTTGCAGCGTACTGTCGAGCAGCAGCAGCCGCCGGCCCTGTGCATCGTTGAGCAGTACGCGACCGTCAGCGAGAGCACGAACTGAGGTGACCGACGCGAGACGAACAGTGCTGATGGCCTGTGCGGTGGCGATTTGCCGAACGGGTGGGCCGGGGATGGGCGGCAGCGTATCCGGGGCTGCTTGCGTTCGTGCTGCCGAATCGCGGCGTGGTTCCGGTGTGGACTGCGTATGTGCCACACTGCTGGCGCCACATGCGATCAGGCCGAGGGCAACGACGCGGCGCATTGATGCGCCCCTCATCGCACGATCTCGAAGAAGCCGACCGATGAGATCGGAACGGCGAAGCCGCCGCCACCGAACCCGCCCCCGCCTCCCAGATACAGGCTGTTCCCGTCGCGAATCAGCCGGAGGTAACGCGGATCGAGGAAGTTCGTGATTTGCGGCGGTAGCTTTCGCTTCTGCGCGGGCGTGAGCAGCGAGGAGACCGCGTACGTGATGTTGGTGAGCAAGTCCACCTGGGTGCGGCGCGCGCGCAGGTAGCGATCGTACACTTCGCCCTCCCGATAGTCGGCTGGCAGGTTGAAAAGCTGCTTCGCAACGGGTGCCCACATGGAGTCACTTCGGTATGCGTAGCGCCGGTTCATCGACGCGATACTATCCGCCTGCATTGCGGAGAGCTGTAGCGAGTCCTGCTGTCGCAGGATGCCAGTCAGCGGATTCGACACACTGGCGCTGCCCATCGAGCGAAACGCCGCCTCGGGTGGCCGCTCACCGGTCATCATTTGGGTCGTGCGGATCTGCTGTTTGAGCATCTGGCGCTCGAGTGTAGGCCCGAGGTCAATACGCACAGAAACGGTCATGGTGACAGGTGCGCGCAACGTGAGGAACTGCGGACGCGTCTGGCCGAAGCGCTGGTTCACTTCGTACTTGTATCGCTGCTGCGATGCATCCCATCCGCGCACGTAGTAGAGCGCCTGGTCAGGAAACGGATTCTGTCCCCAGCCTCGCAGGTTGCCGGAGCCGTTGAGCGCGAGATCGGCGGCTCCCAGCGGATTGGACACGGCAAGATTCACCGTCGCGCGCTGCGGCATGCGAAAGCGCGCACGATCCAGCGTGAGCGAGAGCGACGCGGTGGAGCTCCACGGCGCGCGGCAACTGTTCCGCCCCGCGACTCGCCCGGCCTGGCGATCGAGGCAGCGCAGCGTCTCACGAGGTAGTGTTGCGTAGAGTTGCTGCAGCTCCTCGCGAAGCGAGGCATCTGGCAGCGATGTAAGATCGTGAATGAACGCGCGATCGTTCGAGTAGCCGTCGCCGTTGATGTCGCCGGCAACCACCGGCGTGAACGCACTGCCCGACCGAAACTGTCCATTCCAGTTCACGGTCACATAGTCGAAGAAGTTGTAGCGCAGGTTGTAGCTTACCTGGTGCGGCCCGATCGACGCGGCCGCCCACTCGCGGTCGAACGGGTTGCCGGCGGTGCTCTGGAAGCCCGCGACCTGCTCGCGCACGTTGGTATAGGTGTACGCGCCACTCCAGCCGAAACGTGACAGCGAACGCTGGATCGGCGACAAGCGCAGGCTCAGTTGTGCGGTGCGTGACTGCAGATCCGAACGCAGCTCGGTGACGCGGTTGAACTGCGACGATACGCGCGCGGCACGTGCAGCGACCGCGCCGGTGAGTGGGTCGATACTGCCATCGGGAACGAACAGCGGACGGCCACCTTCGCTGGCGAGCGCTGCCAGCGGGTCGGCGGCAAAGTTGATGTCTACCGATTGCGTCTGGTTGAGGTTGAGCGAATATGTGGCCTCGGTGCTGAGCGAGAAGCGCGCGTCGAACACGGGCCCCTGCCATGCGAGATTCGATCGCACGGTGCGCTGCGGTGTGAAGCCGTTCGCGAAGAGCACGACATTCGGCGAAGGGTTTGCGAACTGCGTGCCGCCAGTGCCGTCTGCACAGCGGTCCGGAACGCCTGCGGGGTTGGCTGCGTAGGCCGTCCAGTCCGGAATGGGAGCAGCGTCGCCTGTGCAAACGAGCTGCTGCACGCCCGAGGGCAACCCGTTGTTGTCGAGCGCGCTGCCGACCTGTCCCGACGGCCCGGCGTTGCTGAACACGCCCACGCCGCCGCGCACAATCGCGCGGGGTGCCCGGAAGGCACCCGTAAACGCAGTGATATCCTGCGACGTGCCGAGCGTCCACGAGAACCCGATGCGCGGACTGAGCATGAAGGGCGTAGGCAGCTTGTCGTTGCGTCGTCCGAATGCCTGCTGCACATCGGCGTTGAACTGCGGCGCTTGTGCATAGCGCACAGTCTCCATGCGCAGTCCGTACTGGATCTGCACGTTCTGCGAGCGTCGCCATGAATCGCCGAGCGACATGGCGATCGTGTACTGACCAGTGTTGCGAACTCTCGTGGTGAGCTGTCGTGTGAAACTCGCCGCACGTCCAGCCTCGAAGTCGCCAAGTGAGTTGAAGGCAAAGGTGCCACGCAGGTTGTTGGCGAGATTCTGTTCGGCGCCGCGGTACTGCACATCGGTGGTGAGCTTGACCCGATGCTTGTTCGCGTCGTCGAACCAGGACAGCGTGTTCTGTGCGGTGACACCGAGCGAGCGCGAGTCGGCGAAAAGCGACTGGCTGCCGCCGAACGCGAGGTTCTGCACGCCGCTGGCGCCATCGTCGAGCACGGAGTTCACACGCACGCGACCCAGCGGCAGGTCAAGGTAGGGATCGCCGAAATTGCGTGACGTGTTCATCCCCACTGACGACTCACTCAGGATCAATCCGAAGTAGCGATTGGTTCGCAGCTGCACGCCGGCCGAATAGTCGCGGCGGTCACCCATCGACGCCGCCAGTTGTGTGGCACCGCTGCCGACGGGACTCTGCCGTCCGAAGCTGCCGTTGAAAGCAATGCTGTACGAGCTGCCGTCCACCGCATTTGGCGGCTGGATATCGATGGTGGCGAACAGCGAACCATTGTCGTTGAAGCGACTGATGCGATCCGGCCCGGCCTGGCGCGGAATGCCGCGTCCTTCAAGCAGTGTGAGAAAGCGGGCGACGGAATCGATGGAGACGCCGGCCGTCTGCAATCCGAGCGCACTCGTATTGAGCAGCGTCTGGTTGGCGCTCGCGTTGCGGTCGGCCTGGAACGACACGCTGTAGAACGCCTTGTTGAAGAGCAAGGCGCCCGAGGCGAGTCCGCCCACCGATATACTCGTGAACTCCGTGCCAAGTGCGCGCGCTGCCCGATCGGTCCACTGCAACTGCGGCGCGTTCGTGACAAGACTGAGTCCGCGGGTGGCCATGTTGCTGCCACCGCGCGAGGAGAGATTCAGGTTGCCTCCGCTGAATCCACCTCGAGACGGATCGAACGGCGAAGTCGTGAGTGACGCCGAGACATTCGCATCGCGCGGCAGGCCGTTGCCACCGAAGTCCAGGCCGTTGAGAGTGGTAGAGTTCGCGTCTGCCCCCAGTCCCATTACCGAAAACCCATCAGCCGCGCCATCGATACCAGGTATGAGTGCAACGCCGGGAAGTGACGCCGCGAGCGACGCGAGGTTGCCTTGCAGCTCAGACGTGACCGCGCGATCGACCGGCACCTCTGTGCCGCCGACATCGGGCGTCGCGTTGTTGGAACGCCGCACACGCTGTTGCACCGGCGCCGTGGCCACAACCGTGTCGAGCTGCATCGTCTGCATGCGCGTATCCGCAAGCAGCACGTCCTCGTCGGCCACTCGCTTGATCTGGAACTGTCGCGACGCGAATCCAACCGCCGCGTAGTTCATGATGTAGTCGCCCTGTCCGCCCGGAAACGCGAGCTGGAAACTGCCGCGCTCGTCTGTGCGCGTGTTGCGCGTGACGTTACCGGGAATGGAAGTAGCCGAGACGCGCACGCCCGCAATCGGCACGCCTTCTACGCTGGTGACACGCCCGCGAATCACGTCGACCTGGGCAGCGAGCGTGGGTGTCACACCAAGGCTGCCAACGAGCAGCGCCATGAGCATTAGAATCCGTCGCATACACTCGGCAGGTGAAGCGGTGGGCGTGATGGCGCATGGCTCGCTACTCGATGCGTACTCCCAGCCATCGACTTCCGTCTTCACGCGGAGCAGCGCTCGTGAACCCAGCACGTTGAATACATCGGCAGAAATGCTCACTCGCGCAGCGAAGCGCAAGGGCGCGATGCGCTCGCGCGGCGCGATCACGCCCTCGGCGTCTCCTTACAGATAGCGTCCCCGCACGGTAAACGTGGGCGTCGTCGCTTCGCCAATGATGTGCGTAAAGAAGAGTCCGCCCGCGAAACCAAATGGCAACTGCCCGGTCATCCACAGCTTCGCTTCGAACTCCGTGGCGTCGGGCAGACGACCGTCGGCGTTGAGTCTGTGGTTGGGACGAACGAAGGGACCAGCCGTGAACTGCGGGTCAGCGGGTGTATGGCGCACCCGCTTGACGGGGAGGCCCCGCCGTCGGTATCAGTCTGCATGCGCATAGTCGGAGGAAAGCACAAGGGGCGTCATCTCACGTCGCCCAACGATTTTCGGGTGCGGCCCACTGCGGAACATGTGCGCGCGGCATTGCTCGACTGGCTCAAGCCCGACCTGCAGAAGGCATCCGTGCTCGATCTCTTCGCGGGCACCGGTGCGCTCGGGCTCGAGGCAATGTCGCGCGGCGCACGGCGCTGCGACTTCGTGGAGACGCGTCCCTCAAGCCTGCATGCGCTCAAGGCGAATGTCGCGGCGCTCGGCTATCGCGACAAGAGCCGCATCTTCAAGAAGGACGCACTGCCGTTTGCAGCCGTGCTGCGCGAGGGCAGCTACGACATTGCGTTCGTGGACCCGCCCTACGAATCACGCATGCTCGATCGCGTGATCGAGGGATGGCTGGAAAGCCGGTTCTCGCGCGTGCTCGCCGTTGAACACGCCGCAACGCATGTGCTGCCGCCCGGCGGCGTGCAGCGACTGTTCGATGAGACAGCAATCACCGTCTATCGTCTCACCGATCAGCCGACGGGCTGACCGGCCGGTCGAGCACGTCGCGCACTTTCTGCGCCAGCGCGGAGATCGAGTAGGGCTTGGCGAGAAACTCGACGCCGGGCTTGAGCACGCCGTGATGCACAATGACGTTCGCGGTGTAGCCTGACGCGAACAGCACACGGATCTCCGGACGAATCGCAACCACCTGTTCGCCCAGCACCTTGCCGTTCATCTCCGGCATGATGACGTCGGTGAACAACAGATGCACGGGAATATCGGTGTCGCGCAGCCAGTGAAGTGCTCCGGGGCCGTTTGAGAAATCGTACACGGTGTAGCCCTGGCGCAGCAGCAGCCGTCGCGCGAGCCCACGCACTGTGTCTTCGTCCTCTACCAGAAGGATCGTCTCCGAACCGCGAGGCGGCGACGTGGAGTGCGATCCCTTCGCGGCACTTTCGTCGTCGTTGGCGACGGCAGGCAGGTAGATCGTGAAGCTGGTCCCAAGTTGCGGCTCAGAGTACACCTCCACCCGACCGCCGTTCTGCAGCACGGCGCCGTGAATCATGGCGAGGCCGAGTCCGGTTCCTCGCCCGATCTCCTTGGTGGTGAAAAACGGTTCGAAGGCGTGCTCGCGAATGTCGTCCGTCATGCCAACGCCGGTGTCCGACACGGCGAGTCGCACGTACTGGCCGGGTCGCATGTCGGGATGATTGCCGGTGGAGTTCGCGTCGATGGTGACGTTGCTGGTCTCGAGCCGAAGCTCACCACCATTCGGCATCGCGTCGCGCGCATTCGCCGCGAGATTCACGAGCACCTGCTCCGCCTGGCCGGGATCGAAGCGCACGGGCGCCAGCGCCGCGTCGGTCGTGATGGACAGCTTGACGTCCTCGCCAAGCAGGCGCTGCAGCATGCCCTGCATGCGAAGCACGACATCGTTGAGGTTGAGCACGGCGGGCGAGATGATCTGCTTGCGGGAGAACGCAAGCAACTGCTGCGTGAGGTTGGCGGCGGAATCGGCAGCGTGATCCACTGCGAGCAGATCCTCTCGCACGGAGCTGTCTTCCCGCAGCGACGAGATCGACAGCTCGATGTACCCCTTCATCACGGTGAGCAGGTTGTTGAAGTCGTGCGCCACGCCGCCTGCCAGCCGCCCAATCGACTCCATCTTCTGAGCTTGCAGCAGTTGCGACTGCAGTCGTCTTTCCTCAGTGATGTCAGCAAACGACGCGACCATGCCCGTCGGCACCTCGTGTGAATCGCGAAAGAGGCTTGCATTCACGCGCAGTACGCGAGATGTGTTGTCCGGGCGCAGCGCCGTAAGCTCACCGGACCAGACACCATCGCGACGCAGTGCCTCGCCCACCCGAAGCGCGTCACTGCGCGGGCGCCAGAAAATGCTCACATCGAGGCCGAGCACGTCCGACGCGTGCTGGTAGCCCCAGATCTGCAGCACCGCGCGGTTC
>JBBQNT010000170.1:0-8486 GCA_038330215.1 Gemmatimonadales bacterium
GTCGGAAGGCACGTTCTATGTCACGTTCGACGATCATCGTCGCGACAACTACACGCCGTACGTCTACATGACCACGGACTACGGTCGCACGTTCAAGTCGATTGCGTCGAACCTGCCGAAGGGACACGCGGACTTTGTGCACGTAATCCGTGAAGATCCCGTGAATCCGAATCTGCTGTACGTGGGAACGGACGTGGGTGTGTACGTGTCGCTCAACAAGGGTGAGTCGTGGCAGCGTTTCATGACCGGTTTCCCGACCACGCCGGTGCACGACCTGCAGATTCATCCGCGTGATCGCGAGTTGATTGCGGGCACGCATGGTCGTTCCATCTGGATCGTGGACGTGGCACCGCTGCAGCAGATGACGTCCAGCGTGATGGCGTCGGCGGCGCACCTCTTTGAGCCGCGCACGGCGTTCCAGTGGGGCGAGTCGCCGATCAATGGCGGCAACGTCGGTCACAAGGTGTTCCAGGCACCGAGTCCGCAGTACGGCGCGGATATCTGGTATCGCGTGGGCAGCGGAACGGGACGGGCGCGCATTGTGGTGCAGGATGCATCGGGCGATACGCTCACCACGCTCAACGGCCCCGGTGGCCCGGGCGTGCACCGTGTGTCGTGGAACATGCGTGGCAAGACGCCGCCCGCACCGCCGCTGTCGCCGGCGCAGTTGCGGGACAGCATCACCATGGCGCGCCGCACGGACGTCGTGCTCGATTCGCTCAAGAAGGAGGGCTCGATTCCGGCCAACCTCATTGAGCAGGCGCGCACGGCGATGCGTGAGGGGCCGGAGGGCATTCAGCGTCTCATGGGCGGCGGTGGAGCCGGTGGCTTTGGCGGCGGTGGTGGCGGTGGTGGCGTTGCCGGCGCGCGCAACGACCGTCCCGGCGAAACGCGTCCGACGCCGAGCTTCCCCACTGCGGCAGCAGGAGGCGGGCAGGGTGGACGCGGTGCGCAGGCCGCCGGCGGCGCTGAAGGCGTACAGCAGGTGTTCGCGGCCATGCGCGAGGCGATGGGGCCGGACTTCAACCCGTTCGGCGGCGGCGGTCGCGGTGGGCGCGGTGGTGCTGGCGGCGGACTGGTTGGCAGCGGGGACTACAAGGTTACGCTGACCGCCGGCGGCAAGACCATGTCGCAGGTGTTGCGTGTGGAGCAGCTCAATGGGGCTGATGCGACGACGGACGGCTTCTTTGAAGCAGAGGAAATGCTGCGTCTGTTCAACCGCTGGTTGCGCACGGGGCAGTAGGCGCCTGATCGAAATAAACGAGCGCCCTCGGACCGTGAAGCGGTTCGGGGGCGCTTGTGTAACGTCCGTGCAAGCGCGCCGTCATTTTCGCACCGGAGAGTCAGCGGGCGCCAAGGCGCGAACTCGCAAACGCGCCAAAATGCTCGGCGGACTGTTTCGGGCCGCGGTCGAGCCTCGTGCCACCTCAATGCTTTCCTTTGCGGTTTTGCGCTTTCGCGCCTTCGCGCTGCTGTCTCGGTCGCCGCGAAAATGCTCTCCTGAACGCCGCGCTAGTCGTATCGAGCCGACACTGTTGACACTTCGGCCGCCCCGAATCACGTTGGCTGAACAGGCGCTCGCTCTGTGTGACCTTTCGAATCCCCAACGCCGAATGGTCAGATGGACCAAGCCGTATGCTCGGCTGTGCTCACCATACTTTGCGCTTCGGTCGCTCAAGCTCAACCCGAAAGACTTTCAGCGGCGACCGACTCCATCTCAGAGCAGTTCTCGAGCGTGCACACCGTCCGCGAACTGCGAGACGGTCGCGTGCTGGTGGGCGACAAAAGAGAGGGACGACTTGTCGTCGCCGACTTCCGCCGCAACACGCTGCGGCCAATAGGCCGCACGGGATACGGGCCCAAGGAGTATCCCGCCATCGGTCCGCTGGTGGCGATCGCACGCGACAGCACGTTGATGGTGGACAGCAACGCGAGGCGTTGGTTGGTGTTGCACCGTGACTCCATCGTTGGCCTGGTGTCGAAAGACGATCGGCTGTATGAGCTCGCGGGAGGCGGGCTTCGATCGGCGGACAGCCTGGGCAACCTGTTGGCTGCGGCCGGTCAGCGCACCGTCGCGATTCGCACTACGCAGCAGCGTCTCGATTCCGTCGCGCTCGTGATTATCTCGCGCCGCCGCATGCGAGCGGATACCGTGGGTGCGATCGCTTCGTCAGCCACCAGGGTCACGGCGAGCGGCGGCGGCGCGAATGGCGGCCCGGCACGTGTCGTGCTCCAGTTCCCTGCACTCAACAGTGCAGAGGACGTCGTGATGATGCGCGATGGCTGGCTTGCGGTCGCACGCTTTGCGCCCTACCGAGTTGACTGGCGTGACCCCTCCGGGCGATGGATTCGTGGCGCTCCACTGCCGTTCCAGAAAGTGCCCATCACCAAACGCGAGCGGGACGAGGTACGACGGCTGGCCGAAGAGGCAGGCGGACGACCGGGTGTGCCAACCGAAACCGCTGAATGGCCAGAGGTGCTACCGCCGTTCCTCATGGCGCCGCTGCTCGAAGCGCCCGGCGGAACCGTGCTGGTGCGTCGCGTGCCATCGGCGAGTGCGCCGCAGACACGGTACGACCACATTGGACGTGATGGGCGACTGATTGCGCAGCTCGTGTTGGCGCCCAACGAGCGACTGGTCGGATTTGGCCGCGCCGTGGTTCACTCGGCGTCCGTTGACGACGATGGGTTGGAGCGGCTTCGAAAGCACACGTGGCCGTGACGTGTGGGCTGAGTCCGACGCAGTTCGTGCGGTGGACCCACCTTCTCGCTACCACCGCCAACCGGCCGTAAGGCCATCAGTTGATTCGTCCATCACGCCAAATGGCCTGATAGACCAAGCCATTTGGCCCATGCGCGAGGAACAACTGCAGCCAATGGCCTATCGGCCTGAGGCCGGGACGGTGCGGGCCGGCGACCGATCGCGCAGGCGCTGCAGCGCTGTCTGCGCCTCGCGCACTTCACCCTGCAGCGCGACGTCCGCACCGCTCCACCAGCGCACGAATTCCTCGTACGAGCGCATGGCCGCCGCAGCGTCGCCCACTTCCTCGTACAACCGCGCGCGCGTCAGGAAGCTGCGCACGTAGAGCGCCGCGCCGGGCTCGGCGAGCCCGATCGAGAAGTTGCGTGGTGACACGGCCTCGTACGTGTCCAGCGCACCGCGCACATCGCCCAGTCTCGCGCGCACCTCGGCCTGCGTGAGCACGCGAATCCCTGCGCCGTTGAGTGCGGCTGTGCGCAGAGTCGCGGGTGACGGAAAGTCTGCCGCCAGCGCCCGCGCTGCGGTCGTGTCGCCGCGATCGAGCGCCATCGACGCTTCGAGTTCGAGCAGGCGCGCCGTAGGAGACACCCATCGCCGCGCCACCTCGGCGAAGCTTGAATCGCGCGTGGCGAGATATGCGACGTATGGCACCCCGATCGACGACTGGCGGATCTGTGCCGTGCTCGCCCCGCTGCTCTCGAGCGGGGTGATCCCGCCCCGTATGGTGCGCAGCATCGCGGGCGTGGGCGTCACACCCATGCCGAGCCGGACCCCGGTGGCGTACCAGTTCGCCGTCGCACGCGACGGAATATTGGCCATGGGCACGATGTCGCCGGTGGCCGCCACGAGTTCCACGATGTTGTCGAGCAGCTGCAGCGACCCCGTGGCGCCAGCGGTGGTCATGCCAGGGAACGGGACAATGGCGCCGGGAATGCTCGTGCGCACGCCCAGCGAGTCAGGATCGAACCGCGTGATCGCATCGCGCAGGTCGCGGCGCGCGGCGTCCGGTTCGGCCTGGATCACGTGGAAGAGCGGCAGCGTAAATGCGAGGTTGGCGGAGTACACCGATGGCCGTTCACGCGCCCGTTCAATGAGCGCGACCGCAGAATCGAACTGCTGCAGCACGTTGTATGTGGCGAGCAGCGCGGTCCAGGCCTGCGCACCGTCCGGTTCCTGCTCCAGCCATCCCACGGCAAACTGCTTCGTACGGTCCTGTGACACACGCCGGAGCTGCTGCAACCGCGTGCTGTCGGTAATCGAGGCGGCGGTGCGGATCGTATCGCCGTCGATCACCACCATGGCGCGCGGGCTGGCACTCATCTGGTAGAGGTTCACCAGATGCTGATATGCGAGGTGAAACGACGAGTCGAGCGCGATCGAACGCTCGAAGCCGCGCAGGGCGCTCGTGAGCATGATCGCAACCGAATCGGGGTTGGTCACCACGGTATTCAGCGCCGAATGGAAGTCGGCATCGGCCAGGCCGTACCACGCATCGATGTCGGTGGAATCGTTGCGCACTACAACGGCCAGGCGGTTGCGCGCCAGCGCCCAGTTGCGTCGTGCGTCCTGCAGGTCGCCCCGTCCCAACGACGCGAAGCCGCGCGCGAGATCAAGGTTGCCCGCGATCACTTCTCGCAGCCGCGGCGGCAGGCGTGTGCCATGCTGCACCGCACGTTCGGCGCTCTCGAGATACAGGCTGCCGGAGATGTTGGCCCAACCCAGTCCGAGCGATCGCTTGTAGTACGCGAGCGCGAAGGTGCTGTCGATCTCGATGGCGCGCGCGAACAGGTCATCGGCTTCCTCGGTGCGCCAGCGGTTGAGTGCGCGCAGGCCATCCAGGTACAGCCGGTACGCCTCCACCGATTCGCTGGTCTGGCGCGTGAGTTCGACCGACAGCGCCGGTCCGCCCATGAGGTCGAGCAGGCCGCGCGCGATGCGATCGAACGCCGCGCGCGGATCGCTACCGATCGGCGCGCCCGCGGTGGCCGTATCCATGCGCGCACCGGTTGCGACGTCATACAGGCGCGCGACGAGAAACAGTGAATCGTTCGCGGTCGTGATCTGGCCCATGACGAGCGTGCCGGCAGATGCTCGACGCGCGATCTGTCTCGCGTCTTCCAGACTGATGCGACGGGAATCGTCGGCGCGCGCATCTTTCAGCAAGTCGAGCGTGCGCTCATAGTCGACGACGCTCAGGTCGTTCCACTGCGACAATGTCAGGCCGAGCATGTTCACGGCGCCGTCGCGCAGCCAGTCGAGCGAGTTGTTCGCAGTCTGCAGTTCGAAGGGCGCAATCAGCCAGGTGTTCGAGTTTGCATTGCTTTCCGGGGTGTCTCGCTGCGTGACGGCATATCCCACGCCAATCACCGCAGCCAGCGCAACACCGATCGCGACGGGCATCCATCGTCTCTTCGGCGCGGCCACGCCTGCTGTGTCGCCGCGCAATCGAGCGCCGTCGCTGACGCGTGTGGTGGTGCCGCCGCTGATCACGGTTGCGTCACGCCCCTCCAGCACGGCCGCCATTTCGCGCCCGCGCGAGAACCGTTCCTCCGGCTTCTTGCGCAGCGCGCGCGCGATGACGGCGTCGAGCGCATCGGGCACGTCGGCCGAAAGCGTACGCAGCGGCGTGGGTTCCTCGGTGAGGTGCTTGACCAGAATCGACGCGGGCGTCTCGGCCGTGATCACCGGTCGGCCCGCGATCATCTCGTACGCGACAAGGCCAAGCGAGTAGAGATCGCTGCGCCCGTCAATCGTTTCCTCACCGGCCGCCTGCTCGGGACTCATGTAGCGCGGCGAGCCGAGCACGAAGCCGGCGCCGGTGAGTCGCGTGTCGCCCGTGGTGAGTGCGCGCGCGACGCCAAAATCCGTGAGCATCGCCCGACCGGTGTCGCGGTCGAGCAAAATGTTCTCGGGCTTGACGTCGCGGTGCACGATGCCGGCCGCGTGCGCATCGTCGAGCGCCATGGCGAGATCGTGCGTGATCGCGATGACGACGTCCGAGGCAATCGTGCGTTCACGTTGCAGCCGGTCACGCAGACTCTCACCCGGCACGAACTCCATGGCGAACCAGAGCAGCCCGTCGGTTTCGCCGGCGGCGTAGACCGATACGATATTCGGGTGACGCAGTCGCGCGACGGTTCGGGCCTCGAGCAGGAAACGCTGGCGTAGCTCGGCGCTCCCGGTCACATCGGGCGCGATGATCTTGATCGCGACCGGACGATCGAGCGTGGTGTCACGCGCCAGGAAGACGGTTCCCATGCCACCAACGCCCAGCACGCCTTCGATGTCGTATTGGCCCGACAGCGCCTGGGCGAGGCGCCGCTGCAGTTCGAGCTGATGGTCTGGCATGGAGGCGGGCAAAAGGAGCGGCGAGCAGCGGATGGGTCTTGCACACTACGTTCGTAGAGCGCACGCTGTGTCGCAACGTGGTCACAAGCCTTGGCCCGGAGCAAGATCGCACGGCATATACCCGTCGCACGGGGTATCCGTTCGACATTCTGAACGCGCCGAACGTTGCAATCCGTTCTTCTCAGGAGGGCAAGCCTTGCCGCAGACCTCACGTCCGTCGTACCGTCTTCCCTGCGCATCGTTCAACCGATCAACGAGTCGGCAGTTTCGCGCCGTGCGTCAGTTTTCTCCTCGCCACCTGCTCGTGGTGGGGCTCGCGGCGCCGCTGCTGGCCCTTGGTGCCTGCCGGTCGTCCGTCCCGATTTCCCCCAACGCCGCGCGCATGTCCGTATCGCTGACTGCCCAGGATCCGCGGTTCATGGTGATTGCCCACCGAGGCGCCAGCGGGTATCGGCCGGAACACACCCTCGAGGCCTATGCGCTGGCCGTGGCCATGGGTGCGGATTACATCGAGCCTGACCTGGTGAGCACACGCGATGGAGTGCTCGTGGCGCGCCATGAAAATCAGATCGGCGAAACGACGGATGTGGAGCAGCGTTTTCCCGAACGGCGGGCCACCAAAGTCATTGATGGTGAATCGGTTACCGGCTGGTTCACCGAAGACTTCACACTGGCCGAGCTGCGCACGTTGCGGGCGCGCGAGCGGTTGCCATTTCGCGACAGGTCATTTGACGGGCAGTTTCTCGTCCCCACGTTCGACGAAGTGCTCACACTCGCGAACCGGCTTTCCGGCGAAGTCGGGCGCGTGATCGGCGTGTATCCGGAAACCAAGCATCCGACCTATTTCCGCTCCATCGGGCTGCCGCTTGAAGACCCCTTGCTGCAGTCGTTGAATCGCGCGGGATTGAATCGTGGGGACGCTCCTGTGTTCATTCAGTCGTTCGAGGTGGGCAATCTGCGGCGACTCAAGTCACAGACGAATGTGCGACTGATTCAGCTCATCACAGACGGATCGCCGCCTGATCGCATTGACGGTCGCGATGTGCCTACGTATGCGGAGATGATCACACCAGACGGGCTGCGCGCGGTTGCCGAGTACGCGTACGGTATCGGGGCCGAGAAATCGCTCGTGATTCCGAAGGAGGGAGCAGCAACTTCCCTCGTGCGCAATGCCCACCTGCAAGGGCTCAAGGTGCATGTATGGACACTGCGACGCGAGCCGCAGTTCGTGGGCGCGCGGTTTGCGGGCGACATGGCGGCCGAGGCGCGTGCGTTCGCTGAGGCGGGCGTGGACGGTGTGTTTACGGATAACGCGGACGTCGTCGTGCGCGCGGTGCGGCCGTAGCGGCGTTGGCCGTAGGCGCGGTGCGGCCGTAGTCGCGGTGCGGCCGCGAAGACCGCACCGCGACACGACGCGCCGACTACCGCGGGTGATGTTCCGTCTGGTAGAGCGAGAAGGTATAGCCGTCGGGATCGGTGAAGTCGGCCGACCACCCGCCGGGGGCGTGGCTCACCGGAGTGACGATGGGTGTGCCGGCTGCCGCGAGCTCTTCCACCACGCTGTCAATCCCGCCCTGCGCGAGATCGAACACAAGAATGGGCGAGTTCCCAGGACGCACATCACCGTGAAAGAAGATGAGATCGACGTTGCCCGGAATTTGCGCGTTCAGCCACGGGCGTCCGCTGCCGTCGTCAGGCATGCGCTCCACCGAGAGGCCGATGACATCGCGGTAGAACGCTTCGGTGCGATCAATATCTGACACATAGAAGAAAATGCTGCCGATGCGGGGTGAGGCGATCATGGGAAAGGCTCCGTGCGTGAGGGGCGGGACGGGACATCGTGAGTCTGTTTGTTGCCGTCGATTGGCAAAGTGTGAGCGCCTGGTCGCGATATTGTGAGCAGATGTCCGTCCGGATCATGCGATCCGGCGCAATTGGTGGCCACGACCACGGGCAGCAGCGCTCGGCGAATAAGCCCGAGCGGGAGGTCGGCGTTCGTGTGGTGGGAGAAGTCGCCGTCCATGCGCGTCGCCAGCTTTTGTCGCAGCGTGGAGATGCGCTGACGCATGGAGGTCGGAGAAAGGTCCAGCAGCCACGCAATCTCGGCGCGGTCGTGTCCGGCGAGCGCCAACAGCGCGACGGAGCGCAGGGAAGGCGGCAGCGCGACCAGTGCAGGATGCTCCCGCCACGCGATCGCAGCGATGTTTGATGAGCCCGACGGTGCACCTCCGGACGACGTCGTGCTCTGCGGATCGTCATCGCGTGACCACGCGCTTTCCCGAATTCGGCGGCGCACGGCGGTACGGGCGGTCATGGCGCCGAGGTTTCGCAGCATGCCGGCGACCCAGCGGAAGTTGACGGCCTGTGTGAGGTCGTC
>JBBQNT010000171.1:0-8480 GCA_038330215.1 Gemmatimonadales bacterium
CATGGAGATGATGTCCCCTCGTCAGCAACTTGTTTCGCCGTTTTTCCTTGGCGGCGAAGTGATTCAGGTGGCGTATCCCACCGACTCCATGGCGCACGACGACAAGCTGATGAGCCTGCGCGGCAACAATCCGCATTTCGCGTTGGCGACCGTGCATCACGAACTGATTCCTGGCCACCACCTGCAGGGTTTCATGACGTCGCGCTACAACGTGCACCGCGGCGCGTTCAGTACGCCGTTCTGGGGCGAGGGGTGGGCGCTGTGGTGGGAGATGCTGCTCTGGGACCAGGGCTTCCCGCAATCGCCTCAGGACAAGATGGGCATGCTGTTCTGGCGCTCGCACCGGCTCGCCCGCATCATCTTCTCACTCAACGTGCACCTTGGTCGCATGACGCCGCAGGAGGCCATCGACATGCTCGTGGATCGTGTGGGGCACGAGCGCGCCAATGCCGAGGCCGAGGTGCGCCGGTCCTTCAACGGCTCGTACTCGCCGCTTTACCAGGCGGCGTACATGTTGGGTGGCCTGCAGATCAGGGCGCTGCACCGAGAGCTGGTGGAAGGCGGCCGCATGACGAACAAACAGTTCCATGATGCGATACTACAGGGTGGTCGCATGCCGATCGAGATGGTGCGCGCGCGACTCACCGGCGCGCCACTCACCCGCAACTACCGCGCGACCTGGAAGTTCATCGAGAACTGACGATAGCTCTGTCAGTCCTCCCACCCACCCGAGGATTCCCCCCCGTGTCGCCGCATCGTCTCATGCTTGTCGCCGCCATCTCGCTGTGTGCCGCGCCGCTGTCGGCGCAGGTCGCAGGACTGACGGGAACGCTGGTCATCACGAACAAAACGCCGTCCACCGCGACGATCGTGGACGTGGCGTCAGGTCGCGCGCTCGCCACGCTTCCCACGGGCAACGGTCCGCACGAGCTCGTGCTCTCCAGGGACGGGCGAGTCGCTGTGGTGACGGACTACGGCACGGGCCCGGCGCCGGGCAGTTCGCTCACCGTCATTGACGTGCCGGGGCTGCGTGTGGAACGCACGATCTCCATTGCTCCCTACTCACGGCCGCATGGGATCGCGTTCCTGCCGGGCGATTCGCTGGTGGCGGTCACGGTCGAAGCGTCGCAGGCGGTCATTACGGTGGACGTGCGCAGCGGTGAGGTGGTGCGTGTTGCGAAGACCGACAAGCAAGGCTCCCACATGATAGGCGTGACCGCCGACGGCGGAATCGGCTGGACGGGCGATATGGGCAGCAACACCGTGACCGAGCTCGACATGAAAAGCGGTCGGGCGGTGCGCAGTATCGATGTGCCCGAGCGGCCAGAGGCCATCAACGTCACGCTGGACGGCAGTGACGTATGGGTGGGCAGCAACAGCACCGGCAAGATCAGCGTGATTGACGGCTATACCGGCGCGGTGACCACAGCCGCCGAGGGATTCGAGTGGCCCTACCGTGTACTGTTCTCGCCGGACGCGGAGACAGTGATGATCCCCGACTACCGCGCCGAGGTGCTGCGCTTTTTCGCTCGGCGAAGCCGGGAGGAGCTGGGCAAGCTGAGCTTCCCGGGTGGTGGCCCGCAGGGCATTAGCATTACGCCCGATGGCCGGTACATCCTGCTCTCCCTGAGCCGCGAAGCTCGCATCGCGATCATTCGCGCGTCCGACCGGACGATCGTGGGACATGTACCGGCCGGCGAAACGCCGGACGGCGTGGTGTATACGTCCCTCGTGCTGACTCGCTAGCCCGGATTTCTCACGAGGATCGGGAATGGTTGGCACGGCGAACGGCCTTTACCGCGGAGGCGCTGAGGCGCAGGGTGGAACTGCAGTGGGAAGGGGAAAAGTGGTCGTACGCGCGACTCGCGTCGTATCAATCCCATGATGGTTGCAGTTGCGGTTGCGGTACCCTCTGCGCCTTCGCGCCTCCGCGGTAAAGGCGGTTGCAGTGCCGCGGATGAGAGGCGTGCACCGGCCGGTGAGATGTCGCGAAGACGCACCACCCTCGTCAGAAATCCGCGCTAGCGCAGAAGGGCACCGAGCCCCGCCGGCACGCTCGTCCCGCCTGGAGAAGAGCGCGCCGAGGGGCCTCGCAGCATCACGCCGCGCCGCTGAACCGCACGGCGGGCGCTCGGTGGCTCGGTTCCAGTCCCACGTCGCGATTTCTCAACACCACATGGGTAAGCTCCGCCCGGGAGTGCACGCCCAGCTTGCGAAACACCTGCTCCGTATGACGGCGCGCGGTGTGCACGGTGATGGACAATGCCGCCGCAACATTTTTGGCCGGCGCGCCGTCGGCCACCAGGGAGGCAACTTCGAGCTCACGGCGTGTGAGCCGCTCGCGAATCTGGGTGTCGGCGTGGGCAATGCGGGCGCCCTCGCTCACTGCAATCGCAATCGGCCAGTCATGACGGGTTCGCACCACGTGCACCGACCAGAAACCGCCATCGCCAGGGTCGGTCACGCGCGAGCTTGCGCGCGGCCTGGGCGTCGCGCCGTCGGTCCGGTCCCGCTCCAGCAGTTCATTGCTCGCATTGCGCAGAGCTTCGAACATCGCATCCACATGCCGATGCCTGGCGAGCAGCATGGTGGCGGTGCGGGAGATGTGCACGGCCGATCCCTCAGGATCGAAGCAGATGAAGGGGAGATCGTATCGGACCAGGATCTCCAGATCCGGGTGCCACGTTTCGACATCGGCTGCGGATTTGACAGTCAGCGATTCGAAGCGGCGGGGACCAGACATTGTTAATCTCCATTCGGTTGCAGTAGCCAGGAAAACACCGGCGATATTTGCGTCGCTCGTGCTGGCGACCCGGTGTTCGCGTCCCTAGCGTAACCGGGTGCCTTCAACTCGCTTTCCGTCAGCTCTCAATTCCGGAATCAATTGCTGCGCGAGTCGGTCAACTCCCTGTCTCTCAAGCTGTTCGGCGCCCCCCAGGTGCTCCGGAATGGCATGGCGTTGCATGGGAAAGCCACCCAGCGACGCCGCATCGCGCTGCTCGCGCTGCTCGCGACCGCCCCGTCGCGGGCGCTTTCGCGCGATCGACTGATCGGTTTGATCTGGCCCGAGCGGGATGCGGCGCAGGCGCGCAAGCTGCTTTCCGAGTCGTTGTACGTGATTCGTCGAGAGCTTGGAGAAGCGGTGCTCGACACCAGCGGTGGCGATCTGGTCACGCTCAACAGCGATGCGGTGAAGTGCGACGTCTGGGCGTTTTCGGCTGCGATCACGCAGGGCGATCTCGAAACGGCGGCGGCGATCAGCGATGCACCGTTCATGGACGGCGTCTTCCTGGATGAGGCCGAGGAGTTCGAGCACTGGCTGGAGGGCGAGCGTCGCCGCATCGCGACGGATCGCGAGAAGACGTTGGCGCAGTTGGCGGCGTCCGCTGAACGGGACGGCCGCTGGCTCGACGCCGCTCGCGCCTGGGAGCGACTGCTGCACGACGACCCGTTCTCCTCCCGGCGAGTGCTCGGCGCGGCCGGCGCATTGGCGTCCGGCGGTGAGGTGCCGGCGGCGCTCCAAATGCTCTCCGCGTTCGAGACACGCCTGCGCCGAGAGCTGGACGTGGCACCGGAGCCTGAGGTTCTGGAGCTCACGCAGCGACTGCGGGCGGGCCGACCCGTCGCGGCGGCGACCTCGGGGGCCGGGTCGCGCCTCAATTCCCTTCCGCCTGTGCCGATCGGTACGGTGCAGGAGGTCTTCAGCACCGCGGCAGCGCGTGCCGCCACGCACGCCCTGATCAATACGCCGCCGGCGCCACTGCCGCTCGTCGCCGCGCCGGCCGCGCCCCGACGCCGTCTGTGGACGGCGGCGCTTTCGATGGTGGCGGTGCTGGCGCTCGTCGGGTGGTGGACGTCGCGTCCGGAAGTCCCCGAGGAGCTCGACCCGCGTCGCCTTGCCGTACCCTATTTCCACGACGGCAGCCCGCAGGGCGACCTCGGGTCGGTCGCGGACCTCATCACGGAAGCGGTAATCGAGCAACTCGCCGGCTCGCCCGCATTCCAGGTGATTCCCGTCAGCGGCGTGCGCCGTCTGCGCGACGAGCAGATCGGTGCGGACAGCATCGCGCGACGCTTCGGTGCCGGCACCGTGATTCGCGGGGCGGTCTATCGCCGAGGTGAGAACATCCTCGTGCGCGTACAACTGGTGGATGCGACGAATGGTGCAATCGTTGCCTCGAGCTCCCTGGAACGCGGACTGCACGAACTGTTTGCGCTCGAGCAGGATGTGGCACGCGAACTCGCGATCGGCATCCGACAGCGCCTTGGGGAAGAGGTGCGGCTCACGGAGCTCAAGCGCGAGTCGTCGAACGTTCGCGCCTGGCAACTGGTGGCGCGGGGCAATCGCGAACGCGACGATGCGTCGGTACTCTCGGCGCGCGGCGGAATCGAAGAATCGTCGGCGGCGCTTCGTGCGCTTCGGCGTGCCGACTCGCTCTACCGACAGGCGCAGAGCGAGGATCCGGCATGGGTACGTCCGGCAGTCGAGCAGGCGTGGACGGCGCTCAGCGCGGCGGTGCTGGTAGATGAAGCGGAACGCGTGAGCACACTCGAGCGCGCCATCGCCCGGTTGGACTCGGTACCCGTCCGTCAGCGCCGCTACCCCGCGATGCTCGAAGCTCGCAGTGCGCTGCGATGGTCGCGCCTCAAGCTGATGCCGCCACCGATCGACACCGCAGCACTGACCTCCATCATCTTCGATCTTGAACGGACGCTCGACGCTGAGCCTGACCGCGCACGCTCATGGTCGACGCTGAGCAACATCTACTGGTTCCGAAACGACACGGAGCGCGGCGAGATTGCCGGTCGGCGCGCGCTCGCCGCCGACGCGTACATCGAGGACGCACCCGCGATCTATCGCACGCTGTTCGCGGTCGCGATCTACCAGAACCAGATGGACAGCGCCTCGACCTGGTGCGCACGCGGTCGGCGCGAATATCCCGACTCGTGGTGGTTCCGTGAGTGCGAGCTGACGGTGATGAAATACGACGTTGCCTCCCCGCCCGATCCGCAGCGCGCGTGGCGCGTGGTGCAGCAGACCGACTCGCTTGATCCGCCCGAACTCGCCGAGTCGGCGGGTCATCGCTATGCGCCGGTATATCGCCGGTTGGTGGCGGCGGCGGTGAGCGCACGTGCCGGTGACGAGGCACGTGCTCGGCAGGAGCTGGAGCGTCAGCGGATGGCAGCGGCCGAGGACTCGACGCTCGCACTCGACATGGCCGTTGACGAAATCACGCTGCTGCTGCAGTTCGGTGAACGAGCGCGGGCGGTGGAACGGCTGCGATGGCTGATCGATCGGCGACCGTTCATCGCGAGCCTCATCGGTCGCGATCCGATTCTGCGCACGATTGCGATGGACGTGATCCCTGCGGACGCATCATCCGCAGGGACGGCGGTGCCTGTCCCGCGCCCCTGAAGGCGCGCGCTGTCAGGGACTATTGCGGCCCGATCACGTCGTACTGCGACGTGGGATAGTGGATCATGGCGAACGGCGGTTCTTCGGACTCGTAGTAGGTGTTGATGAGCGTGGTGTACTCGGCGGTGGGCAGCACGCGCGCGTAGTAGCTGAGTACGAACTTGCGCACGGCCGCTTCGGTGAGGAAGACCGCGTCGACTTCACCGGCGTTGTACTTGATTGGCTGCTGACCAGGTACGTGGATGGTCACCGTGGTCTCCTTTTCGCGTTCGCTGCTTCCCCTGCGTTCGCGGGCCGAATCGATGGCCATGACCTCCTCGACGTTCTCACCGGCCTCCCGTCGCGTGTCGATCTCGGCGTCGGTCAGCACGTCGTACTGCCCGTCTTTCCCGGTGCCCAGGCGAACGATCGTTTGCGCGATGCCGCGACGGCCGTCCGCCTTCTCGGCGAGTCGGATCAGCGCGTTCGCGGGAATTGCCGGTTGGTCCTTGTTCATCGTCTCCATCTCGTGTCTTGAGTGGGGCGCGGGCGGTTCCCGCGTCGTGCAACGCCGTGTGGCGCCGATCATACTCACATGCCGCGGCGGTGTCTATAGGGCATTTATCCAATAGGCAGACGAGCACAAACGCACCATCATGCAGCCGTTCACCTCTACCGGAACGTCACATGGTCGGTTCGCCAGTAGGTAGGACAGTGTGGGCATTCGCCCTGATCGTTGCGAGTTGCGGTTCCGCAGACCGGCCTGCCGATTCCCCCGCCGAACGATGGCGCCAGTGGTTTGAGCGGCGCGAGTTCGGCGAGGATCCCTATTTCTTCTTTCCGGCGGGCGCCACCGGGCCAACGGGTTGTCCTGAGAATCACCGTCTGTCGTACGCCGGCGCCGACTCCCTCGGTGTGCGGCTCTCCGTGATCGATGAGCGAGGCGCCACTCCGCAGGTGCGCGCGCGTTGCACCGTGCGCTTCACCGAAATGCGGGGGAGTCCGGCGGTACAGGCGTTGCCCGATGGACGCGCGATGTGGGCATTGCGAGCATCGGGAGCATCGGGAGGTGCGCCGCAGGGCTGAGCGCTGCGCGTGGGCATCGGCGCGCGTTGTGCTTGCGCGTTGTGCTTGCGCGTTGTGCTTGCTGGTTGTGAGGTCTCAGCGAAAGTCGCGCCCCCTCGCAAATCCCTCGCCACTGTCCGCCTTCAGTGCCCGGAACGTGCGCGCACGCACGTTCACCACGCGGCCTTCTACCTGCAGGATGCCGCGTACGAGCAGCAGCGGCGAGCCGCAAATCACGTTGGCGTCGCGTTCGAAGCGCTTTGGCGTGATCACCACATTGATCATGCCGGTTTCGTCCTCGAGCGTGAGAAACACAAAACCCTTCGCGGTGCCGGGACGCTGACGGCAGATCACGAGTCCCGCAGTCCCCACGGGTTCGCCGTCGCGGCCGTGCTGGATGAGATGCGCGGCCGTTCGCACTTGATTCATGGCGAGCGCCTCGCGCACGTGCTTCATGGGATGACCGGCAAGTGAGAGTCCGGTCATGCGATAGTCTGCAGCGGTGAGTTCCACGCCGCTCAGTGCGCGCACCGCCGGTGGTGCGGCCGTGAGCGCCGTTGGTGCGAGCGGGCCTGCATCACCGCGCTGCGCCGCGAGCAACTCCCATAGCGCGACTCGTCGCCGACGCGCCAGCGGTTCGTGTTCGAACAACGCATCAAACGCGCCGCTCTCCGCCAGATGCGTGAGTGATGCGCGGTCCAGCGGCACGCGCTGCACGAAGTCGGACACACTGGTGAACGGCCCGTTGGCGAGCGCGCGCTCGAGGTGCGCACGAGCGCGCGCTCCCAGTCCACGCACCAAGCGAAATCCCAGCCGGACAGCGGGGGGACGCGCTGTGGCTTGTGCTGCGGTTTGTGCTGCGGTTTGTGCTGCGGTTTGTGCTGCGGTCTCTGTTTCGGTCTGCATCCCGCCCGACCGCCACTGCACCGTGCCGTCACTCGGCACCAGCGTGCGCCCATCGGCGAGCTCGAGCGTATGATCCCACGCGCTCTTCGTGATGTCGATGGCGCGCACTTCCACGCCGTGACGCTTGGCATCCTCGACGAGCGTACCTGGCGCATAGAATCCCATGGGCTGCGCGTTCAGGATGGATGCCGTGAACTCCGGGCCGTAGTAGTGTCGCAGGTACGCCGTGGCGTACACGATGAGCGCAAAGCTCGCCGCATGGCTCTCGGGAAATCCGTAATCGGCAAACGCGTTGATCTGGTTGTAGATGCGTTGTGCGATGTCTTCCGCGATACCGTTCTTCGCCATGCCTGCGATGAGCTGTTCACCGATCTCCGCCATGCGTTCCCGGCTGCGCTTGTGCCCCATCGCGCGTCGCAGCACATCGGCCTGTCCGGGTGTGAAACCCGCCGCCGCGATCGCCACCTGCATGCCTTGCTCCTGGAAGAGCGGAATGCCGAGCGTGCGCTTGAGCACGTGTTGCACCGCCGGATGCGGATACGTGATCGGCTCGAGACCGGCGCGTCGCCGCAGGTACGGATGCACCATGTCGCCCTGAATGGGACCGGGTCGGATAAGTGCCACTTCGACCACGAGGTCGTAGAAGCAGCGCGGCTTGAGGCGCGGCAACGTATTCATCTGCGCTCGGCTCTCCACCTGAAACACGCCCACCGTATCGGCCGCGCACAACTGGTCGTACACGGCCTGATCGTCCATGTCGAGTTGTGCGAGGTCCAGCTCGATGCCGCGCGTATGCCGGAGATACAGCAGGCAATCCTGCACAACGGTGAGCATGCCGAGGCCGAGCAGGTCGATCTTCACGAAACCCACGGGATCGAGATCGTCCTTTTCCCAGTGAATGACGGTGCGTCCCGGCATGCTCGCCGGCTCGATGGGCACGACGCTGCCGAGCGGTTCGCGACTGAGCACGAACCCGCCCACGTGAATGGACCGGTGACGCGGCAGCTGGTGCAGGCCGGCGATGACATCGGCGAGCACGGCGACGCGCGGGTCGGCGGGGTCGAGACCGACCGATTCGAGCAGGGCGTTGCCGGTTGCGTCGGTGGGTGTCGGG
>JBBQNT010000172.1:0-8464 GCA_038330215.1 Gemmatimonadales bacterium
GATCCGATGACACCACACTGCATGATGTGTTGAAACATCTCGTCGCGGGCCTCTTCGTACGGCGTAGGGGCGGCGACGTCACGACGCGGACGTTGTTTGAGCTTGGTCATTTCCTCTGGGAGATGCGTAACGAGCCAACCGATCCGATGATCGGCGCCGAACGGTGGTTCCCACATGCGCGCGACACCATTGGTCGCGACGTAACACGTTGCATTGTGCGAGAACCCAGCGACCCGTGAACACGGCAGACAACGTCCAACGTTTCACGAGTGACGCGCGACACCGCGCAGCTAGATGAAGATAGCGAATGCCACCGAGAGAAACCACCCTCTCTGCTCTCTCTACGCACGCGCATCGGAGAGTGTTGACGCTTGCATGAACGCGAGCAGTGTCTCGGCCAGCGCGTCAGGCGCCTCGTCGGCCAGAATACGTCCATGGTCGGGCATCGTGAACAAACGCGCGTTGGGCAGCGCGCTCACCAGCGCCCGGGCCACGGTGCCTGGCACGCTGCGATCCCGTTCGGCGCGAATCACGAGCGCCTCGGTCTCAATGGCGGCCAGCGCCTCCACCGGGACGCTGTCCGTCTCCAGCGTGCGCGCCAGCAGCCGAAGCTGCTCGACGCCACCCTCACCCACCCACGGAGCCAGATAGCGCGCCACGGAGGCGGTGGGGAGTTGCGCCGGGTCGCTCACGGCGTCACTCAGCAGCGGCGCGATGAGCGCGGCCGCGCCCAGTCGCCCGCCGCTCCCGGCCAGTGTCAGGCGCGCAGCGGCTTTTTGCATCGCTCGCACCGGTGCGGGTGGCAAATCGCTCAGGTCCGGCGGATTCACCAGCGCGAGACGCACCACGCGTGCCGGGTGCCGGGCTGCCATCGCGAGGCCGACCAGCGCCCCCACATCCTGGCCCACGACGACCGCGCGGGGAACACGCAGCGCCGCCAGCGCCTCGGCCAGCGTGTCGGCCTGCGAGCCGAGATCGTACACCGGCTCGATCGGCCGGTCCGACTCCCCGTGGCCCAGCAGATCGGGTGCGAGCACCAGCAGACCATGACCGGCCAGGCGCGCGCCGACCTTCCGCCAGAGCGACGCGTTCGTCCCGAACCCGTGCAGCAGCAGTACTGCCGAGCTGCCGCGGCCCATGCGCTCCACGTGCAGCGCGCCGCTTCCCGTGGTCACCCGAAGGTGTTCGATGTACATGCGAAGGTTCCCGGAGCGAAAGGAATAGCGGTGTCAGGATAGCGACCGGCCGAGCAACATGCATAACTTCAGCGAGCCGTTCCTTCCAACTCCCCGTGAAAACGAGGTCGTCATTCGGTGCGCAAGAAATCCGTCAAGCCGCAGAAGTCGCGCGGTCCGTTCCTCCTGATTCTTGGCCTCGTCGCCCTTATCGGCGGTGCTGCGCTCTACATGGTCACGCGCCCGGCCGCTCCGATCGCGATCACGGTCGACCCGAACGCGCCGCCAATGGACGCCAAGGGCTATCTGTACGGCGACCCCGACGCGCCGATCACGATCACGGAGTATGCGGACTTCGAGTGCCCCGGCTGTGGGCAGTATGCGGTGCTGCATACGCCCGACATCAAACAGCGCATCGTCGACGCGGGACTCGCCAACTTCCGCTTCATGGACTTCCCGCTCGCCATGCACCCGAATGCCATGGCGGCCCATCTGGCGGCTGCCTGCGCCAACGAGCAGGGCAAGTTCTGGGAAATGCATGACCGCATCTTCATGGGCCAGAACGAATGGAACGCGCTGGCCACTGGCAATCCGCGCAAGGTGCTCGCCGGCTATGCGCGCGAACTCGGTCTCGATACCGGAGCGTGGGACACGTGCTTCGATTCGCAAGCGCTGGTGGCGCAGATCGAGGCCAACCGCAACGCCGGTATCAGGCTCGGCGTGAACTCCACACCTACGGTGCAGATCGGCAACCAGCTCTACCCGGGCGGCATCACCGGCGACAACGTCAAGCGCGTGGTGGATTCGCTCACCGCGGCACTGGCGCCGGCGGATACGACCTCGAACTGACACGTCGAACTGACCGCTGGTCGGTTGCCCGGCAGTTGAACGGCCGTCAGGCGAGTCTTCGCCGGGCGGCCGTTGCGTCATCGAGGCGCAGGCGGGGGCGTGCAGGAAACTCGTCGGCACCCTCGCTCGCGCCAACCGGTTCCGCCACGCGCGCACTCGCGGCTGGTCGCGCCGAGACGAGGCCCTCGCCAAGCGCGACGAGCGCCCGCGTGATGACAACGCTCGCGAGCGGCTCCGTCACGGACATCTCGCGCACGTACACATCGAGCGCACGTTCGAACGGCAGGTCGGGTGCGAGCGCGTCGACGAACAGCAGCGCGTTCTCGACATGCGTGCGCACGATGGCTTCGTCTGCGCGCGCCTGTGCGAGCAACAATCGTTGCTCTACGTCGGCGGGCAGTCGCCGGCCAAAGATCGATTCGGGAAGCAGGTTGCGGAGCACGCTCATGATACCAAGCTAGACGGTTACATGGTCCATGATGTTTCGGCGAGATTATCCGTGACGGTGATCGCCGTCACGGAAACGTCAAAGTGCGCCTCCGGTCTGCCTTCCCTTCAGCTTTCCTGCGCCTCGTACTGCTCCTTGAGGCCCGCCACCACGCTCGGATCGGCCAGCGTGGTGGTGTCGCCGAGCGCACGTCCTTCCGCGATGTCGCGCAGCAGGCGGCGCATGATCTTGCCGGATCGCGTCTTCGGAAGGTCTGCGCTGAAGAGAATGTCGTCGGGACGGGCGAGCGCGCCGATCTTCTGCGCCACGTGATCTCGTAATTCGTCGCGCAACGACGGACTGGCCGTAAAACCGGTGCGCAGCGAGACGAACGCGGCAATGGCCTGACCCTTCATCTCGTGCGCCTTGCCAACGACCGCTGCTTCGGCGACGGCGGGGTGATCCACCAGGGCGCTCTCGACTTCCATCGTGCCGATGCGGTGTCCCGAGACGTTGAGCACGTCGTCCACGCGACCAAGAATCCAGAAGTACCCGTCGTCATCGCGCTTGATGCCGTCACCGGGAAAGTACAGGTCGGGACGCCCGGGCCACTTGGAGAAATAGGTGTCGACGTATCGCTGGTCGTCGCCCCAGATCGTGCGCAGCATGCTGGGCCATGGCTTGGTGATGGCCATCAGTCCACCGCCCTTCTCCAGCGTATTGCCGTGCTCATCCACGAGTTCCGCGGCGATGCCCGGATAGGGTAGAGTCGCGGAGCCCGGTTTGGTGGACGTGACGCCCGGCAGCGGGGTAATCATGATGGCGCCCGTTTCCGTCTGCCACCACGTGTCCACAATGGGGCACCGAGCATTGCCGATGTGCTCGTGATACCACATCCACGCTTCGGGATTGATCGGCTCGCCCACCGAACCAAGCAGTCGGAGCTGGGACAGATCGTACGGTTTCACGAGAGACGCGCCCCATTTCATGAACGCGCGAATGGCCGTCGGCGCCGTGTAGAAGATCGTGACGCCGTAACGTTCGCAGAGTTGCCAGAAGCGGTCTTTCTCCGGCCAGTCGGGCGCGCCTTCGTACACCACGCACGTCGCACCATTGGCGAGCGGACCGTACGTGAGATACGAGTGACCCGTGACCCAGCCGATATCGGCGGTGCACCAGAAGACATCTTCTTCCTTGAGGTCGAAGACGAGTCTGGTGGTGCTGGCGACGCCAGTGAGATAGCCGCCAGTGGTGTGCACGATACCCTTGGGCTTGCCCGTCGTGCCGCTGGTGTAGAGGATGAAGAGCAGATCTTCAGCGTCCATCACTTCCGGTTCGCACCACTTCGGCACCTGACGCTTGAGCCGGTGCCACCAGTGATCGCGACCGTCCTGCATTTCCGCAAAGGTCTCGTCACCCACGCCCGTGCGGCGGCGCATCACCACGAGCACATGCTCGATGCCGGGACACTCGGCCACCGCCTTGTCGGCGTTGCGCTTGAGCGGCACCATCTGACCGCGTCGGTAGCCACCGTCGGCCGTGATGAGCACTTTGGCGCCGGCGTCGTTGATGCGGTCGCGCAGCGCTTCGGGCGCAAAGCCGCCGAACACCACCGAGTGCACGGCACCGATGCGCGCGCACGCCAGCATGGAGATCACCGCCTCGGGGATCATCGGCAGGTAGATCGCAACGCGATCGCCCTTCTTCACGCCCAGATGCCGCAGCATATTGGCGGCGAGATTCACTTCGCGGTAGAGATCCCAGTAGGTGTAGGTGCGCCGGTCACCTGGTTCACCTTCCCAGATGAGCGCGGCCTTGTTGCGACGCGGACCGTGGATGTGCCGGTCCACGCAGTTCACGCACGCATTCAGCTTGCCGCCAGTGAACCACTTCGCGTGCGGCGGGGTCCACTCGAGCACGGTGTCCCACGGCTTTTCCCATTGCAGCGTCGCGGCCTCGCCGGCCCAGAAGCCTTCGTAGTCGTCGGCGGCGCTTTGGTGAAGCGAGTCGTCGCGTACGTGGGCGGCGGCACGAAAGGCATCGAAGGGCGGGAACGTGCGATGTTCCTGCAGGAGGACGTCAATATCGCTGCTCATGATCCGGGTCGGTGGGTGGGAGGAACCAACCCTTCGAACCTGTGCACGGGACGCGTCGCGGGCAACCGTCCGCGTGGCTAACCTTCAGGCATGCCATCAGCCACAACCCCCGCCGTACCATCACACTCGCAACGCGCCGGCGCGTGGTGCGGCGCGCTGGTGGCCGAGGGTGTCACGCGGAAGTACGGCGGTCGCGCGGTCGTGAACGACGTGTCGCTGCAATTGAGTGCGGGTGACTGCCTGGCCCTCTTTGGCCCCAACGGCGCCGGAAAAACCACGTTACTGCGCATGCTTGGCGGTTTGTTGCGACCGACACGCGGACGGGTGACGCTGCACGGCCGCGAGCTGCCCGGCGAGGCCGAAACACGTCGGCTGCTCGGCGTGATCTCACACAAATCCATGCTCTACGACGCGCTCACGGTGCGGGAGAACGTGCTCTTCGCAGCCGAATGTCAGGGGCTGCGCAATGCCGCGGCGGCGACGGATGCGGTGCTCGAAAAACTGCTGGTACGCGATCGCGCCAATACCACGGTGCGGCTGCTCAGCCGCGGCCTGCAGCAGCGTGTGTCGATTGCGCGCGCGCTTGTGCACGGGCCGAGCCTGGTGCTGCTCGATGAACCGTATACGGGACTCGACGAGACCGGTGCGCGCGCGCTGACCGATGCGTTGCGCGCGCTGAAGGCGAACGGCGCGACGGTGGTGCTCATCACGCACAACCTGAGTGAAGGGCTCGCGCTCGCCACGGAGACGGCCATCATGCGCAACGGACAGTTTGTGCATCGCATGACGCGGCCCGATTCGGAGTACGATGTCACGCAGTATGCGACACTCTATCGTGAGCTCGTCGCAGGTGGCGAATGACGCGGTTGCACATCGCAACGAGCTGGCGTGACGCGATCGGAGTTGCGTCATGAGCGAGCTCGCCTTTCGCGAGCCGTCGTTCCTGGTTGATGCAATTCGCATTGCGCGCAAGGACCTGCTCATCGAGTTCCGCACGCGCAGCGGATTTCTGTCGGCGGCGGTGTTTGCGCTGCTCTCGCTGGCGATCTTTCGATTCTCGTGGGATCCGACGGCGGTGACGTCAGTCGATCTCGCGCCCGGCGTGCTGTGGGTGATATTCACTTTCGCTGGACTGCTCGGGCTCAATCGTTCGTTCAACGTGGAGCAGGTGGACCGGGCCATGGATGCGCTGCTGGCATCGCCGGTGTCTCGGGAGGCGGTGTTTGCCGGCAAGGCGCTGGGGAATCTGGTGTTCGTCGTGGCGGTGCAGCTGCTCGCGCTGCCCACGCTGGCGCTCTTCTTCGGGCTGCGCGTGGGACCGGAGTGGTGGGGGGTGCTCGCGGTAGCTGTGCTCGCGGCAGTAGGCTTCGTGGCGGTGGGAACCCTGTTCGCGGCCGTGGCGTCGAATACGAGGCTGGCCGAGATGCTGCTGCCCATGCTGGCGTTGCCGTTTTTCGTGCCGGTGTTGATTCCGGCGGCGCAGGCGACGTCGTCGCTGCTGGCCGGTCGGCCGCTTTCGGAAGTGCTGCCCGAGTTGAAGATCCTCGGTGCCTTCGACATTGTCTTTGTGGCGGCGTGTACGCTCGCCTTCCCGTTTACGCTCGAGGAATAGGTGGGGACTGAATCATGACAACCGCGTCTGCGATCAAGGCGCGTTCGGCCAGCGTTCGACGCCTTCCGCCTGTGGACTGGCTGGTGTTGCTGGCCGTTCTGGCCGTGGGCGGTGTGTTTGCGCGCGCGATGCTGTTCACGCCGGCCGATGCGACGCTGGGCGCGGTGCAACGTCTGTTCTACGTGCATGTGCCGGCGGCGATTCTCGGTATGTACGTGGCGTGCAGCGTGATGGCGATCGCCGGCGGCGTGTACCTGTGGATCAAGGATGATCGGCTGGACCGCATCGCCGAGTCAGCCGCGGAAGTTGGCTTTGTGTTCCTGACCGTCGTGCTCGTGACCGGCTCGATCTGGGGCAAGGCGTCCTGGGGCACGTATTGGGCGTGGGAGCCGCGCCTCACGTCGGCGCTCTTCCTGTGGTTCCTCGTGCTGTCGTATCTCGTGCTCCGTGACGCGATCGAAAATCGTGAAGCACGTGCCCGTCTCTCCGCGGTGCTCGGTGTGCTGGCCTTGCTGCTCGTGCCGTTCATCCACATGACGGTGTATCTGTTTCGCGGCCTGCATCCGGAACCGATTGTGCTCAAGCCGGAGAAGCCGTCCATGTCTCCCGAAATGCTGAGCACGTTCGGCCTTGCCATGCTGGCATTCACGCTCCTGTTCTTTGCGCTCATCCGGCTGCGCTACCAGTGGGCCACCGCGCGTGACGCACGCGTCGATGTGGAACAGGCGTGATGCGCGCATTGGCAACGCTCGGTGTGCAGGACACGACGATTGCAGCGGTGGACTCGTTGTCGGGAGACGTCGCTGTGGCGCTGCAGCTCGAGCCCACGCTGGCACCGCGGGAGCGCACTGGTCCGCCGGACACGGCATCGGCCATGAAGACGGGATACATCGTGGCCTCGGTGATTTTTCTCGCATACATCGTGTTGCTCATGCGACGGGTGGCGTCGGTACGCAAGTCGTCGTGAGCTGTCGGCCAAACGCCTGCGCAACCGTTCAGAGGGCACGGTGACGGCGCTGCGCATTGCGGTCACGCGTGCGGCAGGCAAGGCTGAGTCGCTGTCACGCCGATTGCTCGCGGCGGGCGCGCAGGTGCACGAGATCCCGCTCACGCGCATCGACCGACTCGACTCCGCGCCGCTGCACGCAGCGCTGCGCAACCTGCACGACGTGCGATGGATCCTGCTCACGAGCGTGAATGGCGTTGAGTGTCTTGCCGACGCAGTGCGCGAAACGCAGTCGCACGACGCAATCGCTGACCGCTACGTAGCCGTTGTTGGCGAAGTAACCGCGCAGGCCGCCGAGACGCTGGGCTGGCGCGCCGACATGGTACCCGCTCAGTTCACCGCGGAAGGGCTGCTGGACGCCTTCGCGACCCGCCATGATGTGGCCGGAACGGTCGCGCTATACCCGTGCGCTGCCGGCGCGCGCGATGTCCTGCCGGACGGACTGCGGGCACTCGGCGCTGAGGTGCGGGTGGTGCCGTGTTACGAGAGCGTGCCCGATGCCGACGGACAGCGACAGTTGGGACGCATGCTCGCCGCGGGTGATCTGGATCTGATCACCGTCGCGGCGCCGAGTGCGGTAGATGCACTGGCCGACGCGGTGCCGCCCGAGCAGGCGGGACGCGTTCAGGTTGCGAGCATCGGACCTGTGACATCGAAAGCCGCGCGTCAGGCGGGATTTCGCGTGGCCGTGGAGGCGAATCCGTACACGGCCGAGGGGTTGGTGCGGGCGATTCTGGAGTGGCGATCGCGCGCGACACGATAGAGAAGCGCGTTCGTTAGTCGGCGAAGATCGCCGCGAGGTCGATCAGCAGCGGTGCTGACGCGTTGTTCGGGTGCCAGGTGAGCGTGTCGCGCTCAATGCTCGGAAAGTGTACCTCTGGCGTCCAGACTTCCGCAATGCGCTCGTCGGCGTCGAGAATCCAGTAGATTGGTACGCCCACGTCACGGTACGCCAGCCGCTTGCTGAAGCGATCATAGCGCGCCGTAGATGGACTCAATACCTCGGCCACGAGAGGGACGTGACGCACGTCGACCCACTCGGCGCCGGTTCGATATCTGGGCGGCAATACGAACACGTCGGGTTGTGTGAGCACATCGGTGCGTCCCCACGACAGATCGGCTGGTGTCGCAATCACTTCTCCGAGTTGCTCGCGATCACAATACGGACGCAGCGCGTCATATAGCCGATACACGATGCGCTGATGCAGCAGCCTCGGCGTGGGGCTCACGAGCAACTCACCGTACACCAGCTCGTACCGGTTGCCGTCGTCGGGGAACGCGAGCACTTCGTCCACCGTG
>JBBQNT010000173.1:0-8409 GCA_038330215.1 Gemmatimonadales bacterium
TCGCGCACGGCGATGTACGCGAAGTTGAAGCACATCTCCTCATCCGATCCGAGTCCGCCAAACACCGTCTGCTCCTTGGGATTGAAATATGTGCAGCGCACGCGCAGCTTCGTGCCCGCGATCTGATCGCGCGTGAACACCTTGGGCTGCACAAATGTGAAGTCGCGCTGCCAGCCTAGGTCCCAGCGCGGTACGGCGAGCAGGGTTTCTGGCGCACCACCGGCCCGTTCCAGCGTGACCTCACCCGACTGGCCGATGCCGTGCATGTGCAGGTTGACTGAGTGCAGTTCGATGGCGTCGATGCGATCGCGAGGCACGCCGGTGACGCTGGCGATGTAACCGAGATAGTCGCCAAGGTCCTCCGTGAGGCTCACGGAGGCCGTGTCGCCCGGCGGCACGCGAATGGACCCGGGTTGATCGCCGTTCATGAAGTCGTTGTTGGTTTGCGCGAGATGGAACGCCGGGCGCGTCACCGTTGGCGCGGTCATGAAGTCGAGGCGCGATCCTTCATCGCGCTCGCCGGGTGCTTCCTTGCTGTAGTAGTGCAGTTGCACGACGAGCACGGAGCCGGGCTGCATGCGGATTCCGGTTCCCTGGGGAAACACATGGCCGTCCATGCCGGGCGCCCAATGGGCGAGCCAGAAGTTGCCACGACTGAGCTCCCGCAAGCCATTGGGATACTGCTTTTCGTACTCGGCGCGATTTGCACGATTGCCGAGCCGGTCAGGCACGGCGCCGCCGAAGCACTGGTATCCTGCACCGGGCTCCTGATCGGCCAGCTCGCGAAATCGCTGCGCCATGGCTGGAGCGATCGCGAACACTACAAAATGGTGCGCCACCTTGCGATTGCCCGGCACCGCGCGAAATCCCGTGATGAAGGATTCCGCGTCCGGTGTCCAGTCCACCACGAAGCAGCGGTAATCGTCGGTGCGCGACGGGTTGGGCATGTACGCGTCGTCCGGCAGTACGTCCAGCGATAGGTCGGCGGTGAAGGCGCCGTGCGAGGGACCACTGCTCCCCGCGTGTGAGAGGGCGGTCGGGGTGCGCGGCGTGTCGGGCACCGGTTTGCCCTTTGCGAAGCCGCCATCGCGCCATTCCTGCACGATTTTGAGCATGTATTCGTCGAGCATCGGATTGCCGAGGTACTCCTGGTGACCGGCTTCGGCGAGCCAGGGTGGCATGTGGCGCTCCATGATTGCGCGCACGATCCTGCGGCGCCGCTCGAATGCCTGCTCCGCGTCGGTCATGGACCAGGCGGCCCCCTCACCGTTGTGGCAGCGCAGGCAATTCTCCACCAGAATGGGACGCACGTCCTGGTAGTAGGTGGGCTGTTGCGCCGCGAGCGGAGAGGCGGCGAGCAGCGCGGCGGCGAGCGGCGCGGCGGCTAGAAGGCCGGCGGTGGAAACGATCAGGCTGAACGGGCGGCGGGGAATAGTCGACATAACTACGGAGTATGCAGCGGGGGCTCGAGATGTGCCACTCGCGGCTGACGACCGCGCACCGGTGGCTTGGTGAGAATTCAGTTCCGCCATCGGCAAACCGTTCGTGTGCGTGAGCGCAGCGACGCGAACGGTCGTCGTTCAGGTGCGCGGGCGGCGCCGACGGCTTTCCGTGGGGTTCGTCGGGAAAACCACCACGTGACGTTCAACAGGTGGCGTCGAATCAAGCGTGTTCGAGACGCCCTACGCGTACATCACGCGCGCATCAGTCGCTCCAGTTTTTTCGGCTGCGCGAGCAGGTCGAGCAACGTGTAACGATCGAGCACGCCAAGGAACGCGTCGAGCGCCTCGTCGAGCGCTTTCGCCAAGCGACAGGCCGGCGCGATCGGGCATTGATTGCTCACGGGGTCGAAGCACTCCACGAGATTCAGGTTGTCCTCGGTCTGACGCACGACCGCGCCGACCACGATGGCGGACGGCTGTTGCGCCAGTCGCAGGCCGCCGTTGCGCCCTCGCAGCGTCTGCACGTAGCCGAGTGACGAGAGTCGTTGCACCACCTTCACCAGGTGATCCTCGGACATCGCCATGCGACGGGCCACGTCGGCGACGGTCACGACTTCATGTTCGTGCAGGCCAAGATAGACCAGGCAACGCAGCGCGTTGTCGGTGAAACGCGTCAGGCGCATTTCGGGAGTATTGAGGGCCAGCGAACCTCGCCGGGCGGTCGCTGATGCAGCATCGCACCGGCACCACTTGAAGCTGGCGACTGCACCTCCGATATTCAATACCAGTATGTCACATACTTCTTTCAAGCTGCCGGTCGCCGGCGCGCCGATGGCCGCCGATCATCCCGCGCCGCTGGTGCACGGATTGCTCGGCGCGGGCGCGCTGCTCGTCGGCGCGCTGCTGCTGGTGAGCGCGAGCGGCTCACTGGCGCACGGGAACTGGGGCGCACCCGTCGTTGTCGGCGCCGTGCACGCCTTCACGCTCGGCTGGCTCGTCACGCTGGTCGTGGGCACCCTGTATCAACTCGGACCGGTCGCATTGCGAGTGCCGCCGAGGCGCGGCAGGCTGTGGCGCTGGGCGCTGCCGTTTCACGTTGTCGGCGCAGGGCTCGTGGTGTGGGGAACGAGTGCTGGCCGGCTGCACACCGCCGCACATGGTTGGTCGCTCGTAGCGCTGGGGCTGCTCATTACCACCGCGGTACAGTTGGGCCCCTTTCGGGCACCGCTGGAGACCCGTGGACGAGCGCGCCTTGTCGCGACCGCGTTCGCCCTGCTCGGCCTCACGCTGCTCGTGGCCGCGAGTCGCCTCGCGTGGGGATGGCTCGGCTTCATGCCGGATCTCATGGGCCTCCGGCTTGCACACGTCGCGCTCGGACTCGGCGGGTTCGGTACGCTGATCGCATGGGCCGTGGGCAGTCATGTCGTGCCCATGTTTCTCGGCACGCGTGAGCCGGGGTCCTTGCTCGGTCGACTGATTCCCGCGCTGCTGATCGCCGGTGTGCTGCTCGCGCTCACGGCTGTGCTGCCCTCGCTCCGTTGGCTGCAAGCGCCGGCGGTGCTCATCCTCGCGCTCGCGCAGGCGATTTTCAGCCTGCGTGGGTGGCGCTGGTTTCGTGCGCGCGCAACGAAGTCGCTGGATCCCGCGCTCACGCTTGTCGCGGTGGCGTTCGTGTCGCTGCTCAGCGCCACGATCTTTCAGCTCGCGCTTGCAGCAGGCGCGATCACCGGATCGCTGGAGCTCTCGACGGAAATCGGTCGTCGACTGCTGACGGTCTGGGGTGTGCTTGCACTGCCGGGCTGGCTGTCCTTGCTGATCGCCGGCGTGCTGTTTCGTGTGTTCGTCTTCGTCTCGTGGATGGTGCGCGAGGGGCCGGGCACGGCATCACGCCGACCGGCAGTCCGCGTCAGCCAGTTTGCACGACCGCGAATGGCCTGGGCCAGCGTCGCCTTCTTCTCCGCAGGTCTCACCCTGCTCTGCGCGGGCATCGTGTTCGCACATCCAACGATTGCACGCGTGGGCAGCAGCGCATACGCCATGGGTGCGGCGCTCATGCTGCTGCATCACGTGCTCGCCTTGTTCGCACCACCTCGACCGTACCTCCCGGCGTTGCCGGCGACGCCATCCTCGTCGTCACCGAAAGCAACGCCGACTCCCACACCCATCCAGGCGTGACATGCAAGCCATGACGAGACCAACGAGCAATCCAGTGCGTGTGGTTCGATTCGATGCGCGACCGCTGCTTGCCGAAGGCACCGAGCCGCTCAGCCAGATACTCGAGACATCAAACGCGCTTGTCGACGGCGAGCAACTCGAAGTGATCGCACCGTTCGAACCCGTGCCGCTTTACGATGTCATGCGCACACGCGGCTTTCGCGTTGGCGCATGCATGCTCGACCAGCAGACGGGCGCCTGGAGCACGCCGTTCACGCGCGTCGACATCACAGCTGCGCACACGGTAGGCGAGGTCCTCTCGCGCCATCCGGCGACACGTGCCAGCCTCGCGCGGCACGGACTCGACACGTGTTGCGGTGCCAATCTATCCCTCGCGCAGGCGAGCGAGTCCCAGGGGGTTGCTCTCGACACACTGCTTGCGGAGCTCACGACGGATGCCGTGCGGTAAACCCTGACACACTTGCACGGCGCCTCCCGACTTTAAAGAAGCATGTAGGGGACGACATTCATGTGCAGCGGCACCGACAGTCCGTTGGCCACCGCACTTCCACTGCATTCATCATCGAGAGGCACTCCCCATGACTCGCACACGTTCGACCGGCTGGGCCGTCGCGACCGCGAGCATCGCCACGGTCGCCGTCTATGCGTACGGCTGTTCACCCGCCACGCAGACAGGCGGCACCATCGGAGCGACGGGCGACAACGCGTCGCAGGTGTACGTCGCACCTGGCAATCACGACGAGTTCTACGCATTCCTGTCGGGCGGCTTCAACGGCCAGCTCTCGGTCGTTGGCCTGCCCTCCGGCCGAACGCTGAAGATCATTCCCGTCTTCTCGCAGCATCCGGAGAATGGCTGGGGCTACAGCGAAGAAACCAAGCCGATGCTGGAGACCACCTTCGGTTTCGTGCCGTGGGATGACCTGCACCACACGGCGCTGTCGCAGACCGACGGCGAAGTGGACGGCCGCTGGCTGTTCGTGAATGGCAACAATACACCGCGCATTGCACGTGTGGATCTCACGCACATGGAAACGGCGGAGATCTTGCAGATTCCGAACTCCGCGGGCAATCACGCGTCGCCGTTCATCACCGGCAACAGCGAGTACGTACTCGCGGCAACGCGCTTCAGCGTGCCGATTCCGCAGGCCGATGTGCCGATCTCCTCATACAAGGAGAACTTCAAGGGCACCGTGAGCTTCATCCGCGCCGACAAGCCCGGCCAGATGGATATCGCATTCCAGCTGCTGGTGCCGGGCTTCAACTACGACCTGGCGCGCGCCGGCAAGGGTCCGTCGGTTGACTGGGTGTTCTTCACCTCCTACAACACCGAAGAGGCCTACGAAAAGCTGGAGATCAACGCCTCGAAGAACGACAAGGACTTCGTCGCGGCCGTGAACTGGAAGGCGCTCGAAGCGTGTGTGGGCAAGGGCATCTTCAAGACGATGGATGTGGCCTACAACCACAACGTGATGGACGAGTTCTCGCGCGAAGGAAAGGCCACCGTCAAGCGCGGTGTGAAGGTGCTGGAGCCGTCCGACTGCCCGGGTTCGCTCTACTACATGCCCACGCCCAAGTCGCCGCACGGCGCCGACGTGGATCCGACGGGTGAGTACATCGTCGCCGGTGGCAAGCTGGCCACGGTGATTCCCGTGCACTCGTTCTCGAAGATGCTGAAGGCCATCGAAGACAAAGCCTTCGACGGCGATGCCTATGGCGCGCCGATCCTCAAGTACGAATCCACCATTGCAGGAGAGGTGCAGGATCCGGGACTCGGACCGCTGCACACGGAGTTCGACGGCAAAGGGTACGCCTACACGTCGATCTTCATTTCCTCCGAAGTCGTGAAGTGGAAGCTCGGCACGTGGGAAGTAGTGGACCGCATTCCGACCTACTACTCGGTGGGCCACCTCATGATTCCCGGCGGCGACACGAAGAAACCGTTCGGCAAGTACGCGCTGGCCATGAACAAGATCACGAAGGATCGCTTCCTGCCGACGGGTCCGGAGCTGGCGCATTCGGCGCAGCTCTACGACATCAGCGGTGACCGCATGAAGCTGTTGCTCGACTTCCCCACGATTGGTGAGCCGCACTACGCACAGGCGCTGCCGGCATCGCTCATCAAGGACCGGCAGACGAAGTTCTTCTCGCTCGCCGAGAACCGTCACCCGCAGGTGGCGCGCGCGGCGCGCGAGACCGGTGTGGAGCGTCGCGGCAAGACCGTACATGTGCGCATGACCGCGATCCGTTCGAGCTTCGCGCCCGACAACATCGAAGGCGTGCAGGTCGGCGACACCGTGCTCTTCCATGTGACCAACATCGAGCAGGACTGGGATGTGCCGCACGGATTCGCGATCATGGGCGCCACCAATGCCGAACTGCTCGTGATGCCGGGTGAAACGCGCACGCTCAAGTGGATTCCGCAGCAGGCTGGTGTCTTCCCGATGTACTGCACGGACTTCTGCTCGGCGCTGCACCAGGAGATGTCGGGTTACGTACGCGTGTCGCCGACCGGGTCTTCGGTTGAGCTCGGTGCCACGACCACGCGTCGTGCGCAGCAGGCCGCGCGTCTGGCGGCCGGCGAGGGCAATGCCGCCGAGCGTCAGGCATTGAATCAGTTGCGTCCGTCGAAGGCGGCGTCAGAAGCCACGGCCAAGGCGGCAGCCGATCCGCACGCCGCGCACCGTGCACCGGCACCTGCGTCACCGCCGGTCCCACGCTGAGTGCGTCTCCGGTTGGTGTGCGCATCCTGTGCGCACCAACCGGATGACGTGTCCCTCTACCCGGACAGACTGATGTTGCGCTCGTCGCACCGGATTCTGCTTGCCCTGGCCGCGCTGCTGCTCGGTCTCACGTTCCTCCTGCCGCTCTGGCGCATTTCCCTTCGCGCGCCGCAGTACCCGGAAGGATTGGGCATGCTGATTCGCATCAATACGGTCACCGGTGTGGAGCCGCATCATCTGGAGAACATCAACGGCCTCAATCATTACATCGGCATGGCGCGCATCGAACCCGATGCCATTCCGGAACTGCGCATCATGCCATGGGTGATGGCGGCGCTGATGGTGTCCGGACTGATCGTCGCGATGCTGGGCCGCCGCACACTCGCGCGCGTGTGGGTGGGACTCTTTCTGGTGGGCGCGATCGCTGGTGTCGCTGACTTCTGGCGGTGGCAGTACGACTACGGGCACAACCTTCACCACGACGCGCCGATCAAGATCCCCGGCATGTCGTATCAGCCGCCACTCATCGGCAGCAAGGTGCTGCTCAACTTCACGGCGACATCGTGGCCGGCCGGCGGCGGACTGGCGGCCTTTGCGTCTCTCGCGATCGGTGTCGCGGTACTGGTTCACGACAAACGCACGCGCGGGGCAACTTCATGAACGATCGACGAGCAACTTCCATTCTGCTGCTGGCGCTCGCCACGGTGACTGCCTGCGGCGTACGCGAACCGCGTGCGATCGTTGAAGGGCAGGACAGCTGCGACTACTGCCGCATGAGCATCAGCGACGCGCGCTTTGGCGCGCAGGTAATCACCAGCACCGGCAAGATTCACACGTTTGATTCGGTCGAGTGTGTGGCGGGCTTCGTGGCCGCGCTCGACGCCGACACGAAGCTCACGGGTGTCTACGTGACCAACTTCGCGAACGCGGGTGAGTTCGTGCGCGCCGAGCAGGCGGTGTACCTCATGGATGGCCGCATCGAGAGTCCGATGGGGCGCCGGCTTGTGGCGTTCGCGCAAGGTACGGACACCACGCGGTTGATTCGTGAGCATGGTGGTACGGTGCTCGACTGGGAAGCGGTGCAGCTGCGACTCGACACGCTGTCACATGAGCACGCGTCGATGGGCGGGCTGCATGCGCACTAGTGTTCGCACGCAAATCCGCACCGCCATGCGCACCGCCATGCGCACTCGTACGCGGCATTCCACGTGCAGGTCGTCCGGTCGGGCGGCGAGCCAACTGCTCGCGCTTGTGCTGGTGCTGGCCACGCCGTGGGCGGTGAGCGCGCAGCCGAGCGCCGCGGATACACTCGTGCACGTGGGTGCCAACGTGAACGAACCGTCGGAGCGCAGCATTACGGCAGCGCTCGGCCGCGTCTCACCGGGCGGACGCATCGTCGTGTCAGCCGGCGTCTATCGGGAGCCAACGCTCGTGGTGCAGCGGTCCGTGCGCATCGAGGGCCGTCCGGGGGCCGTGCTCGATGGTGAGGGCGAGCGCGCGCTGCTGGTCGTGAATGCGGATTCGGTGCAGATCCGCGGGCTCACGTTCCGGAACACCGGCGCCAGCCACGTGGAAGACCGGGCGGCGGTGCGTTTGTTCGAGTCATCCGGCTGCGTGATCGAGGACAATCTGTTCACGAAAACGTTCTTTGCGCTGCACCTGCAGCGCGTGCATGGCTGCATCGTGCGCCGCAACCGGCTCGAGGGAATGGCGGGCACGCAGAGCACGACCGGAAACGGCGTGCATCTCTGGTCCAGCAGCGACGTGCTCGTGGAAGACAATGAGATCGTCGGACATCGCGATGGCATCTATTTCGAGTTCGCACGTGCAGCGGTGGCCAGGCGCAACCGGGTGTCGAACAGTCTGCGCTACGGACTGCACTTCATGTTCTCCGACAGCTGCGCCTACGAGGACAATCGTTTTGTGGCCAACCGGTCCGGCGTGGCCGTGATGTATGCCCGAAACGTCGCGATCACCGGCAACCTGTTCAGCGAGGCGCGCAACAGCGCGTCGTATGGGCTTTTGCTCAAGGAGATCAACGACAGCCGGGTGACCGGCAACCTTTTTACGAA
>JBBQNT010000174.1:0-8324 GCA_038330215.1 Gemmatimonadales bacterium
AGACCGGCGGCGCGAGTGCCGACGGTGGAGTTCGACGGCGCGCGAAGGTTGAGGCCGATGCCGATCGCCACCCAGTCGACGGCGGCGTCGCGCCAACGTGCTTCGACCAGCACGCCGGCGAGTTTGGCGAGGGTGGCGGGCGATGCGGTTGGTGCGGGCGACTTGCACAAGGCGAACGGTGTGTCTGCCGACTCGCGCACCAGCACGTCGTTGGGCCACTTGAGCAGCACGTCGCCGCTACACCACGGCGCGGTCAGCTCGGCGACCGCCAGCCCCGCGCGCAGCGACAACACCGCGAGCGACTCAGGCGCGACCTCGCGCTCGATGAGCGTGAACCACAGGCCCGCGCCGGCTTCCGACACCCACGACTTGCCGCCTCGCCCGCGTCCCGCGGATTGCAGATCGGCGACGACCACAGTGCCGGACGCAGCGCCTTGGGCGGCGAGCGTGTGCGCGTGATCCATGGTGGACGGCAACTCGCGAACGTGCACGAACGTCTGCACCTGCGCCACGTCGAGATCCAGCGACTCACCGTCGAGTGTTGCGATGCGCACGAGAGCTACCCGCGACTCGTGTCGTCACACGCGCTCACGTCGGCGGCGCTCCGCGCAGTGCCAACAGCGAGAACACGAACAGACCCAGCGCAACGCGATACAGCGCAAAGACAGCAAAACTGTTGCGCACGACAAACCGCAGCAGCACGGTGATCGCCAACCAACTGCTCACCGCGGCCGCGCCGATGCCTGCAACCAAGGGTGCGACGTCGCCACCGTCACGCAGCAGATCCGGCGCCTTGAAGATCACCGCCGCCATGATGATCGGGAAACTCATCAGGAAGCTGAAACGCGCGGCCGATCCGCGCTCGAGTCCGAGTGCGCGGCCTGCGGTCATGGTCGCCCCTGACCGCGAAACGCCCGGCACGAGTGCCAGCACCTGTGCGAACCCGATAAGCCAGGCATCACGCGGCCGGAGTTCGGCAATCGTGCGGTCCTGCGACATGGTGCGGTCCACCAGCCAGAGAATCACGCCTAGCAGGATGAGCGTGGTCGCCGTGATGGCTGGGTGGCGGAATACGGTCTCGGCGTAATCCTGGAGCAGCAGTCCACCGATGCCCGCCGGAATGGTAGCCGCAATGAGCAGCAGTACGCGGCGCTGCGCGGGCGATTCAACGCGTCGCGTTTGCAACATGGTGAGTGCCGCTCCAATGAGCTCAGCCCAGTCGGCGCGAAAGTACCACGCCACCGCCGCGAGCGAACCCAGGTGCAGCGACACGTCGAACGCGAGGCCCGGCGATTCCCAACCAAGCAGCCACGGTGCGAGGGAGAGGTGCGCGGAACTGCTGACGGGAAGGAACTCGGTCAACCCCTGCACCAAGCCCAATACGATCGCCTGCCAGACCGTCATGCGTTGGCCATCGTGCGGCGATAGAGGTCCTCATACTGCGCCACGACCTCACGCGCAGTGAAGCGCGCTCGTGCGTCTCTCGCGGCCGATTCGCTCATGGTCTGCCACAGCGCGTCATCCGACAGCATGGCGGTGGCCGACGCCGCCATGGCATCGACGTCACCCAGCGGATGCAGCCAACCGGTTTCCCCATGACGCACCACTTCGGGCAGCCCACCGACATTCGTCGCCACCACGGGCACGCCGGACGCCAGCGCCTCGAGCGCGCTCAGGCCGAACGACTCCGTCTGACTGGGCAGCAGGAACACGTCGGCACCCGCCAACAGCGGTGCCACCGCATCGATCTTGCCCGGAAAGTGCACGTCCGCGTGTACCCCAAGCTCACGCGCCTCGGCTTCGGCTTCAACGCGTTCCGGACCGTCGCCGACCATCACCAGCATGGATGGCACCGTGCGTTGCACCGCCGCGAAGATGCGCACGACGTCGCGCACACGTTTGACCGCGCGGAAGTTCGAGATGTGCATGAGCACCTTCCGGCCGGCGCGCAGCTGATCGGGGAACGGCGAGGGATACTTCGCGCGATCGAACTCCTCAGGATCGATGAAATTGTGAATGACCTCCACCGCACACCCCGTGCAGCCGAACGCGCGATAGGTCTCGTCGCGCAGGTACTCCGACACCGCCGTCACCGCATCGGACTTCTCGATGGAAAACTTGGTGATGGTGAAAAACGACCGCTCCTGCCCGACGATCGTGATGTCGGTGCCGTGAAGCGTGGTCACCACCCGCACATCCCGTCCGGACTCGCGCAGCATCTCGCGCGCAATCCACGCACTCGTCGCGTGCGGAATCGCATAGTGGCAGTGCAGCACATCGAGAGCGTGATCGCGCACCACTTCGTGCATCTTGACCGCAAGCGCGAGATCATAGGGCGGGAACTCGAATAGCGGATACCGGCCGACCTCGACCTCATGAAAGAAGACGCGCGGCAGAAAGCTGGGCAGCCGGAATGGTTGCTTGTACGTGATGAAGTGCACCTCGTGGCCACGCGCCGCGAGCGCGATGCCCAGTTCGGTGGCCACGGCGCCTGAGCCGCCGTAGGTGGGATAACAGGTGATGCCGATCTTCACACATTCTCCTGGTGTCTGTCCTGCCACCACGTGAGCACCTGGTCAAGCGCGTCGTTCGAAAGCGGCGAAACGCGTGTGACCTTGTCCGGGTCGAGTTGATGCCGGAACCATGTGCGCTGTCGTTTGGCGTACTGTCGGGTCCTGATCGTCACCTGCTCAATGGTTTCGTTGCGCGAGGCGATCCCGCGCAGATGCGCCAACACTTCGCCGTAGCCCGTTGCCTGCCATGCCGGCGCGTCGGGGGGAACCTGCTGGACCAGACGCTCCACCTCGCTCGTCCAACCAGCGTCGAACATGGCGTGCACGCGAGATCGAACGCGATCCTGCAGCGACTCGCCCGGATCGACCACAAGATAGCGAACGGCCAGCGGTTGGGCGGCGTCCGCGTCGGCGTGCACGTCCGACATCCGCACACCGCCCAGCAACGCTACTTCGATTGCCCGTCGCCACTGCACAGGTCCAAGCGACGCGCGTGACGGGTCGAGTCGCTCGCACCAGCGCTGGAGCAGCGCAGGAGACTGGCGGTCGAGCCAATCCGACAGGGCCTGACGCCGTCCAGCATCGAGTGCCGGCACGTGGGAGATGGGGTGGGTGAGCGCGCGGATGTAGAACCCCGTCCCCCCCACGATGACCGGATGCCGACCCGAGCGCCGAGCCGCGTAGATTGCCTCTCGCGCACACTCGGCCCAGTGCCATGCCGACCATCGCTGAGTCGGTTCGACGACATCGATGCCGACGTGCGGCACAAGGTCACGTTCTGCACGCGATGGCTTCGCCGTTCCGATATCGAAGTGGCGATAGATCTGCCGTGAGTCAGCGCTGATGATGGTGATGGGCAGACGCTCGGCCAGTTGCATGGCCACCGCCGACTTGCCGGCGGCCGTGGGTCCGCAGATCACGCGCACCACCTCGTCGTCGTCCGGAAGGCGCGACGTGGGCGGCACTACGAGCGACCGAAACGACGATCGATTTCATCCCACGAAAGCCGCACGATCGTGGAGCGACCATGCACGTCGTGCACCGGCAGTACAGTGCGCGCGAGATCGATGTACAGCGCGCGCATCTCCGACATGGACAGCGCATCGCCGGCCTTGACCGCAGCCTTGCACGCCACGGTGGACGCCAGCCGCTCATGACGCGCCGCATCGGAAGGGCCACGGTCTCCCGCGAGCGACGCCAGTGTGTCGCGAAGACAGCGCTCCGCATCGAAGCGTGGATGCGGCATGGGCACGGCGTTCACGAGCAGCGTGTGCCCACCAAACGCCTCGACCTCGAAGCCGAGTTGCGCGAACTGCGTCGCGTTCGACTCGAACGCATCGGACTCGGCGGCGGAGAGATGCAGCGTAAGCGGAAACAGCAGTCGCTGCGCAGCGGCGGTGCCGAGCGTCATGGCGTTGAGAAAGCGCTCGTACAGCACGCGTTCGTGCGCTGCGTGCTGATCGATGAGCACGACGCCATCGGCGTGTTCGAACATCAGGTACATGCGACGGAGCTGCTGCAACGGCGGCACCTGGATGTCGGCTGTAGCGATCGCACTCGCCTCGGCCGTGGCCAGCGCTTCGCTGTCAGACGCGGTGTTACCGCTCGCGCCTGGGTACTTATCTTCCGCGCTCGCGGTCGTGTCGTGCGCGCTGGCCTCATGCGCACCGCTGAACAATCCGTCGGGCGCCGCCGGAACGCGCAGCATCCACGGTTCCACCGACGCGTTGGCGAGTGGATTGGTTGTCGGCGCGTCTCCGGACGACGCGCTCCACGTACGCCAGCCCACTCCGGCGGCGGCATCGAACTCGCCCAATGCACGACGGATGATATGCTCGACCGCACGCTCGATGGGCCAACGGTCACGAAGGCGCACCTCCGCTTTTGCCGGATGTACGTTCACGTCGACATCAGTGCCGGGCAGCGTGAGATCGAGCACCAGCGATGGCCTCAGTCCCGAGGGCAGCGTGGATCGATACGCGGCCTCGGCGGCGCGTACGATCCCGTTGTCACGCACGATGCGGCCGTTGATCACGAGCACGACGCGCCGCGCGCGGGTGCCGACATCAGCCGGCCGTTCCACGAGCCCTCGCACATGCACCACGCCGTAGACGTCGTCCACGTCGACAAAACGTTCGATGGCGTCGTGGCCCCACAACGCCGCGAGCCGCGCGCGCAATGTCGGTGCGACGGGCAGGTCGAGCGCGGTCTTCCCGTCGTGTCGCGCGATGAAGTGTACGTCGCGTCGCAGCAGGGCGATGCTGCCGAGCATTTCGACGATCGCGCGCCATTCGCTGCGGGCGCCGCGCAGGAACTTCTGTCGCGCCGGTGTATTGTAAAATAGCCGATGCACATGTACCGTCGTGCCGCGTCTACGCGCCACGTCGTCGACGCTTGCAATCACACCACCGCTGCCCCGAACGACCGTGCCGGCACCACCGTCGTCCGGTGCCGTTTCCACCGCGAACTCCGACACCGACGCGATGGCCGGCAACGCCTCGCCTCGAAACCCGAAGCTCGACACGCCTACAAGGTCTTCGGCCGTAGAGATCTTGCTCGTGGCGTGTCGCTCGAGGGCGAGCACCGCGTCGTCGCGTCCCATGCCAGAGCCATCGTCAGCCACGCGAATGAGCGCGCGACCACCGTCTTCGATGGTTACGTCGACAGTGCTTGCGCCCGCATCGAGCGCGTTCTCCACCAATTCCTTGACGACCGACGCGGGGCGTTCGACGACTTCGCCGGCCGCGATCTGGTCGGCCACCGGACCACTCAACACACGAATGCGTGACATGGCGAGGGAGTCTCCGTTCACCGCAACGAGCGCATCACGCGCTCGGGCAACCAACCGGTGCGACCGTCGGCGTGCTGAACCGCCCACCAGCGTTCGCCGCGGGCGGCGTCGATGCGCGAATCGCCACGCGCAACCACATCGCCAGCTGAGACATCTCCAATCGCATTGGCCTCGGCGCCCGGCACGATGCGCATGGCTTCGCGATCGGTGATAACGACAAGGTCCGCACCTTCGAGCCGCGCGCCGAGCATTGCCTGCCACGCGATGCCTCCCACTGCCAACGTCAGCATCGCGAACGCTGCAGCATCGCGCGGACGCGTCGGGCCGGTCAACGAGACTCCCTGCTTCGGCCTCAACGCGAGCAGTGCGCTACCGAGGCACCAGAGCGCGATCGCGGACACAAACACCACGTCTCGTGACACGGTGGGCACGGCGGACACGCCCTGCAATGGACGAGGACCGACTCTGCTCAGACGGCTGCGCAGTTCACGATCACCAGGCTCGAGCCTGAGCGCGCGGTGCCAGCCGAGCACGGCACCAACCGTGTCATGCGCGGCCCACGCTGCGGTGCCTGCGTTGGCCCACGCGTCCGCGCTGCGAGGAGTAGCCGCCGCGAGTTCAGCGAACATGGACGCCGCATCGGCAAACTGTTGCTGCTCATAGGCGGTGACAGCTTCGGCGAATGCAGGAGACGACCGCACCGCGCCAGCTTGCAGTCCGCTTGTCGACGCAGTCGCCACCGAAGTGTTGACTGCAGTCAGCACAAGTGTGAGGCTCAGCGCTGCCCCAACCAGCGCGAGCAGCGTGCGCAGCGCTGCAGTACCGTTGGTCCGACGACGGCTCCGCGCTGGCTCCGCCAGGGTGTCACGAGACGGCATAGCTTCCGCATCGACGCGCGCATGCAACTCACGAATGCGATCAGCCCACGAGGCCGCGGCCGGCTGCGACAGCGCGGACGGCGCGCCAGTTGGTGACCAAGCGGCTTCATCGAGCTCGGTCAGCAGCGCCATCACGTCCGCCGTAGACTCGCGCGTAACGCCACGACGCCTCAGTCGACGATGTACTTGGCGCCGTTCGATCAGTGCGGCTGGCGACGTATCGAGACGCGTCGCGAGCGCTTCGAGCAGCTGACGGCGAACGCGTGCGGCAGCGAGTCGCGCGGGTGCAACTGCTGACGTGTTCGCGTCCACGTCGCTGCGCACGGGCTTCTCGCGCCCGTCAGCGACTACGAAGGCACCGGTGCTCGCGATGCCGGCGCGGCGGCGACGTCGACGCCACATTGCAGGTATGGACGCGAGCGCCGCCAGCAGCCACAGCAACGGCTGCTCGACAAGCGGCGCACGAAGCGCTCCCCGATCGGCACTTCGAATCGGCAGCACCGTTTGCTCTTCGGCGGGCTTCGCGTCGCGCACGATTTCGCCGACGTCGACCGCGAGCGTGAGCGTATCACTTGTCGCGACCCGATAGCCGTCGGCGTAGGGATCGAAGTAGGGATACTCGACCACCGGAATCACCAGCGAGCCTGGCCGATCGGGCGTGACGAGCCAGTCGAATTCCTTGGAGCCTCGCACGTATTGCCCTGTGGTGTCTACTCGCACGCGCTCACCCGCCGCCACCACCGACGCGCCCGCTGGCTCGATGTTGGGCCGCGGCCACAGCTTGACGTTGCCGCGTCCTCCAACGCTCACCGTGAGCACAACCGGATCGCCGACCTGCACCGACGGCGCATCGACGCGCGCGCGCAAAGTGATGACGCCGACGGCACCCAGGAAATCCTCCGGCCGTCCCTCGGATGGCAATGGCTTTACGAACAGCGACGCTTCACGCGCGCGCACCACGGCCGCTTCCTCGCGGCTGAAGTAGCTGGCCGTGCGCGGTAGTGAGTAGGACAGCTGCGACGCGGGAACGACGATGCGTCCGCTGGCAAGCGGAAAGAGCGCGCGTTGCAGCACATGCGGAAAGATGCGCTGGCCGTCGAGGCGCACCGGCGCAAGTGATTGCGGGCCGCCAAGATCGTACGCGAGCACCCCGCGCAACTCAGCCGGCACCACCTCGGGATTCCGGCGCATACGCTGCTGGGCCGACTCGCTGATGAACACGCCCATCTCGTACGTCGCCTGCTGACCGACGTAGACCGTGTCAGGCACCATGAGCACGTGAAAGCCGACTGGTTGCTTCGGATCGAGCTGAACGCGCTGCTGGATCACCGGCGCCCGAGGCTGCGCGTGCGCTGGCGAGTTCGCACCGGCCGACATGACGAGCAGCATGACGAGCAACGGTACGATCTGGCTGTCGATCGACCGCGTACGCCGCAGTGCAGCGCGTGGCATCGCGGGCACCTGCATCACCAGTCCCGCCCACCCGGCGGCGGTGGCTGGCGCGTCATGCGTTGCCGCTTGCCCTGCACGTCACGCTCGTCGCGGGCGGCGCTGTTGAGCAGCGCTTCCGCCTGCTGCTGGTCGAGCTGACCGGACTGCGGCGAACCATCGGGCTGCTGGTTGGCATCCTCGTTGTCGTTCCCCCCGCCACCGCCACCACCGCCTGATGGCGGCTTGGGACGCAGCGTCAGTTCGTAATTCCACTTCGCGTCTTCGTCCTCGTACCGCTCCCCGAGATACGAGCGGAAGAGTTCGCGCGCCGCGGCGTACGAACCCTCTTCGGAATCGCCTTCAGCCCGCAAGGCCTGCACAAGATGCGCGAGTCCGGCGTTGTAGCGTGCTCTCGCGCGTACCTCGCCATCGGCGCCGCGTCTCACGGATTCGAGCACGTCATGCACGACACCGAGCGAATCGGCCGCCAGTAGTGCAGTGCCGAGGTTGTAGCGCGTTTTGAAGCTCGTGTCGCCCTCCGCAATCATGCGCTCGTACGCGCGCAGCGCCCCCAGCACGTCTCCTGCAGCCAGGCGACGAGCCGGATCGGGCTCGCGTGCGCAGCCGCCAACCAGCACGATCGCGAGCAGCGCGGCGGCGGCCGACGATACGGTGTTCGTTGTGACGTGTGGAGAGCCATCTGTCGTGAGC
>JBBQNT010000175.1:0-8318 GCA_038330215.1 Gemmatimonadales bacterium
CGCGTCGCCGATCAACTCGTGCCGCCCGGGGTATTTTTCCTCCATGCCGTTCATTGCCCACCATCAGCGCCTGATCCTCGCGCTTGGAACGCTGCTGCTCACCGCGCCAATGCTCGGGGCGCAGGAGCAGCAGAGCGAGCCTTGGCGCATTATCGAGCCGCCGCAGGCCACGATCGTGCTGGCCCGCGACGGATCGCTCCTGGGCGAGTTCGGCACCGAGCGCCGCGTGTCCGTACCGCTGGCTTCGCTGCCGCGGTACGTAGGGCAGGCGTTCGTGGCGGTCGAGGACAAGCGCTTCTACCAGCACGACGGCGTCGATCTGGTCGGCGTCGCGGCGGCCATCAAGGACGCGGCCACCAGCGGCGACTTGCGTGGCGCGAGCACGATCACGCAGTTGCTCGTGGGCAACATGCACCCGGAGATCATCGACCGGCGTGACCGCTCTATCTCGCGCAAGCTGCGCGAACAGCAGGCGGCGCGGGACATGGAGAAGCGCTACAGCAAGGCGCAGATTCTCGAAGCCTTCCTCAACCAGATTTCCTTCGGCCGCGGCTGGCTCGGCATCGAAATGGCCGCCCGGCACTATTTCGGCAAGGCGGCCGCGGAGCTGTCACTGGCCGAGTCGGCCTCGCTGGCGGCCATGCCCAAGAGTCCGGTGCAGTACGATCCGGGTCGCAATCCGGCGCGCAATCGTGAGCGCCGGAACCTCGTGCTCGCCCTCATGCGCGATCAGGGATACATCAGTGCCGCGCAGGCCGCATCGGCCCAGCGCGAGCCCGTGACGGTGGTTCCCAACGCGGGCCTCGTGCCCGCCCCATGGGTGGTGGATATCGTGCGGGTGCAGGCGGAACGAGCCGGCGTGCCCGTGCACTCGGGCGGCTTCCGCATCCATACCACCATCGACCCGGTCGCCCAACGGGCAGCCGTCGCGGCCCTGGCTGCTGGCATCGCCGAAACGGAAGCGCGCGCGGACTGGCGTCATGGTCCGTGTCCTGCGACGCCCGCACGCACCAGCAACTGCCTCCAGGGAGCCGTTGTCGCCCTCGACGCGTATTCGGGCGACGTGCGCGCGCTCGTGGGTGGACGCGACTATGTCACGTCGTCATTCAACCGCGCCGTGGATGCCAACCGTCAGCCGGGCAGCACCTTCAAGCCGTTCGTGTATGCAGCTGCAGTGGCGCAGGGCATCACGGCCAACGCGCACGTGGGCGACACGGCACTCCGCCTGACATTGCCCGAGGGACGCACGTACGCCCCTGCGAACGCCGACGGCGCGTTTCTCGGCGACATGACCATGCGGGAAGCCCTCGCGCGCTCCCGTAATCCGGTGGCGGTCGACCTCGGGCAGCGCACCACCATCGACAGCGTCTCGGCCATCGCCTCGCGCGCTGGGCTGCGCACACCCATTGCCCGGTTCCCCTCGAGCGCGCTCGGCGCAAGCGTCGTCCAACCGCTCGACTTCGTGGCGGCCTATGCAATGTTCGCCAACGGGGGCGTGGGCGTGGAGCCGCGATTCATCGACCACATCGATGATCGTTCGGGCCGTGCGGTGCACACCACGCGTCCGGCGACGCCCACGGCCGCGATTGATCCGCGCGTGGCGTTCATCGTGCGCGACATGCTGCGCGATGCCGTCGAGCGCGGTACAGGCACCGCCGCGCGACGCCTGGTGCCGTCCACCGTGCCGCTCGCGGGCAAAACGGGCACCAGCAACGACAATGTTGATGTCTGGTTCGTCGGCATGACGCCGTCGCTCGTCGCCGGCGCCTGGCTGGGCTTTGACACGCCGCGTACGATCACGCCCGGCGCGGCCGGTGGCATACTCGCGGCGCCCATTGTCGGACAGCTGCTGAGCGCGATTCCTGTGGAGCGATCGGCGGACACGTGGATGGCGCCGGCCGGCTTAGTCGCCGTGACGCTCGACCGCCAGACCGGACTGGAGGCGGACGGCCGGACACCGCGCGACCGCCGCTACACCGAGTGGTTCCTGGATGGCACCGAGCCCGGCGCCGCGCGCAGTTGGCCGTGGACGCTCTTCCGACTCGGCCCGATCGGGCACTGATCGGAAGTCGATCAGCGCCGGATCAGTACCGGATCAGGTGCGCAGCTACATCTCGATGGGACGCCGCGGACGGAACTCACCGTCCGTGACTTCGACGCGCTTGATGTCCGCCAGCGGGATGGTGCGGAACTCGTTGCGGAAGAGCGAAAACACGACCACCTCACCGTTCTCGATCGAATACGGCTCATAGCTGCGCTCGTACTCGGTCTCCCCGCTTTCGGCATCGAACCTGATGCGCGCGCGCACTTTCCGATGGAGCCGTCCCGCTTCGCGCAGCGTCGATTCCACGGTCGTCATGGGAATGGACAGATCATTCATGGGTTCCTCCAGCGAAAGGGGGCGATTGTGAACTTCCGGATAGTGGCAGCCCACATGGTGACGGGGCAAGTCGCAGCAGAAATGTGACCTGGCGATCGCACGATGCCGGTGCGGCTTCCGCTGCGCATTCCGCTGCGCATTCCGCTGCGCATTCCGCTGCGCTCCACTGTGCCCATCTCGCACGTGGCCCGCGGTCCGCACCATGGCGACCTTGTGCGGTGGGCGAACGTCGAAGAAGTTAGTCGCGACTCTTACCCGACAGGAGCCGACTGGTGTCACGCACGCCGTTATTCACGTTGCTTCGACGTTCCCTTCACCTCGCTCGGCAGGCCAACGAGACAGGCGAGTCCCCCGGCGCCGTTGTGGAGCAGTGGCAGGAATCGAGCCGCCTCTCCCGCCGTTCGTTCGTGGCCGGATCGTCGGCCGCCGTCGCCACGCTCGCGCTCACCGGATGCGCGCCCGGTACACGCGGCGGCCAGGCGGCGCCGCCCATGCCCAGCGCCTCGCGCACGGAAGAGCCGGTGGTCATCGTGGGTGCGGGAATTGCTGGACTCACGTGTGCCTATCGGCTGCGACAGCAGGGCGTGCCAGTTCGCCTGATGGAAGCGCAGTCGCGCACCGGCGGTCGCATGTACTCGCTGCGCAACTACTTCGCTGACGGACAGGTGTGCGAGCTTGGTGGTGAGCTCATCGACACCGGACATACCACCATCCGTAACCTCGCGTCCGAACTCGACATCGCGCTCAACGATCTCGCCACCGACGATGCGTCGCTCGACGAAACCGTGTGGTTCATCGACGGCGCGAAACGTTCGGAGGAAGATGTAGTGGCCGCGTTCCTTCCCATCGCGCAGCGGTTGATCGCCACGCTCGAACCATTCGGCGATGAGTTCGACCCCACCGCCCTGTCACCGCAAGGCGCAGAGGCACTCGATCGCACCACGCTCGCCGAGTGGTTGGACCGCGAAGGTGTCACCGGGTGGATGCGCACGTTGCTCAACGTCGCGTACACCACCGAGTACGGACTCGAGCCGGAGCGTCAGTCGGCGCTCAACTTCATTCTCATGATCGACCCCGATCCCACCGCGTTCCGTGTGTTCGGAGACAGCGACGAACGATTTCATGTGCGGGGCGGCAACGATCGCATCGTGCGCACGCTGGCCGATCGCGTCGCCGATCACATCGAGACCGACACGGTGCTCGAAGCGGTGAGCAAACGCTCCGACGGACGGCACACGCTCACGTTTCGTCGCGACAGCGGCGTGCGCACGGTGATCGCGCGTCATGTGGTGCTCGCCATGCCATTCACGTTGCTGCGTGATGTGCAACTCGACGTGCCCATGTCTCCCGCCAAGCGCCGCACCATCGCTGAACTCGGCTACGGCACCAACGCCAAACTCATGATCGGCTTCTCGTCTCGTCCATGGCGCGAGCGTCACAACTCCAACGGCAGTGTGGTCACCAGCCTACCGTTTCAGCTTGTGTGGGAGACGAGTCGGTTGCAGGACGGACGCGCTGGCATCCTCACCAACTTCAGCGGCGGCGATCACGGGCTCGCAGTCGGGCAGGGCACGCCCGCAGATCAGGCCGCGGCACTGGTGCGCGACCTCGAAACGATCTTCCCCGGCGTGCAGGCCGCACGCGACGGCATGAAAGAAACGCGTTTTCACTGGCCCACGAATCGCTGGGTGCGCGCCAGTTACGCCAGCTATCTCGCGGGTCAGTGGACAACGATGCGCGGTCTCGAGGGTCAGCCAGTGGCCTCGCTGCACTTCGCGGGTGAGCACTGCTCACTGGAGGCCCAAGGCTACATGGAGGGCGGGTGCGAGACGGGCACGCGGGCGGCGAGTGACGTGTTGATGGCGCTCGGCGTTCCGGGGTGATTCCGGCGCGCGACCAACTGCGGGAACACAGAGGTCGCGGGGAAGGCCCTCCCTAACCTCTGCGACCTCTGCGTCTGCCGCAGTTCGATTCCCCGATCTAAACCCCCACCAACTCCGGTTCTTCGGCAGGCGCATGCGCCCCACCCCCCACCAACGCAATCTTCAGCACTTCCTTGAGCGTCTCCACCGGGTGGAACGTCAGCGCATCCTGCACTTCCTGCGGCACATCCTCGAGATCATCGAAGTTGGCCTTGGGAAGAATGATCGTGGTGACACCCGCCCGGTGCGCGCCGAGCACTTTCTCCTTGAGTCCACCAATCGGCAGCACGCGACCACGCAACGTGATCTCGCCCGTCATCGCCACATCGCGCCGCACCTTGCGGTTTGACATCTCCGAGACGAGCGCCGTCGCGATCGCGATGCCCGCACTCGGTCCGTCCTTCGGAATGGCTCCGGCCGGCACGTGAATGTGGGCCTCGCTTGCATTCTGCAACCGGTCGGCCGGAATACCGAGCGCGTCTGCGTTGTTGGTCGCGTACGTGAGCGCCGCGCGTGCACTCTCCTTCATCACGTCGCCAAGCTGGCCGGTGAGAATGAGCGTGATGGGACCCACCCGCGTGACTTCTGCGCCTTCTTCCGTGATCGGACGCATGGTGCCCGTGCGGCGAATCGATGCTTCCACGAACATGATGTCACCGCCCATCGGCGTGTAATACATGCCCGATGCAATGCCGACTTCATCGTGCTCGGAGACGCGCTCGGGATGCACCTTGGGACGGCCAAGCAGCTCGCGTACTTCACCCGTATCCACTCGATTGTCCTCGAGCACGGTCTCGTCGCCCGTGGCCACGCGACGCGCCACCTTGCGTGCCACCGCGCCCAACTGGCGCTCGAGCTGACGAACGCCGGACTCACGCGTGTACTCGGTGATCACCTTCATCACGGCGTCATCGGCGAACGTAAGCTTGCGTGAAGCAAGCCCCGATTCATCGAGCTGACGTGGAATGAGATACTTCTTCGCGATCTCGAGCTTCTCACGCTCCGTGTAGCCGCTGAAGTCCACGACTTCCATGCGGTCGAGTAGCGGACCGGGAATGTTCTGCACGAAGTTCGACGTCGCAATGAACAGCACTTCGCTCAGGTCGAACGGAATGCCGAGATAGTGATCGGTGAACGAATCGTTCTGCGCCGGATCGAGCACTTCGAGCAGCGCACTGGACGGGTCGCCCTGGAACGACGAGCCGAGCTTGTCGATCTCGTCGAGCAGGAAGACGGGATTCTTGGTGCCTGCCTGCTTCATGCCCTGTACGATGCGACCAGGCATCGCGCCCACATACGTGCGGCGATGTCCGCGAATGTCTGCCTCGTCACGCGCGCCGCCGAGCGCCACGCGCACATACTCGCGGCCGAGTGCACGCGCGACTGATTTGGCGATGGACGTCTTGCCCACACCCGGCGGACCGGTGAAGAGCAGAATCGGACCCTTCGCCATCGCGCGCGCCTTCGCTTCTTTCGCATCCTTGATTGTGCGTTCGTCGTGCGAACGGCCGCCATTCTCCTCGTCGCGCAACTTTGACACGGGAAACTCACCGGTCGTCGCCACTTCTTCCGCGATCTGCTTCGCACGCAACTGTCGCACGGCCAGGAACTCGAGCACGCGATCCTTCACGTCCTTGAGTCCGTAGTGATCCTCGTCCAGCACCACTTCAGCGCGCGCCAGATCGAGCTGGTCATCTGAACGCGTGTTCCACGGCAACTCGGCGATCCACTCCAGATACGTACGAATGACCTGCGCTTCCATCGATTCGCGTCCCGTTCGCTCGAGTCGCCCAAGTTCGCGCTCCACTTCCGCGCGCGCTTCCTTGGGCAGTTCCAGCGCATTCAACTTCTCGCGCAACTCCTCGATTTCCTTGGACTGGTCGTCGTCTCCCAACTCCTTCTGGATGGCCTTGAGCTGCTCGCGCAGGAACATCTCGCGCTGACGTTCACCGAGTTCTTCCTGCACCTGCGACTTGATATCCTCCTGCGCTTCGAGCAGGCCAATCTGGCGCTGCACGTGCACGAGCACGCGGCGCAGGCGCTCTTCAACCGAAAGCGTCTCGAGCAGCCCCTGCTTCTCCGGCACCGTGAGCTCGATGTAACCGGCCACGAGATCCGAGAAGCGTCCCGGCTCCGTCACGGAATCGAGCACCTGATGCAGCACCTCCTCGGGTAGTCCGCGCTTCTCGCCCAGCTCGGCGGCACGCTCGCGCGTTTCCTTGTGCAGCGCTTCGAACGCCGGATCCTTGGCGTCGAGCGGCATCATTTCGTCGGCCGACACGACTACCGCCTGCAGATGCCCGTCGGAGTCGGTGTACTGCAACGCCGTCGCGCGCTGCTCGCCCTGCAGCAGCAACTGCACACCGCCCAGACCACGCTGGATCTGGCCGATGCGGGCGATCACGCCCATTTGATAGAGAATGTCCGAAGACGGTTCTTCCGTGTTGTCCCGCTGGGCGACCGCAAAGACCACGCGATCGCCCTTCAGGGCGGCCTCGATGGCCCGCAAGGTGCCCGGTCGGCCAGCCGCGATCGGGGCCGTGATACCGGGGAACATGACCGTCCCGCGAAGGGGCAGGACGGGTAGAGTCTGACGCTCGCCCATAAGATGACTTCCTGGCTCGGGAGAAAAGGGAATGTGCGGTATAAGCGCAGGTTTCGCACCCGGTCCGGTGTGCCAAGCTGGCAGGCTCTGCAACTTTCTGCTGACCATGTGACGTAGTGCAGGAATGCTGGCTGCCGACTCGGCTGACTGCCTGTTGTACCGCTAGTCCCCGGTGCTACACTACCACAGCCCGCCGGGTCGTTTTCCTGCTTCCACTCCCCGGATCCCAACGCGCGTGCCCGACTCCGCCGCCTCGAGCGACGCTGAACTGCGAGAACACGTCCAACGCACGCTGGCCGCGACCTACGACGTAGAGCGCGAGATTGGTCGTGGCGGTATGGGCGTGGTGTATCGTGCCATCGACAAGCGACTCAAGCGTCCGGTCGCCATCAAGCTGCTGCCGCCTGAGCTCGCCTTCCGTCGCGATGTGCGCCAGCGTTTCCAGCGCGAAGCCGAAACATCGGCGCAGCTCAGTCATCCCAACATCGTTCCCATCTATTCCGTCGACGAGGTTGGGAACCTGGTGTTCTTCGTCATGGCGTGCGTCGACGGAGACAATCTCGCCACGCAACTGCGCAAGCGCGGGCCGCTGCCCACGGAAGACATCAAGCGCTACCTCACGGAAGTAGCCGACGCGCTCGCGTATGCACATTCGCGCGGCGTGATCCATCGTGACATCAAGCCTGACAACATCCTGGTGGATGCACTGGACGGACGCGCGATGGTCACCGACTTCGGCATCGCGCGTGCGGCGGAGGGCGGCGACGGCGCACGATTGACGGCGACGGGGCTCGCGATTGGCACACCTGCGTACATGTCACCGGAACAGGCGTCGGGTGACCGCGATGTGGACGGCCGCAGCGATCTGTACGCGCTTGGCATTCTCGCGTACCAGATGCTTACTGGCGAGCCGCCCTTCACGGGCAATACCACGCCGGTGCTGCTGGTCAAGCATCTCACGGAAACTCCCGTTCCCGTGGAGGAGCGTCGCCCCGATACGCCGCCCATGCTGGCCGCGATGGTGATGCGACTGCTTGAAAAGGATCCGGCGCATCGCTTCCAGAGCGCGGCCGAACTCGCGCAGGCGTTGCGGTCGGGCATCGTGCCGGCCGCGTCTCTGCGCTCGCCACGGTCACCGGTGCCAGGCACGACCGCGGCCAGCGCATCCGGTGGCGGGCGGGCAATGCCGACATCGTCGAAGGGCGGCGAATTGCCCCCGGCCAAGGATTGGCCGTCCACGCCGATGAGCGAGCGGCAGGAGATGTTCCGCCAGGCGCAGGGGCGCTCGTCCTCCGGCGCAGGAACGCTGGCGCACGGCGATCACTACGCACCCACCGCCGACGAACTCGCGCGCTGGGAAAAGCCGATTGTGCAGAAGTTCCGCCAGAAAGTCGCGCCGTTCCTGTTCGTG
>JBBQNT010000176.1:0-8269 GCA_038330215.1 Gemmatimonadales bacterium
TTCCCTTACACCCTAAAAGTCGAGTTTCACGGGTTTTGCTTACGGGGTTCTGGTTTCAACCACCCACGGTCGCGGGTGGGGGTTACGGTTTGCCGGTCGACGGTGCTACCAACCACCGTTGACGGTTGCGGTGCACGGTTGACGGTCGACGGTGCTACCAACCAACGGTGACGGTTGCGGTGGACGGTTGACGGTCGACGGTGCTACCAACCAACGTTGACGGTTGCGGTGAACGGTTGACGGTCGACGGTGCTACCAACCAACGTTGACGGTTGCGGTGGACGGTTGACGGTCGACGGTGCTACCAACCAACGTTGACGGTTGCGGTGAACGGTTGACGGTCGACGGTTCTACCAACCAACGTTGACGGTTGCGGTGAACGGTTGACGGTCGACGGTGCTACCAACCAACGTCGACGGTTGCGGTGGACGGTTTACAGTTCACGGTCCAGTCGATGGCTGTTGCGCAACCCGGCGCCGGGGGGCGAACGAGGCGATGTGGCGCGCCAGCACGAACGTCACGGCGACCATCGTCGCGGAAATAAAGTACGGCGACGCCTCGCCGATGCTGTCGTAGGCCCAGCCGAACAGAATCGGGAAGCCCACACGCGAGATGCCGCCGTACGTCTGCTGCACGCCCATGTACAAACCGCGCTGCGCGCTGCTGATCACCCGTGACAGCAGCGCGGTCACGCAGGGGAACGTGAACGCCGTGCCCAGCGGCAACAGCGCAAGCGCCGCGAACAGCAGCACGCGGTTGGGCGCGAGGCCAACGGCCAGCAGTCCGATGGCCAGCAGCGCGAGGCCAAGGCGCGCCAGTCTCGCTTCTCCGAAGCGGTCCACCAAACCGCCCAGAAACACCGCGCGCGCCACCACCGACAGCACGCCGATGAACGTGAACACGTAACCAATTGAAAGTTCGGTGAACGAAAACTTGAACCCGAGAAACAGTGCGAGCACGGCGGTCGTGCCCTGAAATGCGCCGATCGCGAGTGCATAGATGATGATGAGCTGCGACGCCGGTTCCTTGGGGTGCGAAAAAACGCGGGCGATCGCCACCCGCGAGCTTCCGCGTCCGGCGTCGGCTGCCTTGCGATCCGCGGTGTCGATCACGCGCGCTTCGGTGAGGTAGCGCCACACGAAGAGCATGTTCACCACGCACAGGCCCGCGGCCACGAGGCCCGGCCACTCCGCGCCCAGCGGACGAAGCCACGACCCGAGAGCCGGACCGATGGCCACGCCAGCATTCGTCGCGGCACTCAACCAGCCGAGCACCCGCGCGCGATCATCGGGGCGAGAGGCATCGGCCACGTACGCCTGGATCACACCGACGGTGCCGCCGCCGGCCCCCTGTACGATGCGCGAGACGAACAGCAGCCAGAGCGAGTCCGCATACGCGAAGATCACGAACGCAATGGCTGACGCAACGAGACTCACCAGGAGCGCGGGACGCCGACCGTACCGATCGGAGAAGCGTCCCCAGAAGGGCGCGCTCAGCAGCTGTGCCACCGAGAACGATGCGATCAGCAACCCGACGATCAATCCGCCTGCGCCCAGTCTTTCGGCGTAGAACGGCAGCAGCGGCAGGATCATCAACATGCCAAGCATGTCGATGAACGCCGACACCATCAGGATGATGAGTTTGCCCGTCGCGTTGTGCTGCGTTTCGTACTCACCGGTATCGGTGGGCGTGCTCACTCCACTTTTCCGAGTGCGCCCGGCGGCGTCGACTTGCCAACAACGCCGGCCAGCGCGATGATCGTGAGCACGTACGGGATCAGTTCCACGAACTGCGACGGAACCAGCTGCGCGCCCTGCAACTGAATCTGCAATGTTTCGGCGGCGGCAAAGAGCAGGCACGCAGCGGCTACCCGCAACGGCATCCAGCGCCCGAAGATGATGGCGGCCAACGCAATAAATCCGCGTCCCGCCGTCATGCTGTCGGTGAACTGATGCTGATCGAGCGCGAGATACGCGCCGCCGAGCGAGGCGAGCACACCGCACAGCAGCAACCCGCGCAGTTGCAGCGCGCGCACCGGCACGCCGAGCGTGGCCGCCGCTTCAGGCTTCTCGCCAACCGCACGCGCCCGCAAACCGAACGGCGTGTGCCACAGCACCCAGCCGAGCACAGGTAGCGCCGCGAGTCCCACCCACACGAGCGGATTGGAGAAGCTCGCCAGCAGCCCAAGTCCGCCGCCGTCATCGCCGAATCCGTCCACGCGCGGCGAGTTGGACGCGCTGTCGAACGCGAGTCGGAGAAAAAATCGCGTCGCCCCGATCACCAGCAGATTGAGCGCGATGCCCACCACAACCTGATCCGCGCGAAACCGCAGTGTGCAAAGTGCGAGGATCGATGACACGAGCACGCCGGCGGCCATCGCGCACAGCAAGCCGATCCACGCGCTGCCGGTGTAGTACGAGCCGAGCACCGCACCGAAGGCGCCACCCAGCATCATGCCCTCGAGGCCAAGTGCGATCACGCCCACGCGCTCCGACATCACGCCACCGGCTGCGGCCAGCAGGTACGGCACCGCAATGCGAATGGTCTGGAGCAGAAAGGCGATGAGGATCACGGCGTCCCCTCCGCCTGGTCACGTCGCACGAGCGCCGCGGCACTGCGCCGCAGCAACCGCTGCACCTCAGGCACCGACGTGGCCACCGCGAGGATCACGACCGCCTGCAGGATGTCCACCAACTGTTTGGGCACGAGCGCATTCACGGCCAGCCCGCCCTGGGATAGCGTCGCAAACAACAGCGCCGCAACAATGATGCCCAGCGGGTGATTGCGTCCGACCAACGCAACGGCAATGCCAAGAAATCCCGAGCCGGCCGCAAAGCCTTCCTCGTAGTAATGCTTGTAGCCAAGCACGAAGTTGATGCCGCCGAGTCCGGCAAACGCGCCCGACCAGACCATCGCGCGAAACCAGGTGCGCGGCACGTTGACGCCGCCGTACTCCGCTGCGTCAGGCTGCAGCCCCACCGCGCGCAACTCGTACCCGCCACGCGTGCGAAACATGGCCCACCACGCGAACACCGCCGCAAGCATCGAGGCGATGATCGTGAAGTTGGCCGCCGAACCCGCGAATGCGGGCATCGCTGCCCCCAGTCGCGCCACGAAGCCGGCATTGATCACTTCGGTGTGCAATGTTTCCGGCACCGCGAGATGCGACGCCACCGCGTAGTTGAGCAGCGCAAGCACGATGAAGTTGAGCATGATCGTCACGATCACTTCGCTCGCCCCGAACCGTGCGCGAAGCGCGCCCGGCACCGCGCCCGTGATAGCGCCTGCACCCATCGCGGCTGCGGTGCACAGCACCACCGCGAGCACCGCCGGCATCGCCTGCGGCATCCACAGGCCTGCGAGGGCCGCCGCAAAGCCACCGGCCGCGAGCTGCCCCTCCCCGCCCACATTGAACAGTCCCGCCCGCGCCGCGTATGCAAACGCAAGGCCGGTGCAGGTGAGCGTCATCGTCTTGTACAGCACCTGCCCAAATCCGTACACGTTGCCCCACGTGCCCTCGATGAGCAGCCGGTACACCGTACCCGGCGATTCACCATACGTGAGGATCAGCAGATCACCGACGACCATCGCAATCGCAACCGCGAGCAGCGGCGCGAGCAGCGCATGCGCCGCGCGCATGAGCACGCCGTCGCCGGCAGCGTTCCCTGTCGCCGCGCTCACGACGCCAACTCACGTTCCGCGCCGGTCATGTACGGACCGAGTCGTTCCGCCGAACACTCACGCGCCGGCAACACACACACGAACCGGCCCTGATACATCACCGCAATGCGATCCGACAGCGCGAGCACTTCGGCGAGATCGGCCGACACAAGCAGCACACCCTTGCCCGCGTCCCGCGCCTCGCGTAGCTGCGCGTGAATGAACTCGATCGCGCCGACATCAACGCCGCGCGTTGGCTGCGCCGCCAGCAACATGCTGAACGCTCGGCCCATCTCGCGGGCAATCACCACCTTCTGCTGGTTGCCGCCCGACAGCGTGCGTGCCGCGAGCGACGGATTCGGCGGACGGATATCGAACGTTCGCACCAGCAAATCCGCGTGACGCGCGATCTTCTCGCGATCGAGTCCGGTGCGTCCGCCAAAGTGGTGCTGTTGGCCGAGCAGCAGGTTGTCGACGATGGAATAATCGAGCACCAGGCCGCGACGATGCCGGTCTTCGGGAATGTGCGACAGTCCCGCATCGGCGCGTGCGCGCACGTCGAACGCGGTCACATCAGTTGCGCCGAGTTGCACCGACCCCGCCTGCGTTCGGCGCAGTCCGGCCAGCACTTCGAGCAGCTCGGTCTGTCCATTACCTTCGACGCCGGCAATGCCGAAGATCTCGCCCGGCTGCACATCGAAGGACAGGTGCTCCACGGCGCCTGTACCACGGTCGCCGCGCACGGTCAGTCCGCGCACGGCCAGCGCGGCGACGCCCAAATCGCGTACGGCTGGCACCGCTCGCGCGCTTGGCACCGCATCGAGCGCCAGCGCCACATCGCGTCCCACCATTGCACGCGCGATATCGCGTGGCGTGGTATCGGCGGTAGCGAGTCGCGCTACCGAACGCCCGTCGCGCATCACCGTGATTGTGTCGGAAATCGCCACCACTTCGTCGAGCTTGTGCGTGATGATGATGATCGTGTCGCCCTGCGCACGCAGTCCCCGCAACACCGTCCACAGCTCCTGCACCTCCGGCGGCGAGAGCACGGCGGTGGGTTCATCGAGCACAAGAATCTTCGCGCCGCGGTACAGCAGCTTGAGGATCTCCACGCGCTGCGCTTCGCCCACGCTCAGCTCGGCAATCGTGCGCGTGGGGTCCACACGAAGCCCCGTTCGCTCGGCCAGTGCACGCACATCCGCCTCGGCGCGCGCGACATCCAGGCGCAGGCCGCGCACCGGCTCGCGACCGAGCACGAGATTCTCGGCAACAGTGAGCGTGGGCACAAGCATGAAGTGCTGGTGCACCATGCCGACGCCCGCGTTGATGGCTGCAGTCGTGTCCCAGCCCGTCACATCGCGGCCGGCAACCTCAACGCGGCCGCTCGAAGGCGTATGCAGTCCGCTCAGGATGTGCATGAGCGTGCTTTTGCCGGCGCCATTCTCGCCCACGAGCGCGTGAATCTCGCCCGCTGTCACCTCGAAGGTCACGTCGCGGTTGGCTTGTACGGCGCCGAAGCTTCTGCTCACCTGATGCATACGCACCGCGAACGGCCCAGTCGCTGACGCTGCGCTCACCGCGTACTCGGCACGCGGATGCGACCGGCAATGATCTCGGCTTCGAGCGTCTGCAGTCGCGCGCGCACGGAATCCGGGATGAGCGCGCGATTGTTGTCGTCGTACACGTACCCAACGCCCTGCTCGGCGAGTCCGAACACGCGCACGCCACCCTGGAAGACTCCATCCTGCACGGCGCGCGCAGCATCGAAGACCGCGGCGTCGATGCCCTTTACCATGGATGTAAGCACATGGCCCGGCGCCTCGGCGTACTGATCGGCGTCCACGCCGATCGCGAGCTTGCCGGTGGTGCGCGCGGCCTCGAACACGCCGAGCCCCGTGGAGCCTGAGGCGTGATAGATCACATTGACGCCCTGCTGGTACTGACTGAGCGCGAGCTCTTTGCCCTTGCCTGGATTCTTGAACGCTTCGGGCGTGACACCGGCGTACTGCACCAGCACCTCGCAGTCCGGACACACGTGCAGCACGCCCGCGCGGTATCCGGCCTCGAACTTGTGAATGAGGGCGATGTCCATGCCGCCAATGAAGCCCACCTTTTTCGACCCGCCCACCATGGCGGCCAGCGCGCCAACCAGGAAGGAGCCCTCTTCCTCGCGGAACTTGAGGGCGACGAGGTTGGGCGGCAGTGGCAGCGGGTTGCCCAGACTGTCGGTCGAGACGGCGTAGTCCACGCCGGCGAACTTCACATCCGGGTACTCGCGCGCGAGCGTCAGCACGTCATCGGTGAAGATGAACCCCACGGCCAGCACGAGGTCCATGCCTTCGGCGGCCAGCAGGCGGAGGCCGGCTTCGCGGTCGGAGCCCTCTCCGGGCTCGATGTAGCGGACACGGGCGCCGAGCGAATCGGCCGCGCGTACGCCGCCGAGAAATGCGCCGTCGTTGAAGGATTTGTCACCTCGCCCGCCGACATCGAAGACGATGCCGATATCGAGACCTTCGCCCTCCGGCGCCACGGTGGCGCCCGAAGGGGTGATGGTCAGCAGCAGGAGATGCACGGCGACAAGGGCGCCCAGAAGGTAGAAAGTCCGTCGCATGAGACGGAAGGATCGCCTTCCGCGCCGCCTCGGACAAGGCGGCGCGGAAGGGAACAGCTCACCTCAGCGGCTTGTATCGATAGGCCACGATACCGGCGCCCTGCGCCTGGATGCGCACCTGCTTGCGCTCTCCCATTGGAATCGCCGCCACTTCTTCGGTGGACGTGGTGACAACCGCACCGGACTTGTCGAGGAACTCGACCGTGAAGGTCCGCGCCGTCGGGGCTGCGGCGTTGCCCTCGAGCGAGGCGGCAAACGTCACCGACTCGGGGCGACGCTCAAACTCGTCCACCGTGACCTTGACGGGAAGGCTGTCGGCCTTTGCCGCGTAGGCGATGAGCGAGTCCGTCCACTTCTTCTTTTCGGCCGGCACCTTCGCCGCCTGCATGCGCCCCTGTGCGCCCAAGGCGTACATGGACCAGGCGTCGTAGTTGTTTGGGTCGAGCGCGACGAGCGCGTCGAGCGGCTTGTCCATCTTGTCGAACTCGTTCATCGTGTAGTACGACGCCGCGAGGTTGCGCAGCGCGTCACGCTGGTACGGGTTCTGCGCGACCGCCGCTTCGAACAGCGCGACCGCGTCGTCCGTCTTGTTCACCTGCGTGGCCAGTACGCCGCTCATCGTGAGCGCGTAGTCGCTGAAGTTGCTGGGTGACGCGAGCATCGGGGCGTAGACGCCCGCGACCTTCGCCGAATCGCCGAGCGTGAGGTACGCTTCGCCAAGGCCCTGCATGACGGTTGGGGACTCCGCTGAGCCGCCGAAATCTTCCATGTACTTGGTCATCGCACCGACGGCCGCGTTGAGCTTGGCCTTCTGCGCGTCTCCCTCGAGCTCACGAGCCTGCGCGAGCGTGTAGAGGCCCACGTAGAAAAGGCTGTTCTGACGGATGTCGTTGTAGGACGTGTCCGTGCCCGACGCGGCCACGGCCTTCTCCCAGTTCTGCACAGCCGTCGCGAGATCACCGCGACGCTGGTTCACGATGCCGAGCACCTGAAACGGATACGGATTCGCTTCCGGCTGCAGGCGAAGCGAGTAGTTCGCGTAGACCTCGGCCGAATCGGGATTGGCCTGCGAGAAATCGAGGGCCTTGCGCGTCATCGCGAGCCAGCCTTCGTTCGGGCGCATCGCGTCCACATCGGCGGCGCAGGTCGGCTCTGCGACGATGATGCCCTTGTAGGCTGCATCGAGCGCGTCCACGAGGTTGATGGGCGCATCCGGCGTGCTCATGCCAATGGCCGAGGTCGTGGTCTGCACGGGCGTGGATTCGTCGGCAATCCACAGCGCGAGCGTCTGCGCCATTACCATGTGATAGCCGCTCGCGTTCTTGTCACGGAAACGCTCGGGGCGATTCGTGAGTTCTTGCATGGTCTTCCGGAGCGCGGCCTGTCGGTCGGCGCCCTCGGAACCAGCCGCCTTCTGGAACTGCACGTTCGCGAGGAACAGCTCCTTGGGCGAGTTGGTCTCGATCTCACAGGCTGGCCCAACACCGCCGGGCTGCGCGTACGTGGTGGTCGAGAGCGTCAGCGTCAGGGCAGCAGCCGCCGACACCGGGAGCAGTCGCGCGCCGGCGCGACGGGAAATAAGAAGTGAACGCATGTCGAAACGATCTCCTGCCGGTGGATACGGCTGGCACCCAGACGGTGCCGCGATATTGTTGAAATCTATATGACCGAACGAATTCGCACCCGGTTCCTCGTGGTCGGCAGCGGTGTGGCCGGCCTGCACGCCGCCTGGCGAGCTTCGGCGCACGGATCGGTGATGCTGCTCACCAAACGGTCCCTCTTCGATTCTGCTACAGCATACGCACAGGGTGGCATAGCCGCTGCCCTGGGTGCGGGCGACTCCCCCGCGCTTCATCGACGGGACACCCTGGCCGCCGGTGCCGCCCTGTGTGACGCGGCAGCGGTGCAGGTGCTCGTGGAAGAAGGTCCGGCACGCGTGCTCGAGCTCCAGACGGCTGGTGCACGCTTCGATCTGGCCGCGGACGGCTCCCTCATGCT
>JBBQNT010000177.1:0-8200 GCA_038330215.1 Gemmatimonadales bacterium
TCGTCCAACAACGCCCGTGGTGTCAACGTTGAAGCGTTTACCGATGTAGTGTTCGCCGAAGCACGTCAGCCGCTCATGCTGCTCATGATCGCCGTGTGTCTGGTGCTGCTGGTCGCGTGCGTGAATGTCGCCAACCTGGCAATGGCACGTGCAACCAACCGCGCCCGCGAAGTCACGGTGCGCACCGCACTCGGCGCAACAGCCGGTCGGCTCACCTCACAGTTCATCGCCGAGGGCGCGGTACTCGTTGGCGCAGGACTCGCGCTCGGCATGCTGATCGCGACGCTCACGGCAAGTTTCCTGCGCCGAGTCGCACCGGCCTCGCTGCCGCGTGTGGAGGAGCTGCGATTGGATATGACTGTGCTTGCATGGAGCGTGGCGGTGGCGGCGGTGATCGGTCTCTGTCTCGGGCTGCTGCCCACGCTGCAGGCACGGCGCGCGAACCTCGCGTCGGCGATGCAGGGCGGGGGGCGCACGTCGTCAGGCGGACGCACACAACGCATGGCACGTTCGGCGCTCGTGATCACCGAACTCGCCATGGCGACATCGCTCACGGTTGGTGCCGGACTGCTGATTCGCAGCTTGTGGGTGCTGCAGAATGTCGACCCGGGCTTCGAATCTTCGCAGGTGCTGAAAGCGGAGTTCCAGCTGCCGCCGTCGCGCTATCCGCAGAACTTCGCGGACTTCCCGAACTGGCCGGAGGTTCGTCGTTTCGTGGACGATGTGCGCGCGAGCGTGTCGGCGCTGCCGGGCGTCGAATCGGTCGCATTGGCCACGGCGAATCCCATCGATGCGGGCTTCACAAGCGCGATCGCAGTGGTCGGACGCGAGCACGAAGAGAACAACTGGCCGGAGCCGAGCATCCGCACGGTGAGCGCCGGCTACTTCGAGACGATGGGCGTACCGCTGCGCGAGGGGCGCGTGTTCAACGATGGCGACGATGCGTCGGCGCTGCCCGTGGTGATGCTCAACGAGAGCGCGCGGCGCACGTTCTTTGGCGATCGGCACGCGATGAATGCATCGCTACGTTTGTGGGGTGCCGAACGTCGTGTCATCGGCATCATTGAAGGTGAGCGCATTCAGGGCATTGCGAAAGAAGTGCCGCCGGCGGTGTATCTGCCGCTCCCGCAGGTCCCCATGCCGAGCGCGCTGCTGGTACGCACAACGGGTGACCCGCGCACGCAAATCGCGGCGGTGCGCAATGCCGTACGCGAAGTGGACCCGCAACTCGCGTTGTTTGGGATCGAGCCGCTGGAAGACACGATTGCGGGCTCACTGGCACAGCGACGCTTCACGATGCTGCTGCTCTCCACATTCGCCGTGCTTGCGCTCGCATTAGCCGTGGTTGGCGTGCACGGCGTGCTGAGTTACTCCGTGGCGCAACGCAGGCGTGAGATCGGCATTCGCGTTGCGCTTGGCGCAGACTTGTCAAACGTGCGACGTCTCGTGATGTCGGAAGGCATGCGACTGGCCGTGATCGGTATCGCGCTCGGCCTGTTCGGTGCGCTGGCGCTGTCGCGTGGCATGCGCTCGCAGTTGTTCGGCGTGCAGGCGTTCGATGTCGGCACGTTTGCGCTGGTGTCGGCAGCGCTCGTGACCGTGGCGATGCTTGCGTGCTGGTCGCCGGCGAGTCGCGCGGCGCGGGTGGATCCGATGGAGGTGTTGCGCGAGGAGTAGCGGTGCCCTGTGCGTGTGCAGCGAGCACCGCTAGTCGTCTACCGTGCCTGCTGCTTCGCCTCGACGTACCGACCGAAGTTGTCCGAGATGGCCTGCCATCCCGCCTGTTGCATCTCCGGTGAGTTCTCGGTCTCGGCGTCGAACGTTGTGGTGACATGAACGCTGTCGCCGTGTTCGACGAACTCCACCTTTGCTTCGCGACCGTCGCTCATGCGGTATTCGATGAGTTGCTGAGGCACGACACGTGTGTACGTGCCCTCGAAGTCAAAGCCCATACTGCTATCCTTCGCTTCCATTCGCGACGAGAACGTACCGCCTTCGCGCAGATCCACTGTGCTGCGCGTGGTGTGCCAGTCGTCGCTCGCCGTATTCCACTGCTTGATGTCTTCCGGGTTGTTCCAGATATCCCAGACGCTGTTCGCGTCCGCCTTGACAACAGTATTGATGGTGATCTTCATGGTGGTCTCCGCTGAGTGATGTGATTGGTGGACACAGTGCAATCGAACGGGGCGCGATGGATTCGACAGCGGTTCACATTTGCGGATACGCCGTGATGCGCTATGGACGGTGCCACCACTGGAGTGAGCGCACCGCTAGCGCTTGCGCGGTTTTTTCGCGGCGGCCGGAGACTTTCCCGTTGCCTTTGGCTTCGGCCGTGGAAGCGCATCGGCTGTCGCCAGGAGAAGTTGGTGAAGCAACTCTCGATCTTCAATCTGATCCGTGACGCAAAAGTGAGGCTTTGCGCCCTCGTATGGCGGACGGTCGACGGTGCTACCCAGAATTGCCCTGCCCGCGTCGGTTGGTTTGACAAAGAGGCTGTTATCGCAAATGAGCGCGACAACCTTGCCGTCTACGTATAGCGCAAACTCTCCAAACATCTTGCGCGCCGATATGCGCTGGGCGAGTCCAGACTGTTCGCAAATGAAGTCAGCGGTCTCTTGTGTTGTAGACATATCAGATCCGGTATTGATCGTTGATGCGAATGGACGCCTATCGTCTCGCCATGGCGCCGTTGAATGCGCGCACCACGTCTTCAGCGTCGACCCTCGCGCTGCTCGCCACAGGGACGCGCAGCGTTTCCGCGGTTCGCACGGCGCTGGTCGTCATGCTCGACGTGCGGACCCGCGTCTCCAGAATCGTTGCGAACTCGATCATTGGCGACGAGGAGGCGATGAACCGCACGCGATGCACGCGCCGCCCGCCTATTAGTGACAAGGGAAAATAGCCATCGCCAATGAGCACGCCGTCGTCGGAAAAGATCACTTCCACGCCTTCAGCGGGAATCGTGCGAGGCGGCTCGTAGAAATTACTGTAACGCGTCTCGGCGGCGATGCGCGCATCCTCATCGCAGAACCGGCGGAACTCGTCCGCCGAGACCGTCCAGCGGGCTGTTGCGGTTGTTCCGCGACGCATGTTGCGGACGACGGGAATCTTGAGCAGGTAATATCCGAAGCCAATCGGCGAGAGCAGCGCGGGAAACAATCCCAGCATGAGGTACGGAGAGCCCGAACTGCCGGTCGCACGCATGTCCGCGACGCCCTTCAAAACAAGGACCGCGCTGACGACCATCACCAGCGCGCACAGCCACGCGCTGCGTACTGGACGGATGCCGCGGCTGCTCGATGCCTTTTTCGCCATCACCACGCTCCGGTCGTCAGATGATGGAGGCGCACAACATCAGCGTTCCGAGGCGACTCGTCAGCACATCGTTATCCAGCGCGCGGCAAGGGGGCGGTATCCGGTGTGACGGCACGCCGGGCATTGATGACCTCGTTCAACCGCGGGAACGACACACCCAGCTGCACCGCAAAGGCGGACTGGGTGATGCCCAGCGGCCGGAGAAACTCCTCCAGAAGCATTTCGCCGCGGTGCGTCGGCGGGCGATGCGTAGGGAGCCGTCGCTGCACCAGAGTGGCCGCGCGCTTAGTGGTAATCAGTGACTTCGACGTCGTCGGCATAGCCGTCCTCCCCGCGGAAGCAGATCCGGTATTGATCGTTGATTCGAATGCTGTGCTGCGCCACGACGCTCCACAACATTGGTGGACACGCGGGGCGTGCGCGTCGGCGACGAGTTACTCCACCATGTCTTCCAGCAAGCGGGTCGCCCGGCGGGCATGCGTGAACCGCCACCGCGGACTCGCGTTCCTGACGGCCACACTCAGCAGGTCATGTGATGACAGCAATCGCTCCGACGAACTTCACCGCTGTGGCTACAACGGCGTGCGAGCCAAGTGGAGCGAGTGCGGAAGCCGACGCGACAACGCCGACGAACTATGGACGCCCAAGTGCCTTCATCATGTCACCCGTCTGGAGGCGAGGCAGTTGCTCAACCTGTACGGCAGTGAGCACGCTGGCGACCGCCCGACGGTCCTGCGCTACCCCGAGCAGTAGGTCCATCTGCGCTGCCGACTGCTCACACAGCGCCTCGCGCAGCTCCGCCTCGTCCACGGAACCACTCCAGCCGGCGGCGGCAACTATGGCGGATCTCGGGGGATTCGTGCGCATTCGCTCTGTCATACGCGTCTGCCGCACGCGGGCGGAGTCTCGCTGCGCCTCGGCGAGCACTTCGAGCGTTGCCACCTGCTGCTCCGTGAGTGACAAGTCTGTCCGGTGTTGCAGCACGAACTCTGCAGGCTTGTTCTGCTGCATGGCGCTCTCCTGCAGTGCGGCGCGCCGTTGTGGATCCAGCTGCGGCGCTTGCGCGAGCATCGGGAATGGAACGGTGACGCCAATCAACACGGTGAACAGGACACGAAGATTTTGCATGGATATCGTTAGCAATGAGAGGGAGAAGCCAGCCACCGTTGGAGAATCGCGCCGCCCGGTCAGCTAGGCGGCCGCACCACGACCGCGTCCGGATCGCGTTCCACCACGATCGTGAACTCGGTCGCCAACGCGACGATGCTTGCCACCATCGCCCAGAACGGCAGCAGCACGGCCCCCGCGACACCGGCCGAGAGCGGCAGGTCGAGCAGCGTGCGCCCAGTCGGATTGCGCACGATGATCCGCCGCACGTTGCCTTCGCGAATGAGTGACTTGAGCGTTGACTTGAGCTTGTTCCCCGCGACCTTGATCTCTTCCATGCGGCTCCCGGTGCTGTGATCTGTGGTCAGTACCGCTCACCTCTTCGTGGAAATCTCCCGAAGCCTACGCCGCGCCGGACGAACGCACCAGATGCGCGGCGCGAGGTGCTGTGAAGAGTCTCGCCAGCGCGCGGCGACCGCTTGCCGCTCAACGAGGCAGCGCCGGCTGCACCGAGAATCGCGTCAACGTCGGTACGTCGTCTGCGTCCAGCTCCTGAACCCATGCAGTGGAGCGGTCTGCCCACAACACGCGCAGTGTCTCTGGCACGGATACGCGCGTCGTCACATCGCCAGCCGCACTGAGCACGAGGTACGTCGTGGTGCCGTCGAGCGCGGGTCCGCGCAGCCAGATGCTGCCGTCGGCACCGGCGATGCCTTCAGTGACCGGTGGCCAATGAGTGGGAATGTACAGGGCGGCGTCCACTTCATCGGCCGAGAATTGCAGGCGGAGTGGCCTCACGCGGCTGTCTCGCAAGCTGTCATGCACGTGAGCCGGAATAGGCGCAGGATCGTAGGCAATCGCTCGCTGCCACACGGTGTCACCATTGGCGCGGAGGCGGTGACTCCGACTGTGGCGCTCTGCTCCCGCGCCCATCGATCGCGCTGCACCACGCACACCTTGTCGTGAGCGCCGTCGTACACTGCGAACGTGTTCGTCTCCACGGGCTGGGTCCAGTACATGCCCCCTTTCTTGCCCCGGAGCATGAGCCCGTAGTGCTTCATGTCGTGCCAGCCGAGGGTATCGCTGCCGTTCCCTCGCACCGAGACGCGCATGACGGGCGCGTTCGTTACCGTGCCGTCCGCCAGCAATCGCGCTGCGGTACCGCCCCAGCCAAGGACGCTGCCATCACCCACTAGCGCTTCCGGCATGAGGTAGTAGGGCGATACCGACGGATCATCGCCGGTCACGAAGGGCTCAAATGCGGCGTCGTCGAGCACCGCACCGTCCGTACCAAAGCGCGTGAGGCGTCGCGTACCCCAGTCGATGGCCCAGAGTGTGTCACCCAACACTCCGAAGCGTGCGAGTTCGCGGAACTCGCCCGGCCCACTCCCCAGCCGTCCGACGGTTCGCATGAACGCGCCATCGGCGGAGTACATCAGGATTTCCTGCTCGCCCACCTGTCCGAGGTACACGTAGGAATCGGTCGCCGCCACTCGCGAGATACTGGTGAGCGGCGGGGCGCCGTCCAGCTGCAGGGACTGCTCGCGAACGAGGGTCGCAGCCTGAGCCGTGCTGTGGCTCGAGTCACTGCCCGCGCAGCCTGTCAGGGACAGGCCCGCGGTGACGAGAAGCGGCGCGGCCAAAGCGCGTGGCATCTGTCTTCGAGACGCTGAAGCTAGCGTCGTGGACCTACAGCGAGTCTGGGAATGCCACACCGTGTTCACGGTACATCCGGTAAGCCAGGTGATCGACACTTCCAGAATACTCGTCGCCGGTCGTGGCATCATGATTTCCGAAGCTTCAGCGCACGTTGCTGTGAGTTGTGATCACAGAGAAGCGATCATTCCCAAATTGAAACTATTTGTCGCGAAATACAAGTATTTGTCGCGTGAATGAAATGTATGGCGCGAGATCAGTTTTATGTCAACAAAAGCCCAAAAGGCCGAATATGAGCAGTTTTGGGTATTGCTTTTATGTCGTGAAATAACGATTTTAGTCGTGTAAAGAATTTAAATGGCGCGCAAATCACCTGCCGAAGCGGATACAGCGTCAGAGGAGACAATCAATGGCCAGAGTGAGCGAAGAAGTAATCGCTGCTGAGCTAACCAGGATCATGGAAATCCTGAGGGATAGTCCCGAGGCGCTCAACCGCGACGCGATTGGTCACGCGTATCGCGCTCGCTACTCGGTCGAGCTGCCTCAACGAACTCTTCAGAGACGGCTCGAGAGACTTGTTGTCGACGGAAGGGTTCGCCCTGAGGGCGAGAGTCGTAGCACAACCTACCGGCACAAGGAAGTCGCAATCGCGCCGCCGGTCGAAGGATCTGGACCCAAGCTTTCAGCCCAAGGGGTCCGGCTCCGCGACCTCATCAAGAGGCCGATTGGCGACCGCAAACCTGTAGGATACGACATAGAATGGCTGCGCTCCTACCGCCCCGGAAGGACGTGGTATCTCTCAAAGGCAGACCGCGCCCAGCTACGGGAGATCGGACGTACTCCGGAAGATGACCGGCCTGGTGGGACTTTTGCACGCGACATCATGGGGCGGCTGCTGATTGACCTTTCATGGGCATCGAGCCGACTCGAGGGCAACACGTACACCAGGCTCGACACGCAAAACCTGCTCGAGTTCGGCCAGGTGGCGGAAGGAAAGGATGCAACCGAGACGCAGATGATTCTCAATCACAAGAATGCGATTGAGTACAGCGTCGAAGTCGCGCAGGACGAGAAGATTCGACCCGCGACCATCCTCGCACTGCATGCCCTCTTGTCGGAGAACCTACTTAAGGACGCAAGCGAAGAGGGTAGGCTCCGCGAAAGGCCAGTGGAGATTGGGGGAAGTAGCTACACACCAACCGCGATACCTCAGACGATCGCCGAGGCGTTCCAGCGCATCGTCGACACTCTGAACGAAATACGGGATCCATTCGAGCAGGCGCTGTTCTCGATGGCACACCTGGCGTACCTACAGCCGTTTGTTGACGTCAACAAGCGTACGTCGCGCCTCGTAGCCAACCTCTGTCTGATTCGCACGAACATGTGTCCGATGTCGTTTGTTGGCGCGGACGAAGAGTGGTATCTGCTCGGTACGTTGGCCGTCTACGAGCACACGCGCACGGAACTCCTGCGAGACTTCTTTCTGCCAGCGTACGCACAGTCTGCGGCAAGATACCGAGTGGTCAAGGAATCGGTGCCGACTCCGGACCCGTTACGAATGCGATACCGTGACCAACTACGCAACGTGGTGCACACGATCGTAAGCGGCGGCCAGGCTCCAAGTTCACGGCTCGTTCGAGATCTCTCCGGGCGCCTCGACATTGCGGACCAGGATCGCGAAAGGTTTGCCGAACTCGCGCTTGAGTTGCTGCTCAACCTGAATGTCGGGTCGGCTGCACGATACGGCCTGCGCCCAGGCGAGTTCCAAGGCTGGAGCGACAAAGTCAAGGTTGCACAATCCTGATTCGCGCAAAATCGTGCACCTCGTTGTCGTCCGGACGTACTGCATACGGCCGGACGACGCCTGCTCAAGGCGCGGACGGGCAGACCGTCAGCACGACATGCACTTCCCGCTGTTCTTCGACCCCTTCCGCACGAAGAACTCCACCGCTTCCAGGAACGGGGGCACGCGCTGCACGGGGCCGTTGGCCATGTCGGCCACCGTCTGGCCCTTGCGGCTGATGGCGGTGATGTCGACGCCCTTGTCGAGCAGGTACTGGCCAAGCAGCGTATCGCCGCGCGCTGACGCATGGTGCAGCGCGTTGTAGCCGTTGAAGTCGCG
>JBBQNT010000178.1:0-8194 GCA_038330215.1 Gemmatimonadales bacterium
GCGGGCGGTGCGAGCTGTTGCGTGATCCAGCGCTGCGCGGCTTCGAGCACGACGTCTCCCCCGTTCCGGACACTTTCCACGGTGGGTGTGGCGGTGATGTTGGGCGCGAGGCCAAGTCGTTGAATGAACCGGCCGTCGGTGTGTCGTACGTCGGAGACGGGAAACCTGACGCGCACATCACCGGCCAGGGAGATCACGGCCGTGCGTCCAACCGCACCGGCCGTGGGCGATCCCACGAGTACACGACGCGGCCCACCCTGCAGAATGCGCAGCACGAGCAACTCGGCGTCGCCACTGGTTGTGGCGTCGGCCAGCACCGCCACCGGACCGGCAAACGACTCGCCGGTGAACGCCGGCGAGACACGTTCGCTGCGCGTGTATTCACGTGCGGAATCCACCTCGGGCGTGCGCAGTGCAGCGGTGGGCGGCGCAACGAGCACGCTGCGTTCATCGCGGGCAAATGCCTGCGCATTCGCATCGAGCGGCGAGCCGGCCAGCCAGCCAAGCGCGCCGTCGTCAGTTGCACCGCGCGCGTCGATGATAATGGCCGGCGCTTGCAGCACACTCGCCGGAAGCGGAGCGACGGTCGGGCGACCATCCGGTCCGATGCCAAGCGACGAACGCATCGTGATTCGCAGTACTCCGTTCGGCAGGGTGTCGATCGTGCGAGACCTGCTCGCCGTCCGGCGCGGTCTCATCTGCGAGGGCTCCACGTATTCGAACTCGCTCTCCGTAATTGCGCCCGACGCCGCCCGCAAGCGGAATGTGGCACGCTGCGGCGCCGGGCCGCGCTCGAGCCACTCGGCGAGCAACTCGTCGCGCGACCACTCGTTTGACGCGGACACGAACTCGCGAAGTCGTCCGAAACGTTTTTCGATCGGCTCGCCGCCAATCGCGAGCACTTCGTCGCCCACGCGCACACCGGTGCGCGCCGACGCGCTGTCGTCGATTTGCGTGATGATCGCGCGTCGTGCCACCAGTCGCAGCCGGAATGGTGCGAAGCCCGGGCGCCTCCCGAACTCCGGATGCTGTGGCCCGGTGATGTCCGCTTGCGAAGCGTCCAGCGACGCCACCACGCGGTAAAGCACGGCAGCGTACGCGCGTGCATCGCTGGCCGTCTCTGCTTCGGTGATGGCCCGCCGGAAGATCTCGTCCCACGACTCGTCGGCCATCGGCAGGTACGGATTGAATGCGCGCACGGTGGCCCACAGTCGCGTGACGGCGAGCAAGCGCTCAGGATGCGACGGATAGGCCGGCGGCACCTCCACGGGCGGAGTCACCGGCTCGACAACGTTCATGCGCGACGCCGTCGGCGCGCTCACAGCCAGCCGCACATCGCCGCGCGCGATAGCCAGTGCGAGTGACACCGCAGCATCAGCCGTGTCGGGGCGCAATGCGAGCGCGTCGCTGGCGTTCGACACAACGGTATCGGCACGCGTGGCCACGGCAGTTCCGTTGCTGTGTAGCAGTTCTTCAATGCGCACGCGTGCGTGAAATCCGCCGCCGAGTGGTATGCGCACGACGGCGGCGTCGTTCTGGAGCGCACCAGTGCCCGTGGACACGAACACGAGATCGCCCTGTGCATGCAGCGCGAACATCGGCGCCGGAATCATCGTGCTGTCGTTCACGATCACGACGAGCGCCGGCGCACGATGGCCGTCACGCGTGACCGCACGCGCGCGAGTGAGTACCGAATCACGGTCGATGGAAGCACCGGGCAGCATCACACGCGCTGGTCGCAAGTGCTCGCCGCTTCGCTGCGTCCATTCGGTGCAGCAGTCGCGAAGCGTGACCTCGATGGCGTCGGTTCGCTCGAACACCGGCCCACGCTCCGCCGTGCGACGGAGGGTGCGCCTGAACGGCGCCTCGAGATAGCCGGCAGGCAGCGGATACTCCGAGTCGCCCAGTGCACGCGCGAACCACGACACGTTCGCTTCTTGTCCGGCAACGTGGCGCAGGTCGACCACCGCGACAGTGCGTGGGAGCCACAGGGTAAGCGCGCTGCCAAGCGCCGCCCGAAGGCGACCCGGGGCGCTGAGCGCGTTGTCGTGCAGTACCGGTCGCGCGACGAGCAGGCTGTCGCCGGTGCGCGTGACGATGCCTGCGGACATCCCGGAGCGAATGGTCGACTCAGCAGGCGCGGGCGCAACACTCACCCGCGTTGCCGCATCCCCAAGCTCGCCCAGCATGGCATGTACCGCCTGGGCAAACGCCGCGTCGTCGCGGGCCGCGCGGGCCCTGTCCACGTGGCGCAGGTAGGCGGTGTCCCACGCGCCCGCGTTGCCAACCACATCCGGGTGGAACAGCCGCACGGTGTGCCAGACCTCCGCCAACCGTACGAGTCGTTCCACGCCATCGTCGTCGCTCGCCGGTGTCGGGGCCGCAACCGGCGCCTCCCACGCTGGGCGAGCTGGTGCAGCGTCGGCCACCGGGGCGGCCGTCGCGACCGCTTCCGGCCGCGTCCCGAACGACAGCGGCGCACATCCCGCGAGTACCAGGGAGGCGGTGGCGCCGATCACCACCGGCAGTGCACAGTTCTGACCACGACTCATTGGGTTTCCCAGGCAGGAGGGCGATGCGAACGTCGCAACCTCCCCACCCGACTCTCCGCCGTCAAGCGATCACATGACAGTTGCCGCCACGCACCGCCTGTACCACGATGACGCCACCCTGCTTGGATTCGAGGCACAGGTCGTGCGCCGAGACGCGAGCGGGACTCAGGTAGCGCTCAATCGAACCGCGTTTTATCCGACCTCCGGCGGTCAGTCACACGACATCGGCACGCTCAATGACATTTCCGTTCTGGATGTCGTGGAGGACGGCGACGTGATCGTGCACACGCTCGCTGATGCGCTGCCAGCGGACGCGGCAAGTGTGCAAGGCACTGTCGACTTCGCGCGCCGCTTCGACCACATGCAGCAGCACAGCGGACAACACCTGCTGTCGGCGCTGCTCGAGGATCACTTCGGTTGGCCAACCGTCAGCGTGCACTTCGGGCGCGACGCGTGTGCGCTCGATCTGGCGGTGGAGTCCGTCTCGCACGACGCGCTCGTCGAAGCGGAGCGCATGGTGAATGCGCACATCACGCAGAACCGGGCGGTTACGATCAGCTACGAGGACGCGCAAACTGCCACCGGACTGCGCAAGCCCAGTAAGCGCGGCGGGCGACTGCGCATCGTCGCCATCGACGGCCTTGATCGCAATGCGTGTGGTGGCACACATGTGGCGCGCACCGGAGAGATCGGCGTAATCCTGCTGCGCCGCGCCGAGCGCGCACGCGACACCACACGACTCGAGTTTCGCTGTGGCCAGCGCGCGGTGCAGCGGGCGCGTCGTGACTGCGAACTGGTACAGCAGATCGGAGCGGCGTTCTCTGCCGGCGCGGATGATGTCGCATCGCTCGTGATCGCGCAGCAAGCCGCACTGCGCGCGAGCGACAAGGAACGCAGTCGACTCGGGGAGCAACTCGCCGCGTTTGAGGCGCGCGCGCTGTATGCCGCTACCGTGCCGGATGCTGGCGGTCGACGCGTGCATGTGGAGTCGCTGTCCGGCGAACCCGTCAAGACTCGGCAGACCTTCGCGCAGCAGTTCGTGCAGGGCGATCGTGCCGTGTACCTCGTGGTGTGCGAGGCTCCGCCTGCGCTTCTGCTCGCGGCCAGCCACGATGCGCTTCTCGATTGCGCCGCGGTGCTGCGAAGCGCGCTGCAGACGGTGGGAGGACGCGGCGGCGGCACGCCCCTGCTCGCGCAGGGCAGCGTGCCGTCCGCACAGGCCGCACACGAGTGTCGGGATGCGCTACTGGCCACGCTTTACAGCGAACGGTCCGGCGCGTAGCGATGCGCGGAAACCTCGCGATTCGACCAAGCCGCTCGTGGATGCGGACGACGAATAGATTCCGCGGATGACCATTCCACGCCCCGGTTCCGACGAACACCTGCCGTATGTCGCCAAGTACGTCCAGGCGGCCGCCGACGCGCTTTCGCGCGATGGCATCGGCGACGTCTCCGAGCTGCTCGCCCGACAGCCTGCAGCCCTTTCCGCGCTGCTCAGCAATGTCTCGACCGAGGTCGCCCGTTCTGCCTACGCTCCCGGCAAGTGGACGCTGCTCGAGTCGCTGCTGCATACGGTAGACAGCGAGCGCGTTTTCGCCTACCGGCTGCTGCGCGCCGCGCGAGGTGACCAGACGCCGCTCCCTGGTTTCGAGCAGGACGACTGGGTCCCGCAGTCGGGTGCCAACCGCCGATCCGTGAACGATCTGCTGGAGGAGTTCTCAGCCACCCGCGCCTCGACGCTCGCCTTGCTCAAGTCCATGGACGAGAACGAGTTGACCCGTCGCACCGTGGCCAGTGGACACGACGTGTCTGCCCGCGCCTTGGCCTGGATGATCGCCGGACACACCGAACATCATCTGATGCTGACGCGCGATCGGTACCTGAACGTCTGACGCTGGTCTACATTCGAAGCCGATCGAACAAGCGGACTCTGCCGCATCGCCACGGACGGGGGGTCGCGGCTAACTTTCTGGTTTGGGCGCGTCCGGCTGTCGGCTCGCGCCGTACCTGAAATCGCCGTTTCAAATCCCCGGAGTAATCCGTGTCCGTTTCTGCCGCTGCCGTGTCTTCCTCGACGATGCGCCTGGCCATCGATACTGTGCGCACGCTTGCCATGGACGCCGTCCAGCAGGCGGAGTCCGGTCACCCGGGCACGCCCATGGCGCTCGCGCCGCTGGCGTACGCGCTCTACACGCGTCATCTGCGCCACGATCCGGCGCATGCAGATTGGATGGATCGCGACCGGCTCGTACTGTCGGCCGGGCACGCGTCATTGCTGCTCTACGGATCGCTGCATCTGGCCGGGTACAACGTGTCGCTCGACGACATCCGCGCCTTCCGTCAGTGGAACTCGAAGACGCCGGGACATCCCGAGCACGGACACACCGAGGGCATCGAAACGACCACCGGACCACTCGGCCAGGGCATGGCGAACGCTGTCGGCTTTGCGCTCGCCGAACGCCATCTCGCCGCACGCTTCAACCGCGAACATCACGACGTCGTCGATCACTACTCGTACTTCATCGCCGGCGACGGCTGCCTCATGGAAGGCATCTCGCACGAAGCGGCATCATTCGCCGGTCACTTCAAGCTCGGCAAACTCATCGGATTCTTCGATGACAATCGCATCACCATCGACGGACGCACCGACCTGACGTGCAGCGATGACGTTGGGATGCGCTTCACCGCGTATGGCTGGCAGGTGCTGCATCTCGACGACGTGAACGATCAGGACGGGATCGATCGTGTGATCGCTGAAGCCAAAGCCGACACGGAACGCCCGACCCTCGTTGTCACGCGCACCATCATCGGCTTCGGCTCGCCCAATCGCGCCGACACGGCGAAGGCGCATGGCGAGCCGCTTGGCGTCAAGGAGATCGAGCTCACGAAGGACGTCTACGCGTGGCCCAGCCACGAGCCGTTCCACGTGCCCGCCGAAGCGAGGGCGCACTGGCGTGACGCTGTCGGTGCGCGCGCCGATTCGCGAACGCAGTGGCTCGACCGCTGGCAGCGCTACCGAAATGAGTTCCCGCATTTGGCGTCCGATCTGGAGCGTCGCATGCGCGGCGATCTGCCGGACGGTTGGGAAGAGTCCCTGCCCTCGTTTGACGCGGCGTCGGGCGATGTGGCCAGTCGCGCCGCGAGTGGTGCGGTGCTTGCCGCGCTCGCGCCGGCACTGCCCGAGCTGCTGGGCGGCTCGGCCGACCTGACGGGCTCCAACCTCACGCAGCTCAAGGGCGAGGCATTGTTCACCGCCGAGCATCCGCATGGTCGCTATGTGCACTACGGCATTCGTGAACACGCAATGGGCGCGATCATGAATGGGATCGCGCTGCACGGCGGCAGCATTCCGTTCGGTGGCACGTTCCTTGTCTTTGCCGACTACATGCGTCCAGCCATTCGTCTCGCGGCGCTCATGAAGCAGCGCGTGATCTACGTGTTCACCCACGATTCCATTGGCCTTGGCGAAGACGGCCCCACGCACCAGCCAATCGAGCATCTGACGAGCCTGCGTTGCATTCCCGGGCTCACGGTGCTGCGTCCGGCAGACGCGACCGAGGTCATGGAATCGTGGAAGATCGCGGTGGCGCATCGCGGTGGTCCGGTGGCGCTGGTGCTGTCGCGCCAGAAGCTGCCATGGCTCAACGTGGCGGCGCGCGCGCGTTCGGGCGTGTCGCACGGCGCGTATGTGGTGCAGCAGACACACGGCGGCGATCCGCATCTCGTGATCATGGCAACGGGCAGCGAAGTGAACGTGGCGCTCAATGCCGCGTCGATGATCGAGTCCACTGGCAAGCGGGTGCGCGTGGTGAGTGCGCCAAGCCTCGAGCTGTTTGCTGCGCAGGACGCCACCTATCGTGCGCGCGTGCTGCCTCTGGGCGTGCCGCGCGTCGCGGTCGAAGCCGCTCATCCCATGTCGTGGCATCGCTGGGTAGGGGACAACGGCGTCATCATCGGGATCGATCACTTTGGGGCAAGTGCTCCGGCGAGCCGGTTGTTCCGCGAGTTCGGCATCACGGCCGAGGCGGTAGCCGAAGCGGCGCACGCGCTGCTCGGCTGACGGAACGTCACAGTCACCGCTCACTCCGCCGGAATACATGCCGTCAGAAACGCCTCAGTCGTTCGCCAATCACGCGCAGATGGTGCCGGGCTATCACTATGTCACCGGCCCGCTCACCATGATCTATCTGGTGTGGAGCCTGACACGCCTCTTCGCACAGCGCGACGCGGACAGCCTGTACGCGTTCGTCGGCGCGGGCGCGCTCTTCGGGGTGTATGCGTACACGCGCCTGTTCCCGCTCAAGGCGCAGGACCGCCTCATCCGGCTCGAGGAGCGGCTGCGCCTCGAGAAGCGTCTGCCGGCGGATCTGGCGGCGCGTATCCCGGAACTGACGCCACGCCAGCTTGTTGCATTGCGCTTCGCAAGTGACGCCGAGCTGGAGTCGCTCGTGCGTGAAGTGCTCGACGGCAAGCATGCCAGTGCGAAGTCCATCAAGCAGAGCATTCGCAACTGGCGTCCGGATACGTTTCGCGTGTGAGGAAGCTCGCTCGGTGGAATCCTGCGATTGGGCGCGTGATCCGTCGTGCGTGGCTGCCCGACACCTGTCTGATTACTCGGGCCGCGAGAGCTGAATGACGTCGCCGTACCACTGCACGCGTCCGGTGCGGAACGCCTCTATGGTGGTCTGCATGGGGCCGAGCAGTTGCGACATGAGCGGTCCCGGTCCGCTGCCGCGTCCCCATCGGTTGGTGACCGAGCGAATGAACGTGCTCGTGCTGTCGAGCGGCATCGTGGATACGTTCGCGTAGAAGCGCGGCCACGTGTCGTTGTCCTGAAACAGATACTGCTCCACATTGGACAAGTAGAACGTGCCAACGGTGATGTCGTGCGTGCGCAGCCAACCACCGACCGCCTGCAACGCGCGCGGACCGGCGAAATCACCGGTGAGGGGGACGATGAGATTGCGCTGCTGCATGTCGCGTACGACGCGATAGGCGGCCTCGCTGCCCAGGAAACTGCGGTTGACTCCGATGCCGTCGTCCTGGCGAAGCAACTCGGAGTACGACGGCATGTTGCGTGAACCGAAACCTGACTGCCCGTACTCCAGTACGAACGAGTAGTTGATCGCAGGCCCGGCCACGGCAAACGAGCTGTCCACGCGTCGCATGTACGCGAGATCTTCGCCGGAAATTGCGAAGCCACGGGTTTCGGTGAGGTGCGAGACGACCCGCTGCCACGTGCGCGCGAAGTACGCCGAGTCGGACGACAGTAAATCATAGGCATCAAGCAGGCGACCGGCACTCATGGCGGTGTCGAGCCCGATCGGACGCGGCCTCGCGAACAGCATGCCGAGAAAGTCGGCGCGCGTCTCGGCGAGTTCGAACAGCGCCTTGTAGAAGAGGTGCAACGCAAAGTTCTGCCGACGGATGTCCACGATGAAGGCAATTGACGGCTGCAGCGCGGCGATGTAGGTGAAGTTCTGCTCGGGGCCGACACCGAGAAACGCGTGTCCGGTGGGTACGGTCTGACGAAGCGGCGCGATGACATGCTGCCACAGCAGTTCGTTGGAGACGAAGTTCTCGCTGCGAAACCAGCCGGCGGGTTCTGAGAGGTCCCGCGTGAGTCGCCAGAAGGTGGAGTC
>JBBQNT010000179.1:0-8193 GCA_038330215.1 Gemmatimonadales bacterium
AACCGAGTTCCGCCACCCCGCACAAGAGGTTGCCGTGAAGGATTCGCAACTCAAGGCGCTCATCCGGAAGACCACCGGAAAGGCTGAGCAGAAGAAGCCACAGCAGCGCCCATCGTTCGACCCCACCATCGAAGCCACACGCGGCGAGGAAGAGCGTGCGGGCGAGGCCCGCGAGCTGTTCAAGGAGATGAAGCGTCGCGAGTTCTGACGGTCCCAACATCCTGGCCTGGAGCCTGCATGACCTGGAATGAAAAGCTCGACGAACTGCTCGCGACACTCGAACGCGAACGTGACGAACTTCGGGTGAAGGTGAACCTTGCGTCCAAAGATGCAAGGGACGAGTTCGCCGCGCTGGAGCTGCGCCTCGATGCACTGCGGACGCGAGTCGCGAGCGATACCGCCGACGCGAGGAAGACGGCCTCGGAAGTTGGCGCGGTAGTCGGCGAAACGGCGCGTAAGCTGGCTGACGACCTGCGCGACGGCTACCAGAAGATTCGCGACTCGCTCGCCGACTGAATGAGTACGTCGATGCCGGAAGCATCCGGCGTCTCCATCGACGGGCGAAGCGAGGAGCGGCTACGGCTGGTGCTGCAGGCGACGCGTGCCGGCATCTGGGACACGCACCTCGGCACGGGTGAGACATACGTATCCGAACGCTTCGAGGAGATCTTCGGCTTTCCGGCGGGCATGGGGCCGCGCTCCCTTGGCGCATTCGTCCGGCACGTCGTCCCGGAGCACCGCGATCGCGTGGTCGACATGATGCGCGCATCCGTGCAGTCGGGCGAGCCATTTGTGCATGACTGCCGCATTCTCGATGCCCACGGGGTCGAGCGATGGCTGCACGTGCGCGGCGACGTGATCACCGACGATCATCGCCGAGCCACGCGCGTGTTCGGCACGGTTGTCGAGGTGACGGAGCACGTGAAGGAGCGCCTCGCTCGCGAGGAACAGGACCGGTTCATGGCCGGCGTGAACGCGGCGCTGCCGCTGATTGTGTTCGTGTTCGATTCCACGGCACAGCGCGTGGTGTTCCTCAATCGATCACTGGCCGACGTGCTCGGCTTTTCGGACGACGACTTTCACGAACGCGTGCGCAAGGGAATGGACACGTTGCTGCATCCGGACGACGTTGCCCGGGTGCCTGAGATGCGCCGCCGCATTGCGTCGCTCGGTGAAGGCGCTGTTGTGACCTTTGAGATCAGAGCGCGCCACCGCGACGGGGCGTGGCGATGGATTCGGTCACGCAGCACGCCACTGCGGCTACACCCCGACGGCACGTTGTGGCAGTTCATCGGCACCGTGGAGGACATCACCGAGCAGGTGCACGCCGAAGAGCGTCGCCTCGAGCGTGAGCGTGAACTGGCCCGCGCGCAGGAACTCGCGAAGATCGGCTCCTGGACATGGCACTTCGGCTCCGGGACGCTGTCCTGGTCCACGGAGTACTATCGGATCGTGGGGCTGGATCCGGGCATCGTGTCGCCATCGGAAGCGGCGCTCGAGTCGATCATTCCCGTCGATGACCGGCAGCGGCTGCGCGAGGCACAGCGCGCTGCATTGGCCGGCGGTCCACCCGTCGATGTGCAGTATCGTATCACGCGCCCCGACGGCGCGACGCGCCACGTGCACGCGCTTGCAGAACTGCTATACGGCCCGGACGGACAGCCCACCTCGATCGTGGGCACGATGCAGGACGTCACCGACGACGTGGAACGCGCGGAAGAGCGCGCGAGGCTCGAAGCGCAGTTGCATCACACGCAGAAAATGGAATCGCTCGGCCTGCTCGCTGGCGGCATCGCCCATGACTTCAACAACCTGCTCGTCGGCGTGCTCTCAAACGCCTCGCTGGCACTGCTCGACCTCGACGAGCGTTCACCGGCACGTGAAGTCGTGCTGGACATCGAACGCACGGCACAACGTGCGGCGGAGCTCACGCGTCAGCTGCTCGCGTACTCGGGTAAGGGGCGGTTTGTCGTGGAAGCACTGGATCTCGGCGAGCTGGCCGGGGACATGGTAACGCTGCTACGCGCGGTGGTGCACAAGAATGCGAGACTCGTGGTGGAGCCAGGCGATGGCAGCTGTGTGATCGAAGGCGACGCCACGCAGTTGCGTCAGGTGATCATGAACCTGATCACGAACGCTTCCGACGCGCTGCAGGGGCGCGCAGGCACCATCACGGTGCGCACGGGCCGCGGCGCGAATGAGCGAAGCGATGACGCGATCATGCATTCCGGGGAGATTGCAGCCGGCACGGAGGTCGTACGTCTTGACGTCACGGACACCGGCGTGGGCATGTCGATGGAAACGGCGGAGCGCATGTTCGATCCGTTCTTCAGCACGAAGTTCACCGGGCGCGGGCTTGGACTTGCGGCTGCACTTGGCATTGTGCGCGGGCATCGCGGTCGCATCAGCGTATCCACGGCTCCGGGAGCGGGCTCCAGATTCGAACTGGCATTCCCCTGCGTCAATCGTGTCGTTGCACCGGAGCGTGTGGAAGCGCGAGCGATCGCGTCTCTCGAGCGCGGGCGCGTGCTGGTGGTCGATGACGATTCCGTCGTGCGCAGCGTATCGACCGCCCTGCTTACGCGCCGGGGATTCACGGTCGACAGCGTGGGAGATGGCGGCGAGGCACTCGAGCGGCTGGGCACGTCGGCGCAAGGTTATCGCTTTGTGCTGCTCGATATCACGATGCCGGGCCTGTCGGGCATCGAGGTGTTGCAAAGGCTGCGCGCCGTGGAGCGTGAACAATCACGTCCGCCGGTCACCGTGTTCCTCATGAGCGGCTACAGCGCGCAGGATGTGACCCGTGACCTCGGCGATCTCGTCGCTTCCGGCTTCCTGCAGAAGCCCTTTACCCTCTCCGATCTCGACGCGCTGCTCAGCATGCTCGACGACCTGTCGTGAGCGACACCCGTGGCTGAGCGCCCGTTCCTGACGGCGGCGTGGCGTGACCTGCTCATGCTTACCTGGGCAGTGGACCAGCGACTGCTCACGGCGATGTTGCCGCGTGGTGTGGAACTCGACCTCTGGCGCGGTGAGGCGTTGGCCAGCGTCGTTGCGTTCCGCTTCGAGCAGGTGCGCGTACGCGGTGTCGCAATTCCGTGGCATACTGCCTTCCCGGAAGTGAACCTGCGCTTCTACGTGAAGCGCCGCGCCCCCGATGGCGAATGGCGACGTGGCGTGGTGTTCGTGCAGGAGCGTGTGCCGCGCGCTGCCATCGCATGGGTTGCGCGCACGCACTACGGCGAGCCGTACGTCGCCTCACCCATGCGTGAAGCCCATCTCCAGGGCACCGCAGGAGACGACGGACAGCCCCGCCGCACGCTGCTCTACGAATGGCAGCGCGATGGCGCGTGGGAACGCGTCGTGGCGCTGGCCGCCGGAAGCCCACGGCCCATGCGCGCCAACTCCATCGAAGAGTTCATTGCGGAGCACTACTGGGGCTACACGGCGCGTGGTGCCGGCGCTACACGGGAATACAAGGTCGAGCACCCGCGCTGGAACATCGCGCCGCTCCTGGAGTGCTTCCTCGAAGCCGACATCAAGGGTCTCTACGGCCTGCCGTGGGTCGCGCCACTCTCCGAGGCGCCGGTGTCCACGTTCCTCGCCGACGGATCCGCCGTCGCCGTGTATCCGGGACGCGATGTCGAAGGCACGGCACTCGCGTCCGGGCGGTAGATTGGCGGGCATGAATCACGACTACGAGAAACTCGGCGCCTTCTACATCGGACGGGAGTTCGATCTCGAAGGCCGGCAGCGTCGCGATCCGCTGGTGCTGGTGGATGCGAAAGATTTCACCACACACGCCGTCATCATCGGCATGACCGGCAGCGGCAAGACCGGACTCGGCATCGGACTGCTCGAGGAAGCCGCGATCGATCACATTCCCGTCATCGCGATCGACCCCAAGGGAGATCTGGGCAACATCGCGTTGTCATTTCCGGCACTGCGCGGCGAAGACTTCCGTCCGTGGGTGGACGAGCAGCAGGCCGCGACGGAGGGTCAATCGCCCGACGAGTTCGCGGCGGCGATCGCGAATCGGTGGCGCAGCGGTCTCGCCGAGTGGGGGCAGGACGGCGCGCGCGTGCAGCGCTTTCGCGACGCGGCCGAGGTAACACTTTACACCCCTGGCAGCAGCGCGGGACGGCAGATCTCGCTGCTCAAGGGTTTCGCTGCGCCTCCGTCCATCTTGCGGGACAATACGGAGGCATTCGCCGAGCGCATCGGGACGACGGCCACCGGACTGCTCGCTTTGCTTGGCGTCGATGCCGATCCGATCTCGAGTCGTGAACATGTGCTGCTCGCGAACCTGTTCACGCACTACTGGTCGGCCGGACAGGATCTCAATCTCGCGACGCTCATCGGTGCGATCCAGTCGCCGCCGTTCGACCAGATCGGTGTCATGCCGGTGGAGAGCGTGTTCCCGGCGAAGGACCGCACGGCACTCGCGATGCGCCTCAACAATCTGCTTGCATCGCCGGGATTTCAGGCGTGGATGACCGGCGATGCGCTCGATGCCGGTGCGTTGCTCTACACGGCCGCCGGCAAGCCACGCATCTCGGTGCTCTCAATTGCGCACCTGAACGATGCGGAGCGCATGTTCTTCGTGACGATGCTGCTCGCCGACCTCATCGCGTGGATGCGTCAGCAACCGGGCACGGGATCACTGCGTGCGCTGCTCTACATCGACGAGCTGTTCGGCTACATGCCGCCGGTCGCCAATCCGCCGTCCAAGCAGTTGCTGCTCACCTTGCTCAAGCAGGCGCGCGCGTTCGGGCTCGGCGTGGTGCTGTCCACGCAGAACCCGGTCGATCTCGACTACAAGGGGCTCTCGAACACGGGGCTGTGGTTCATCGGGCGCCTGCAAACGGAGCGAGACCAGGCGCGCGTGATGGATGGGCTGGCGGGTGCGTCGGGGGGGGGTTCAGCACCGTTCGACCGGGGCGCGATGGAGCGTACGATCTCGAGTCTTGGCAAGCGGGTGTTCCTGATGCACAGCGTGCATGAGAATGCGCCCACGATCTTCGAGACGCGGTGGGCGTTGTCGTATCTCGCAGGGCCGATGACGCGGGAGCAGATTCGGCGGCTCGGGGCGGGGAACGGTGCTGGGGCGAAGATGGGAACGGCAACGGAAACAGCAACGGCAACAGATTCAACGCAGAGAAGCGCGGAGGGACTGCGGCGAGTCGCGGAGGAGGTCGGTGCTGGGGTGGGTGCGGCGGCGCGTTTGACGGGGGAAAATAGAGATGGTCGCTCGGCATCACCGCCGGTGTTGCCGCCGGACATTCCGCAGGTGTGGTTGCCGGCAGCGGTGGACGAAGCGCTGGTGACATGGCGGACGGCGGTGCTTGGCGCGGCGGATGTGGCGTATTATCAGGCCAAGCTGGGCGTGGCGGAGCAGCGGCGCGCTGCGTGGCTGGCACCGCTGGATGGCGATATGCTGGCGCTTGACTGGAGTGAGGCGGAGTCGCTGGAGCTTGACGTGAACGCGCTTGATCGGGACGCGCCTTCAGGCGTGGCGTATGAGCCGGTGCCGGCGATGGCGGCCAGTGCGAAGAGCTATGCGACGTGGACGCGCACCCTCAAGAAGTTCATCACCACAAACGGCGGCGTGACGCTGTATCAGAGCACGTCGCTCAAGCTGGTGTCGCATGTTGGCGAAACGGAGGGAGCGTTCCGGGCGCGACTGCAGCTGGCGGCGCGCGAGCAGAGCGACGCGCGGCTGGACGCGGTGCGCCGCAAGTATGCGGCACGGGTGCAAGCGGCGCAGGAGAAGGTTCGTCGCACTGAGCAGGCCATCGCGGAGCGAGAGAGTACGGCGTCGCAGGCACGGTTCACCACGGCCATCTCCATTGGCAGCACTGTCCTGGGGGCCCTCTTCGGGCGCAAGAAGCTGAGTGCCACCACGGTGAACAAGGTCGGTACCGCGGCCCGGAGCGCGGGGCGGGCGCAGCAAACGGCCGGCAACGTCGCGCGAGCCACCGAAACCCATCAGGCAGCGGTTGAGGCGCTCGCCGAGCTCGAGGCGCGCATCGCGGAGGAACTCGCGCTTGACGCGGCAGCGTATGACGCGATCGCCGAGCAGCTCGACGAGGTGGTCGTGCGCGCCAGGAGTTCGGATGTGCATGTGCAGGTCGTCGCGCTCGCTTGGGTTCCGTGGGGGCCGGGACCGGACGGTCGTCTGGTCAGGCTCACATCACAACGCTGACCCGCACGATGCGTAGTTTTTGAGAGTCGTATTTCGAGTCGTATTCCCCACCGTCCCTGCGAGAACCGTTGATTATGGGCAAGCCCGTCGCTCTCTCTCTTGCCGCCCTGCTCTGCGCCCCGGCGCTCCTGCAGGCGCAACCCACCGCCAGCGCTCCAGCGCCGGCAATCGCTCCCGTGCTGCTCGACGGGATCGCCTACCGGCACGTCGGCCACTCCGTCGGTGGACGCGTCAACGCCGTGACCGGGGTGCCGTCGGAAAAGCGCACGTTCTACATGGGCGTCGCCAGCGGCGGTGTCTTCCGAACGCGCGACGCCGGTGAGAGCTGGCAGCCCATCAGCGACGGACAGATTCCCCTCGGATCCGTTGGTGACATCAAGGTCGCGGACAGTGACAACAAGGTCGTGTATGTGGGCACCGGCGCAGATGGCATGCGCAGCAACGTGTCCACCGGACGCGGCGTCTACCGCAGCAACGACGCCGGTGATACGTGGTCGTTCGCCGGACTGTACAACGTGGGCCAGATCGGTGCACTGCGCATTCACCCGTCCAATGCAGACGTGGTGTGGGTCGCCGCAAACGGTAACGCGTTCAAGCGCAACACCGATCGCGGCATCTTCAAGACGCTCGACGGTGGCAAGACGTGGAAGAAGACCCTGTACCTGAATGACAGCACCGGTGCCTCTGATGTCGAGCTGATGCCCGGCAATCCGGATGTGGTCTACGCGTGGATGGCGCGCATTGAGCGCAAGCCGTGGACGATCATCAGCGGATCGCGCGAAGGCGGCATGTACAAGAGCACCGACGGCGGCAACACGTGGAAGAAGACGGGTGTCGGCCTGCCCGGTGAACTCACGGGCAAGGGAAACATCGGTGTCACGGCCGCGAATCCGCAGCGTGTGTACCTGCTGGTGGAAGCGCTGCCGGGCGGCGGTCTCTATCGCTCCGATGACGCGGGCGAAACGTGGCAGCTCATGAACAGCACCGCCGGTCTCATCACACGTCCGTTTTACTACACCACGCTCGGCACCGATCCCACCAATGCCGATGTGGTCTATGCCGGAGCGGAGACGCTGTATCGCTCGCAGGACGGCGGCAAGACGGTAGCGCCCTTCCGCACACCGCACGGCGACAATCACGACATCTGGGTGAATCCCACCGATGGCAACGCGATGGTGCAAGCCAATGATGGCGGCGCCAATGTGTCGTACGACGGCGGACGCACCTGGTCCACGCAGCGCAATCAGCCCACGGCCGAGTTTTACGGCGTGGTGCCCGACGACAACTTCCCGTACAACCTGTATTCGGCACAGCAGGACAACAGCACCTGGATCATGTCGAGCGTTGGCAACCCGTTCGACGCGAACAGCCTGCAGACCGGCCCCGGTTGTGAGACCGGCCCGATCATGCCGCATCCCGTGGAGAAGAACATCATCTACGGCTCATGCAAGGGTCAGTTCGCCGTGATGAACACCGAGACGCGCCAGTCGCGCAACTACTGGATTGGTGGGCAGTCGCTCTACGGCAATGCCGGACAGGACCTCATCTACCGCATTCAGCGTGTGGCGCCGATGGCGTATTCGCCGCACGATCCGAACGTGTTGTACTACGGCACGCAGTACCTGCATCGCACACGCGACAAGGGTGTGACGTGGGAAAAGATGTCGCCTGACCTCACCGCGTTCCCCGACTGCTGCCAAGGCGCGAGCGGTGAGCCCATCACGCGTGACGTGACGGGTGAAGAGTTCTACAGCACGCTGTATGCGATCACGGAATCGCCGCACGAAAAGGGGGTGATCTGGACCGGCTCGAACGACGGGCCGTTCTACATCACGCGCGATGACGGCAAGACGTGGAAGAACATCACGCCCAAAGACTTGCCCGACGGCGGCCGCGTGGCGTGGATCGAAGCCTCACCGCACCGCCCGGGCTCGGCCTACTATGCGGTGTATCGCTACCTGCTTGGCGACTATGCCCCGTACATCTAT
>JBBQNT010000180.1:0-8180 GCA_038330215.1 Gemmatimonadales bacterium
GGCAAAGTCCTGATCGGTTACCGCTTGTGCATTGGCCATCGTGTGCTACGTTGAATGTGTTGCGCCGCCCGGAGACGGCTGCTCACAGCTGAAGTCGGGATTACAATTCGATCGACTCACTCATGACCACATTGCCATGACCGAACCGACCGTACGCGGCACGCGCATCGCCCACATCGGCATCGCCGTGCGAGCCCTCGATGCACTCGTGCCGTTCTACCGCGATATCCTCGGACTGCCCGAAGTCCCGCTCGACGACGCCGATGGCGCACAAATCGCGGGACTCGCTGCCGGCGAGTCGTTGGTGGAACTGCTGGAAGCCCAGTCCGACGACTCACCCATTGGCAGGTTTGTCGCCAAACGCGGTCCGGGAATCCATCATGTATGCTTTGCCGTGGACGATCTCGACGCGACCCTCGAGAAATGCCGTACCGCGGGTGTGCGACTCATCGACGAGACACCGCGACTGGGGGCCGAAGGAAAGCGCATCGCGTTCCTTCATCCGTCCGCCACCGGTGGCGTGCTCATTGAATTGTCTGAATACTAGCCACGGATCCACCCAGAGCCAGCGCCCCGGTGCCCACGAGACCTATTCAGTCAGCGCTCAAGTCGTTCCCGACGCCGGCCCTGGCGCGCTCGTGTCTCAGGTGCAGAACTCTCGCAACGGCTCCATGTCCACGATTTCCACGAACCACCGGTTCTCGGGGCCCAGAATGGTGGTGAACGAGGTCACCGCCTCGGCTGTCTTGGAGCGCAGCCGCACGCGGAAATCCTGCTTGCCGCCGGCCACCAGTCGTGGGCGGTCTTCCGCGAAGCCCCAAGCCTCGTGATCGAGCTTGCACTGGATGATGATCAGTCGCTTCTCGAGTTGCTCCCGGTCCATCTGCTCGCGGGCCGGTCCGCGCGACGTGCCCCAAACAGCCGACATCGTCTGCAGATCCTGCGCCTTGACGGCGCGCATGAACACCTCGACGGACTGCTGCGCCGTTGTCGCGCCGGCGGTCGAGCCCGTGAGCGGAGTTGGCGCTCTTGACGGACGACTGTTCGCCGCCGCGCTGCCACCGGAGCCACCGGAGCCACCACCGCTGGCACAGCCGCTCGCCAGAATTGTCGACACCACCAGACCAATCGCTAGACCACGCTTGCGCACAACTTCCTCCGTCGCTGCATTACCTGCATGAATGGACGTACCGGTTGTCGCCCGATCGAAGGACGAAACCCCCATGAACCCTGAAACTCAACTACCCGTCAAGATGCCCCCGCGCCTTCGCCTCTTCGTGAACATCGATCACGTCGCAACCCTCCGGCAAGCGCGGCGTGGCCTCGAACCCGATCCCGTCGAGGCCGCACTGCTCTGCGAACTCGCTGGTGCCGACGGCATCACCGCCCACCTGCGCGAAGACCGCCGTCACGTCCAGGACGCCGACGTCACGAGACTCGCGGGCACCATCACCACTCTGCTGAATCTCGAGTGCGCGGCACTCGACGAGATGCTCACGCTCGCGGAGCAGATCCGGCCACAAGAGGTGACTCTGGTACCCGAGCGACGACTGGAAGTAACCACAGAAGGGGGACTGGATGTCGTGCGGAACGTCACAGAGCTGGCCAACGCAGTCACGCGCCTGAAACGTGTCGGGGTGCGTAGCAGTCTGTTCATCGACCCCGAGCCGTCACAGATTCAGGCGGCGCGTGACATTGGCGCCGATGCTGTCGAACTGCACACGGGCACATACGCGCACCACCCAAGCCACCCCGCCCCACTCGCCGCCCTGGCCAACGGCACCGCTCTTGGCCGCTCCCTGGGACTTGCTGTTCACGCCGGACACGGCCTGACCGCCCTGAACGTCGGTCCCGTCGCTTCCATCGAGGGCATCGAAGAGTTGAACATTGGACACTCCATTATCAGTCGCGCGGTCTTCGTCGGTCTCGCCGAGGCGGTCCGTGAGGTGCGCGCTGCCATGACTTCCGCCCGAACCAGCACCGCATGAACACGCCGCCCGCCCTGCTGAGCTTCTTCCGCCAGGAAGCCGGTGAGTACCTCGACCGGCTCGACCAGTTGCTGCTTGGTGATGACGCCGTCGCTCCTGACGGCGCCACGTTCCTTTCGCAGACGCGGGCGCTGCGCGGTGCGGCCACTATGACACGACTGCCGGGACTTCCGGAGTTGGCCGCCACGCTCGAGCGGGTAGCCGGTGGGCTGCGGGGCGGCGAGCTGCGATGGGATCAGCGCCTCCAGTTCGCCCTGCGAGGCGCCCTCGTGGAGTTGCGCGCCCTTGTCGGCAAGGCCGAACAGTGGACCGACAGCGAGCAGCGGCTGGCCCGCACGCACTCCGTCGCGTTGGCGGCCGTCGCCGCGGGCTATCTCGCCAACCCGAACGCCACCGCGTCGCCGGCCAGCGCGGTGATCCCCATCGCCCGGCTCTTCCCCGACGATGGCGTGCCTGGCCTGGTTGAACGGAACCAGGATCCACCCATCACGCTGGCTGCCCGGTTTCGCGGTGACATGGCCGCCGCGGCCGACGGCGTCGCGCGGGAAGCGCTCAATCTCATCGGCGGCGAGCGAGGCGCCCAGCAGCTCTCGCTTACCGATGCCGTTCGACGCACCCTGCTCGGCCTGGGCGACGTTGCGGAAAGCTACGGCGCCACGTCGATCGCCAACCTCGCGCTGCGCATGGCTCGTTCCGCGCTCGAGCGGCCGGCCGAACGCGCGGCCGTGCAGGCGTTTGCTCAGCTACTCATGGACCGCGAGCTCGGGGAGGCTGAGCTGGCCGCCCGGGTGCGCGAGCATGCAACGACGTGGCCCGAAACGGACATGCCCCGCGGCGACACGCCGCTGTCGCAGCCGGCCCTGCCGCGCGGCAGCACGCCGATGTCGCAGCCGGCCGTTCCGCGCACCGACACCCCGGTGCCGCAGGCATCGGTGCGGCGTGTCGACACACCGCACCGGCTGCCGCCGGTCGAGCGTCGGACACCGCCCGCTGCCACAGCTCCGGAGCGGCCTGAGGCGCCAGCAATCGTGGTGCCGATAGAATCGCTGCTCTACCACGGGGAGAGCGCGCTCGCACGAGCACGGACGGTACGCGACGAACTGCGCGTCGCGTGGCAGCGAGCGGGAGGCACGGCCATGGATCCCACGACGTCCGCGCTGCTCGACGAACTGAGCGACCTGCTGGACTTGGCCAGCGCCAGCTGACCGCGCACAGCGCGCTCTGTGATCGGCGACGTGACGTTTGGCCTCGGGTCGGGGTTATTGAGCGGCTGCCCCGGGCGTCAGTGAGCCGATGCTGCGCTTCACGCCGAGTTCCGGTTCGTCTCCGTCGAGCCTCACCACGCACTAGTTTCCCGCTGTGCAACTGAACTGGAAAACGGCGCTTGGCTTCACGCTGAGTGCCGTGCTGCTGTGGTTCGTCTTGCGCGCCGTTCCGCTCGGGAACGTCGTGGATGTGTTGCGCGCATCGAACCCGTGGCTGTTCGCACTCTCGGCCATCTTCGCCACGCTGATTTTCCCTCTGCGCGCCATTCGCTGGCAGGCAATCCTCGAGCCCGTCGCCGGCCGCATTCCGTTTGGACCCGCTTGGCGAAGCACGGCTATCGGCATGATGATGAACAACGTCATTCCGTTACGCCCCGGCGAGGTGGCGCGCGCGTTCTCGCTTACGCGTGAAGTACCGCGCCTCACGTTTACCACGTCGCTGGCGTCACTCGCCGTCGACCGCATCTTCGACGCCATCATACTGCTCGCGCTCATGTTCGGCGCCATGCTATCGCCCGAATTTCCGGCGGGCGCTCGCCTGGCCGGTCTCACGATCACGCAGTTCGCGATCGGCGGCATCAGCGCGGTGATCGCCTTGCTGCTGGTGTGCTATCTCGCCGTGCTCATGCCAACGCGTGTGCTGGGCCTCGTGCGCACCGTGACCGAACGCCTGATGCCGCGCTTAGCCGACCGCATCGTCGGGTTCGCGGATCAGGCGCTTGGCGGTCTCGCCGTCCTGCGCGACGCGCGTCGTTTTCTTGAAGTCTTGTGGTGGGCGGTGCTCCACTGGCTCGTGCACGCCCTGGCGCTGTGGATTGGCTTCCTCGCTGTGGGATTGCACGCACCGTTCAGCGCCGCGCTCTTCCTGCAAGGTGTGCTCGGCTTCGCCGTTGCACTGCCCTCGTCTCCCGGATTCGTCGGTATCTTCGAAGCCGCGGCCGTGGCAGGGCTCGGCGTGTACGGCGTGTCCGAATCCCTCGCGTTGAGCTGGGCGATTGGCTATCACGTCTTATCGTTCATTCCCATCACGCTGTTCGGTGTCGTGTATCTCGGCCGACTCGGCATCAACTTGCGGGACATTCGCGGTGCGACCGAGCGCAAGGACGACGTGGTCGACGCGCGCGCTGCGTTTGCGGGAGACGAGGCGGATCCGGCGTCGCCCAAGGCATGACCAGCGTCCGCGTCGAGGCACCGGCCAAGCTCAACCTGTTGTTGCGCGTGCTCGGTCGGGAGTCCGGCGGATTTCACCACATCGAGACGCTGTTCATCAAACTCGCGCTGCATGATGTGGTGCACGTCGACACGTCGTCGCGAAGCCGAACGCTCGACTGCGCGGGGCCCAGCATGCCGGCCGGCGGATTGGGTCCGACCGAGCAGAACCTGGCGTGGCGTGCGGCAACCCGATTCGCCGAGGTAGCCGGTTGGCCTTCCGGATTCGCGATCCGAATCGACAAATCCATCCCCGTGGGCGGCGGACTGGGTGGGGGCAGCGCGGATGCGGCGGCGGTATTGCGCGGGCTCAACCAGCTCGCGCCCAAGCCGCTCGATGAGCACGCGCTCATCATGCTTGCCGGCGAACTCGGCTCGGACGTGCCGTTCCTCACATGCGACGCGCTGCTGGCTTGGGGTTGGGGACGGGGCGACCGGCTGTTGTCGCTGCCCGCGCTGCCGGCCCGGGCCGTAGACCTCGTCACGTTTACCGAGGGTGTGAACACGGGCGAGGCGTACCGCGCGCTGAACCGGATAATCGGCGAGTCCGCACCGGCGCAGGTGTGGTCGTCGGGCGCCTTTGCATCGTGGGGCGCGATCGCCCGTCTGGCGCACAATGACTTCGAGGCGGTGGTGGAAGCGCGGCATGCGGGTGTGGGCCACTGGCTCCCGCTCGTGCGGGCGCAGGCCCGCTCCCGGCGCGAGGCAGGCGAGCACGCCATTGGTCTCATGTCCGGCAGCGGCGCGACGTGCTTTCTGTTGTCCGAGTCGGCGACGCCCGCGGACTGGCCGGTGCCGCGTACTGGTGAGCAGTTCGTGCGAACGAGTACGGCCGTGGCAATTGTCCCGCCGGAGCCGACCGCCTAAGTTTGCGGTGGCTGTGATGCCCCGTCGTCCAATGGCAGGACTCCACACTTTGGATGTGGCTATCTAGGTTCGAATCCTAGCGGGGCAATGGGCGCTTTCCGACCAGTCGATGGTCGAGAGGCGCCCGTTTTTTTGTCTGGGAGGGGGCTCCGTTTCTGAGCTGGAGCCGTTATGTTGCAAGGCTGGTTCGTAGTGGCTGTGCGTGCATTCTGTTGCGGGGGAGGGCGCTGGCAGGCCTTGTCCTCGTCATCTTGTCATCGCTAATTTTCAAGGCTGCGGTCGATGGATCGGCTGGCTGTTTCCAAAAGTGGTTTCAAGATTCTTTCCGGTACGGCCAATCCGGCCCTCGCCGAGGAGATCGCGCACCACCTCGGAACGGAACTGTGTCGCGTGGCAGTCTCGCGCTTTGCAGACGGTGAGGTGTTCGTTCGCATCGATGAAAACATCCGCGGTGCGGACGTGTTCATCGTGCAGCCCACGAATCCGCCCGCCGAAAACTTGCTGGAGCTGTTGTTGTTGGTCGATGCGGCGCGGCGCGCTTCGGCCGCCCGCGTCACGTGCGTGTTGCCCTACTACGGCTACGCGCGACAGGACCGCAAGGATCAGCCGCGCGTCGCGATTGGCGCGAAGCTGGTCGCCAACCTGATTGAAGTCGCCGGAGCGGATCGTTTGCTTGGTCTCGACTTCCATCAGCATCAGTTGCAGGGCTTTTTTGATATTCCGGTCGATCACCTGTATGCCGCACCGGTGTTCGTCTCGCATTTTCGCAAGAAGCAGTTGAAGGATCTCGTCGTGGTGGCGCCGGATGTCGGGTCGGCCAAGATGGCGCGCGGGTTCGCGAAGCGACTCGATGCGTCCTTCGCGATCATCGACAAGCGTCGCCCCAAGGCGAATGTTGCAGAAGTGGTCAACGTGGTGGGTGATGTGGCCGGACGGGATTGCATCATCCCCGACGACATGATCGACACCGCGGGGACCGTGTCCGAGGCCGCCCGGGCCCTCAAGGGTCTGGGAGCCAACGATATTTACGTGTGCGCCACGCATGCCCTGCTCTCCGGCCCCGCCGTCGAGCGTCTGTCGGCGGCGCCCATCAAGGAAGTGGTGGTAACCGATACCATCGCGGTTCCGCCCGAGCGGCGGTTCGCCGCGCTCACGGTGCTCTCCGTCGGAGAACTCGTGGCCAAGGCGATTCGCTTCACGCACTCCGACCAATCGGTGAGTTCGCTCTTCGATTGACGGCGCGCACCTCTTTCAGTTGTCCACGCGTTTTCCCAGAGTCCTGTCATGGCATCCGCAACTCTTTCCGCGACCCTGCGTTCCGACACCGGTAAGGGCGTCGCGCGCAAGCTCCGCCAGAACGGCGAAATTCCCGGCGTCATCTACGGGCACGGCCGCGAGCCCCAGGCGCTCACGGTCAACGCTCGTGAGTTCGAGCGTCTCATCAAGTCCGTGGCGTACGGCAGCACGGTCATCGACCTCGATGTCGGCGGCACACCGGCGCGCTCGCTCATTCGCGAGATCCAGCGCCACCCGTTCAAGAAGCTCATCATGCACGTCGACTTCCAGGAAGTCGTCGCGGGCGAAACGATGACGCTCAAGTGCCCGATCGTGTACGTCGGCGTCCCCATCGGCGTGCGCGCTGACGGTGGCATCTTCGACCAGATCCTGCACGAGATCACCATCGAAGCGATTCCGGCCAACATTCCGGATCACATCGATGTGGACGTCACCGAGCTGCACGTCGGCAAGTCCATGCACGTCTCCGACCTGCAGATGCCGGCTGGCGTCAAGGCCGTCGACGATGAGACGCTCACCGTCTGCATCGTGCAGCCGCCCAAGCAGGCGCCGGTGGAGCCGACCGAAGAAGCCGTCGCCGAACCGGAAGTCATTCGCAAGGTCAAGGACGACGACGAATAAGTCGTTCGCGAATGCGGTGCACAGGGCGCGTGATCGGTCTCTCGGCCCGTCGCGCGCCCTTGGCGCATGCTGGCGCATGAAAGCGCGTCGCGCCTCTCCATCTCCCTCTCCACTTCCGTGACGTGAAAATCATCATGGGCCTCGGCAATCCGGGGCGCGAATACGAGGCGACCCGGCATAATGCCGCGTGGTGGTGGCTCGACCATCTGGCACGCGCCTGGTCGTGCGAGGCCTGGCGCAAGGATCGCGATACGCATGTCGCCGATGGGTACGTCGGCCCGCTGCGCGTACGGTTGGTCAAACCGCAAACATTCATGAACCTGTCCGGCGGCGCGCTTCGCTCGTATCTCGGCCGAACCGGGTTCGATGCGTCAGAGGATCTGCTCGTTGCGGTGGACGACATCGCGATTCCGGTGGGAGAATACCGGTTTCGCGGCAGCGGCTCGACGGGCGGGCACAACGGCCTCAAGTCCATTCAGGCACAGCTCGGCTCGATGGACTATCCGAGACTGCGCATTGGCATTCGACCGGTGGACGAGCGTCGTGTGGTGGGCAACCTGGCCGATTTCGTGCTGCGCGTGATGCCTCGCGATGAGCGTGAGCTGGCCGAGGGCATCTTCGCACGTCTCGATACGGTGGCCGACACCTGGGTGCGCGAGGGTACACTGAAGACGGCGAGCAAGCTCGGGCGATAGCAGGTTGTGCGCGCTTGCCCCTTGCAACTCTGCCCGATTGGGGACGTATTGAGTCTCATGACGATTACAGCCGGAGTGTGCCTCAGATGTCGTTGACCACTCGTTACTCCGCCGCACGGGCGCAGGCGGTCCGGGCTGATGCCGCTCAGGGACAGGCCACGCAACCGCCGGCGGTCATTTCGCCTCCCGATCAGCCGCCAGCGCCTCCGGCGCCGCCGCAGGACGCACCGGTGCTCGCG
>JBBQNT010000181.1:0-8141 GCA_038330215.1 Gemmatimonadales bacterium
TCGACGCTGCCGAAGTGGTGATAGAATGATCCGCGCGTCTTACCGGTGACTGTCGTCAATCGCTCGATTGTCAGTCCCCTATGCCCCTCTTGGACAAGTATGGTGTAGGCGGCTTCGATCCACAGCCCCGCACCCTCGCGCCTGAACTGCGGTGCAGGTTTCACGCCGTCAGCGCCCAGACACCACTGGCCGTCAGCACCGCGAACAGAATCCATTGCGGCATGTCGCGATGGCGCTGTCGTTTCCAGAGCACAAGCGCGAATCCCCAGAAACCGAACACGCCGGACAAGAGGGTCGCAGTCACCGCGAGAGCGTACCCAGCCGGGGCAACCGCCGCATAGGCATAGGCGCCGGCAAGGCCGGTAAGCGTGATCGTCACCATGTGCCAGCAGTAGTAATGCGTCAATGTCACTACCGGTGGCAGCGCTGCGTCACGCAACAGTGGGCGGGCGATCTCTCGCCCACCGGCAAGCGAATGCGCGGCAGCGATGGCGGCTGCAACTGCGGCGGGAAGCAGAAAGACACTCACGGATTCACCTTGTCATTGAGGCGCCTGCTGGCGGTGGCCAGCAGCAGCATACCAGAGAAGATACCATATGGTATGGTACTTTATCGGCTGCGTCGTCTCTGTCAAGTCCCGCGCAAGCCTTCCTCTCCAGGCGAGGGCCGTCTTGGCGTTGATGTGTGGATGGTTCGTGCTTCAATCAATCCGCGCCACCACGAAGTCGGTGGCGTTGTAGTCGATCACGCGGACCGCGCCGAGTTGCGAGATGATGTCGGTGTTTGCAGCGCTGCACACGGCCGTCACCTTAGCGCCCGCAGCTACCGCCACTTGCATCATCGCTGACCCAACCGTGCCTGATGCACCGTTGATGAGGACCTTGTCACTCGCGGCCAAGGATCGGGCGACGCGGCGCAGTGATGCCGAACGCGAGACGTCCGAACATCCCGAAGCCGCGGGGCATGGACAGGCTGCGAACACGCCAGTCCGCCGACGACACCGTGGTCGCGCGTACGCAAACCAGCACCTCGTTTGGTCCGGGGGCTGGCAAGGGCACGTCTTCGACCGCCACAACTTCCGGCGGTCCGTAGCGACGATACACGGCTGCCTTCATGTCTTCTTTTTTCGGATGAGCGGCGTCGAGACGCCGAGTCGAATCGCGAACAGGTTGGCCGTGGAGCGCTTCACGTCGAGCGCCAGCGTCCCGTCGGGATTGTCGGTAACGCCACCCTTGATGAGGTAGTCGCGGCGGCCGTGTCCCTGGTACGACACACCGAGATCGACCGCAAAGCCCGAGCGGATCGGCAACGAAACGCCGGCGCCAGTGCTCCAGGTGAATCCTCCATCGCCGAAGTTCTCGTCTGCGGCGATGAAGTCGGGCAAGAGTCCACCGCCAAGTCCGGAGACGGTCACGAGACGACTCATTCCCACGAGAGCATGCCCGTACGTCCGAAAGCGTCCGAGCGGCCACGAGATTTCCGGGCCGAGGCCAAGGGACAGAATGCCGTTCGCCGTGCTGACACTCACTGCCACGCGGCAGCCTGGCGTGGCGGCGACACAGGTGCGCTGGCTCTCGTGTCCATAATTGAGATAGCCGCCCTCGAGCCGGAGCGAGAAGATCCCGTATTCGTCGAGCCGCAATCGCAGGTGCGCGTGCGCTCCTCCCGCGTGCCCAACGTTGTGACGGAAATCTCCGGTCGGCAGGCCCATATCGGCGGCGACTCCGACGTGCCAGCGCAAAGAAGCGGGCGGAGTGCTGTCGGCGCCAGTGGAGGTATCCCGCTGAGCGGCAGCGGGCACAGCATAGAGCAGAAGAGCCAAGAGTGTGGGGACAAACGAGCGCATCGTGATAATCCTCAGGCGGGGATTCAGAAACTTACGGTGTACGGCAGTACGTACGACGTAAGTTTTTGGTTTCGCAAGTGGGCCAGGTTGCCTTACACTGTCAGTCGGCGTTATCTCTGGCGCATGCCGCAACCTCGACGATCTCCGCTCACCCGAGAGCGCGTACTGCGTGCCGCCGTTCGGCTCGCCGACAAACACGGGCTCGATGCACTGTCCATGCGACGGCTTGCCTCAACCCTCAAGGTTGAGGCGATGTCGCTTTACAATCATGTCGCCAACAAGGACGAGGTCCTCGATGGCATGGTGGAGCAGATCATCGGTGAGATCACGCGACCAACACCCGGTGGGGATTGGAAGGCCGCGATGCGGGCCCGCGCCACGTCGGCGCACGACGTCTTGCTGGCGCATCCGTGGGCCGCGATGCTGGTGGTGTCCCGGATGAATATCGGTCCGAACATGTTCCGCTATATCGAGGCGACCCTCGGCACGCTGCGCGCGGCGGGACTGACATGGGCCGAGACCGATCGCGCCTGGAATGCCATCGACAGCTACGTCTACGGCTACACTCTGCAGCTGCAGAACTTCCCCGTCGAGCCCAGCGAGTACGCCTCGGCGGCCGCCGGTTTTCTGCCCATGCTCACCGCCGATCAGTATCCCTACCTGCATGACATCACCACGCGCGTCGCGAACGGCACGCACGATGGCACGCATGACTTCTCGTTCGGACTGGAGCTGATTCTTGACGGGCTTGAGCGGATGGTGGCGACTCGGGGCCGCTGATCGCGTTGACGCGTGTGTCCGAGGTGTGACGATGAGCTGGACCGAGGAGGAGTATCCGGGCCGAGTCCGGGATATCGGCGTGGGCGTTGCCTACCAGCACATCTTTTGGCGAGGGCTGTGTTCGGCCATCCATGCCGATCCCACGGCGATTCTAACCGGTTGTCGACGCGCACAACTTTCGTCGTTCACCGACGCAGGGCGTAGCGCATGGACCCGCTGCTGCAGGGTGATTCGCCTCAGTGACGCTTGGCCTGCGACCGTTCATACCACTGCAGCACCGGCGTGGGACTCGCACCGTGTGAACCATGTCCCCGGACAAGTGTGAACCGTGTCCCTAGATTGTACCGGGGAGTTGACCTCACCACGCGAACCCCAGCGAGCAACCCACCGCCATGCGCCCATCCATACAATCGACGCTGCCCACGCTGCCTGTCGCAATGCTTCTGAGCCTGACGCTGTCCGCGCCCGCCGTCGCCCAGGAACGCACCGCTGCCAGCCGCATTGACAGCCGTATCGAGAACCGCATCGACGTGGTCACGCCGCTGGCACCGGAGCTGGCGGCGTTCGGAGCGTACCCGGTGGGCGTGCGCACCATCGCCGTCACCGACAAAAACCGCGCCGACGTACTGCGGACGAAAACCGGCGAACCCACTGTTCGCTCCGATCGATCGCTCACGCTCGAGGTGTGGTATCCCGCCGTTGCGTCCAACCCGACGCACGATGGCGAGTATCGCGCCATCATGCGCGACCCTTCGGTTGTGGTGACACTCCGTGGACGCGCGCACCGCGACGCCGCACCGCTCGCCAGCGACAGCGCGTTCCCACTCCTCATCATTTCGCACGGGTACCCAGGCAATCGGTTTCTGCTCAGTCACCTGGGCGAGAACCTGGCGAGCAAGGGTTACATCGTTGTCTCGATCGATCACACCGGCAGCACGTACGACAACGCGCAGGCGTTTGCCGTGACGCTCTACAACCGGTCGTATGATCAGCTGTTCGTGCTGAACGAACTTGCACGATTCGGCGCGGCGAACTCGGGCCACTTTCTGGCCGGCCGAGTGGACGCCACACGCACCGGTATTGTTGGCTACTCGATGGGGGGATACGGCTTGGTGAATGTGATCGGCGGTGGGTATCGCGCGGCCGCCGCGTCATTTCCCGGTGCGCCGCCCAACCGGCTGCTCCTGGAGCGCAGCGCCGACAATCCCGCCTATGAGGCATCGATCGATCCGCGCATCAAGGCCGCCGTGGCCATCGGTCCGTGGGGCATGCAGTCGGGCTTCTGGGATGCCGCGGGGCTGGCTGGCATTCGCACGCCCACGCTGTTTGTCGCCGGCAGCGCGGACGACGTGTCCGGCTATGAAAACGGTACCCGCGCCATCTTTCGCGGCGCCGTGAACGCGGACCGCTATTTGCTCACGTTCGTTGGCGCCGGGCACAACGCGGGCGCACCGATGCCCGCGCCGGCGGAGAGCTACGCATTCTCCGAGACGCTCAAGTCCTTCCCGTTCACGCACTACGCCGATCCGATTTGGGACACGCGCCGCATGAACAATATTCTCGCGCACTTCGTGACCGCGCACTTTGACGCACGACTCAAGGGCGATACGACGCGACTCGAGTACCTGCAAGTCGTGCCGAACGGCAAGGACGCCGTCTACGCGCTTGATCGCGAGGGCCGGGCGCAGCCAACCCACACGTATTGGAAGGGATTCAAGCGCGGAACGGCGGCCGGGCTGGTGCTCGAGCAGGCGCGCGCGGCGGGGAGACCGTGAGCCGCGGCGACCACTCCGCGGTGGGCGAGGACGACGCACAATGGCATCTCCGGTGGGGGCAGACGCTGGCACCCGGCGCTCCGGGTGCCAGTGTGCTGTACTACTTCAAAGGTCTGCAGCCACCTTTCCCGACCGGGCCCTGCACGGGCGGCGGTGGCACCTTGCCGTTGCCGGGGAAGTTGCCCTGCCGCGTAACTTTCCACACCACACCGGTCCCCGGCTGGTAGGCATAGGGCGGCGCCTGCGAAAAGTCGATTGTGACTACCCCGTAGTCTACGATGTACATGGCGCCATCAGGACCAAACTTCACATCGAACGGCCGCTCAATGCCTTCGCTCCGGTCGCCGAGCGCCGATGCGGGTCCGGCGGCACAGTTCTGCACGAACGGCGAAACCATACCCGTTTCGGGGTCGACGCGTACCACACGGAACCCGGCGAACGCGCTCCTCAAGGGGTTGGTCGGGGGGGCGAGATCTCCCCATTCCGCAATGAACACATCGCCCGCCAACGAGCCCCATGAAGCCGGCGCGACATCCAGCAATGAAGGCGATGAGTTGAGCTCGTGACGGCCCAGCACGACCGCGGGGGTGGGGGGCGTGAGCCCGCTGGCCGCGTGATCGATCACAAAGCCCAGGTCGCGGCCGATCAGGTTACCGCCAATGTAGACCGGCGCCTGGAACCGGTCCGGCGGCTCGAATGCAGCGTTGGTGAGCGGCTCTCGGCCCGCGCTGAAGTCCGGTATCCCGTACCACTTGCCCTGCGTGATGCGCAAACTCGCGTCGAACTTGTCGACCACGGGACGGCTGCCCCGTAGGTCGTACCCGTTTTCGGCTGCATACATCGCACCCGTCCGCGAGTCCCAGCCCAGCCCTATCAAATTGCGGAATCCCCAGGCATACATCTCGAGTGTGGCTTCGGCGTTGCCGGGATTGAACCGCAGGATGGAACCGCCGCACTTGGTTACTCCCGGAATCACCTGCCCCACGCTGGTAGATGTGCCAAAGGGAACGAAGGCACCGGTGAGCACCGAATCCGCCGGATCCGGGGTGCGGAAGTCCGGCGTCTTGAAATTGCGCCCGGTCAGGACGATGTCCCGGCATGGCCGCGTGTGTACGTTCGGGCTGAGCTTGATCCAAGGCGCGACCGACAGGTCCATCACCCCAGAGTTCCCTGCCGGGCCCACACTAACATAGATCATTCCGTCCGGACCCTCGCGGATATCGTTGATCTGGTGCTCGGATTGGTTGTCCACAATCCCGCTGAACAGGAGCTGAACCTGCCCGTCCAGCGTCACACGGGAGACGGCACCCGTCAGATCCGCGGCGCGGTGCGTGACCAGGAAGGCTCCTTGGTGCCAGGTGATCGCCACCATCGCGCTGTTGATGCCCTTGGACGACAGATTGGCCGCTACCGGCGTGACTCCGTCATCCCCTATACGCAGGATGCGAATGGGCGCCAGTTGTTCAGGAGCGAGCCCTCCACCCGCTTCAGCCACGTACATTCGACCCTGGTCATCCCACGTCAGTGAGGTCGGCAAGTTGAGACCGTCGGCTACCTTTTCGATCTTGAATCCGGGCGGCAACTCGATCAGGCGAAAATGCTTGTCCTGACCCTTCGCCTTTTCCTTGGCAAGCAGCACGCTCGTCGGAAGCATTGCATCATCGCCGGTGTCGGGCGCGCAGCCCGCCACTCCCAGCGCTAGCGCGGCTGCGACTCCACACACCAGGGGGGTTGTGATTCCACGCTGCATCTCGTTCTCCTTGCAGACCACCGCCAGAAAAGTTCGTCGCAATCCCGGCGGCGGCAGCGCAGGGTGCGACGGCAACAGCGGACGATGCGCGAACCTCCCGGCCCGGAGTTGTGGTTTGAACCATAGGATCACTTCTGCCTTAATCAAGTGACTTGTAGCACTCACGCAACGTTTTAATGTGTTGCGTTAACGCAGCATAGTGTCACAGTTAATCTACATTTTTGCTTCCGGCGACTTCGGGTACGGGCGTATCGAGGAGCTGAGCCCCGCAGCGGGCTCAGCTCTTGCAGCGTGTGCGAGATCAAGCGGGTGGCGGGCTCCGACAAGTCGAGCGGACGAGGCGCAGAACGCAAGTCCGAAGGCCAGCGCCAGCGAAGAGAACGCCGTCGCGAACCGCGTAAGCCACTGATGAGCTCGCCCGATAAGGCACCGAACTTGCGTGTTTGTGATAGTTCACAGACAAACGTCCCCGAAGTTCGGAGGTCTCGAAATGAGCACAGAATCACCTGCTGGAGCGCAGCCCGACGCGCCCCTCTCGTCGCGCCAAGCGCCCTCGAGTCGTCGTTCGTTCCTGTTGTGGACCGGTACAGCCGGGGCGGGTTTAGCGCTCGCAGGCTGTTCCACCGCTGATCCAACAGCGCCAGCGCTCTCCGCGCTCATGGCAAAAGGCGGAAATGGTAATGGCAAAGGCAAAGGCCTGATCAACGGTGGTCTGGTGACCGTCGACGGTCCGACCGTCGGACTGCCGCTCACCAGCGACACGGACATCCTCAAGTTCGCGCTGTTTCTCGAACTGCTCGAAGCCGAATTCTACAAGATGGCCGTAGGTAGTGGGCTGTTGAGTGGCCTCGTGCTCGATATCTCGACCAATGTGCGCGATCACGAGATCTGTCACGTGGAATATCTGCAAACGGCGCTGGGCGCCGCCGCGACCGGCAACAGCATCACGTTCGACTTCAGCGGCACCCTGCAGAACGAGAACAAGTACCTGAAGGCGGCCGAAACGTTCGAGCAGACCGGTGTTGGCGCGTACCTTGGCGCCCTGCCGCTGATTAGCGATAAGAACATCCGCAGTGCGGCCGGAACGATCTTCACCATCGAGGCGCGACACACCGCAGCGTTTCGTGCGCTCAATCATCGCGATCCCGCTCCAGTGGCATTCGAAACGCCCCTCACGCCGGGAGAAGTCGTGAGCGCGATCTCCCCATTCGTCGTCGCAGGACTCTGACGCCGCACCTCATTCCTCGACCACTAATTTTTTCTGGAGATCGTCACTATGGATACCACGAAACAGTTGATCAAGTTTGACGCGGACGAGTTGCGCACGCCTGAGCAGCGCCGAAGCTTTCTCAGCAAGCTGGCAGTGGCGGCGGGCGCCGTCGCATTGGGGCCCATCATCATGCGGGGCGAGAAGTTCGGTGGGGTGCTGCAGGCGCAGGGTGCCACATGCAACTTTCCGGCGCTCACAGGCTGGGCCGAGAACGAAGCCCTGACCGACTTTCAGATTCTGAACTTCGCCCTGGTGCTGGAGTATCTGGAGGCCACCTTCTATCTGCGCGCCGAAGGACGAGGCGAGTTGCCGATGGGCGCGACGGTCGCTGCCATCGATCCCGATGGAATGGGACTCCCCGGTCGCGTGCCGGGCATCGAGCGGGTGCGACCGCCGCTTCCCGCCACGTTCAACGTGATGCAGTTCGTACGTACGGTGCGCAATCACGAGATCGAGCACGTGCTTTTCCTGCAGAATGCGCTCGGCGCGCTGGCGCTGCCGCGTTCGCTCTTTGAGTTCGACTTCGGGGACGCATTCAGCAGCGCGGAAGCGTTCCTCGCTGTTGCGCAGATCCTCGAAGACGTCGGCGTCACCGCCTACCTCGGACAGGTCGGCAATATCGACGACGCGGGCATTCTTGCCGCCGCCGGCTCGATCGCTGGAGTCGAGGGGGAACATGCTGCAGCGTTCCGCCTGATCAACCGTGAAACGATCACGCCG
>JBBQNT010000182.1:0-8049 GCA_038330215.1 Gemmatimonadales bacterium
GCGGCATCCGACGTGCGTCCCCAGAGTGACTTCGGTACCGCCCACTCCGTCCGTTGTGTCCGTGGCGCTACGCCGCGCCAGACACCACGCCGATCGCGCCACTGCAGCAGATACCAGAGCGCCTGCTGATCAAGCCGAGGATCCGCCTGCCAGCGACAGGCAAGGAAATCCGAATCGGGATCGTCAGCGCCGTCGCACTTGAGTTCAACCTTCGGCGGCTCAGGAATCGCGACGTCAAGCAGTTCCTTTTCACATTCGAGCACGACAAGGCGCTTGGCCGCGGGATCGTATGGAAGGCCGGCCTTGAATGTCTTCGGCCAGATGCAGTTGCCACCCGCGCATCCGCACGTGGCGTCATCCTGATGCAACGGGTGAGCGATCAAAATCCGACCGTCACCGTCGCGCAGTTCCAGCACGAACCGGGTCGCGTCGCCGTATACCGACTGCGGCCCGGTGAGAAAGTGGAACGCCGTACGCCATGCCACCGATCGATCGCGTTGTACCACGAAATTGACGAACAGATGCTGCGCCTGGCGTGGTATGCGCTCACGGATTTCGATTGGCCGCCGCAGCTTCGCACTTCGAGCAGACAATGCCGCACTCGCGCCAGTCGCACCACCATCGTCGGCCGGAATCCGTGTCATCAGCGCCTTGTACGTGTACGGGCTGATCCAGGCATTCCCCGAGTAGCCCATCATGTCGTGCGCATTCCCCGGCGAAAGCACGGCACCAGATGTGGTGTTGAATCCGAACTCACCGATACTGTCCGAGTCGTAACCGGGATAGACTGGGTACGAGCCATCTGTATTGCGCGGTCGCGCACACCGCGTAACGTTGTCGCAGGCAACGTGTCGACGACCAAGGATGTGGCCAAGCTCGTGTGCAGCGGTTCCCTGCCCACCGATAATGCCAACACCGGCGCCGCCAGATCCTCCGCAACCGCCGACGGATCCGGTGTCGACGCCTTTATTCAGGAGTGCGTAGAAGATGTCGGTGGAATCGCCGCGCAGATCAGCAACATCATCGCGGAAGTCGCCCATCTTGTCGCACCCCTTGCTGATATCCGAGTCCATCTCCCCGTCGTAGTCGATCGTCATGTATCCGGTCTGCGTCACCTGCGGGATCGGATAGAGCAGTTCGGTCACACCGAACAGCGACACGAAGTCGGCCGGAGCTGGCGCGCTTGTGGGCTCCCCATCGACGGTATCTGGCCCGGTGTAATTCACACCCACCGCGAACACGCGCACCGGGGCAAGTGTCTCAAACGACAGCGTCTTCTGAAACGTCGTGGAAAAGCTGGTCGCGTCGGAGCGACTGGCTACTTGCGCAGTGATGGTGACGTCGCCGGAGCAGAGCCCGTCAGGAATGACGAAGTTCAGCGTGTCGCCTGCCATTCCGCGAGAGATCTGACTTTCACGCTTGGGCGTGATCGGGTTCACTGGCAACAACGTGGTCGTGCCGCCGGACGCGCCCTGCACGAGCAGTGTACCGGTGAGCGAGGCAATCAGGGGCAGCCCGGAGTTGCGGTCATAGTCAACCCAGACACGAACACCAGTTGGTTTCCCTTCCACCAGTCGAATGGAGTTGTCCGGAAAAACATTGGCGCTGTCGAGATGCAGCGCACTCCGGAAATGCTGAATGCCCTGCGTAATCTCGGCGTCGGTGATCACCAGATCGCCGCGTGCATCGCCGGGGGCGGGGGGCGTTGCGGCAACGAGTTCGGCAAGCACGGTGATCGCAACGGTTCCCGAGTACGCGTCATCCCAGGTGCCGGACCAATCACGCAGCGAGAAGAATCCTTCCACGATCACGTTGCGAGGATCGCCGGAATCGATTGTCGTGGTCAGCGAGAGATCGAGCTTGCCGAGGTGATGATCGTCGCGGTTTTCGAACGTGGCGGAATAGCTGGAGATTGCAGCGACCGCGCGGACGACGTTGCGAGCGAAACGGAGCTGTGTGCTGGCGCCGATCGGTCCGGAATTTCGGGCCTTCGGAAACAGTAGTGCGTTGGTGCGCATTTCCACGGTGCACTCCTGGGCGGGTTTGTCGCGTAGAACGTTTCATGCTCCAGCATGAAAGTCAACATGCCGCGAGATGCGCGCACCGTTCCAGCGGCTGACCCTGCCTCAGCCAATTGACGTATCTTGAGGCGCGCGATATCGTCGTTCAACCGTCAGGTCGACTTTCTCCCCGAGGCACACATGCCCGCGCGCTCTCCATTGCGCATCGCGCTTCGTGGCACGGCGATCTACATGGTCGTGGTGCTTGCAGCGAACGCCCTGTTTGGTCTGCCGATGTACAGCCTCGGTACCAGCGCGGTGATAGCCTCCTCGATGGCGGGCATGCTCTACGTGAAAGAATGCTATCCGTGGCATCAGCCCAAGCTGTGGATGGCCTTGGGTGCAGTGCTTCTGTTTATCTACGGACGGGGGGGGCTCTTCAGCAACGGCATCCCGGACTCTGCGGGCGAACGCGTATGGATGACGTTCGTGGTGTCGCTACCGCTGATCCTCGTAATCCTGGGTGCGTGGACGATGTGGAGAAGGCCGCCTCTTGATCGTAGCTAAGGCATTAGCTGATCTTTAGACGACCTTTCCCGCGAGCAGCCCACGAAAACCGTCACCGTCCAAAAGGCGAAAACCAACCTCTCCCAACTCATCGCCGACGTCGAGGCCGGGGAGGAAGTGATCATCCTTCGCAATCGGGAGCCGGTCGTGCGACTCATTCCGGCGGGCGAGCCCGCACCAACCCGCCAGTTCGGTGCACTGGCCGGAAAAGTTGCTGTGAGCGCCGCGTTCTTCGAGCCGCTACCGGAAGGCGAGCTCGCTGCCTGGGGCGAGTAAGCGAGGTGCGACTACTGCTGGATACCCACGCGTTGCTCTGGTGGCTCGCCGGTGATACTCAACTCCCGCAGTCCGCACGCGACGCGATCTCCGATGCGGACAATGAGGTGTTCGTCAGCGCCGCGTCGGCCTGGGAAGTGACGACCAAGCACCGACTCGGCAAGCTGCCAACGGTTGGACCGCTCGCGGTGGACTTCGCACGCGAGATCAGACGTCAGGGCTTTCAGCCGCTACACATTACACTCGAACATGCGCAGGTCGCGGGCTCGCTTGGCGGCGCGCATCGCGATCCATTTGACCGTATGCTGGTGGCGCAGGCCCGAGAGGAGAAGATGGCGTTGGTGTCGAACGAAACAATCTTCGACGACTTCGATGTGACTCGCGTGTGGTGAATCGAGCACGCGCGCCCTGATGTACGAATCACCTCAGCCCTTCGCACTTTCTCACTCCAGGCACGATGCTCGCTTGGCCGGAGAATCATCTGGGTTTGTGCGACATCCTTGCGCTCAGCTCGCTGGCCGAACTCGAGAGCGATCAAAATCCGACCGTCACCGTCGCGCAGTTCGAGCACGAACCGGGTCGCGTCGCCGTACACCGACTGCGGACCGGTGGGAAAGTGGAATGCTGGCGCCGATCGGTCCGGAATTTCGGGTCTTCGGAAACAGCAGTGCGTTGGTGCGCATTTCCACGGTGCACTCCTGGGCGGGTTTGTCGCGTAGAACGTTTCGTGCTCCAGCATGAAAGTCAACATGCCGCGTGATGCGCACACCGTTCCAGCGGCTGACCCATCCATTTGTGCCGGCACTACGACTTCGGCCAACGCTCGCCTCTAGCTCCTCTACAACAGCAGCAGCTTGTCGTTGATCGGGCACCAGCCGCCCGGCTCCATGATCATGCCCTTGTAATCATAGGAGCCGCCGAGCACCGTGTAATGGCGGCGCGAGAACAGTTCCTTGATGATCAGGGTCGCCGGACCGCGTCCTGAGCTGTTGATCTTGAGCTCACGGTACGCACGCCAGTGCAGATGGAAGGACGTCATCATGCAGGTGCCGCCCATGGTCTTGGACGCGATCTTGGTCGCGACCGAGGTGCCCGTGCTGAGCGCGGCCGCTGCCGCGCCTACGGCGGCGATGCCGCTCGGCAGTGCGTTGATGGCGAGCTGCGCGCCCTGCGACACCGCCTTCATGATCTTCATCTTCACCACCAGGTCGATCCAGCCAGTCACCGTATCACTTCGGCTGAACCGCTGCTTCAGCGCCGCGAGCTTGTACAGGTGAATCAACGTTGCCGCCTCCGACGAGGCGTGGCGGCTGATGGCAGTCGGGTTCACGCCCATCGTGAACGGGGTCGCCGCCACGCCAGCGATCGAGAAGAAGGCACCGCCGTACTTCTTGAGCGTGCGCTGGCGCAAATACGCGTCCACCAACGGTGAGTCCTCCTCGTCGAACCCATTCAACCAGAACAATGGATTCGGTGTGGATGTGGACCCGGTGAAGAGGTCCTTCACCGCACTGACGGACCCGATGCCCACCCCGGGAAGCGAGCCGAAGTCACTCGCGCCCGTGAACCCCATCGCGGCGCCGGCGACGGAGGCAATGACCCCCAGCGCATCCATGCCGTACTCGTTCACGAGCTTCTTGACCTTCTTTCCCTTTTTGCTCATCGCGGCCGTTGAGGTTGAAGTTGGGCAGAATGTACGACGACGTCTGCCGAGGCGCCAATCCACCCGCGAACCGGGCGTCGATCCAGGCGGTGACCGTATGCTGGTAGCGCAGGCCCGCGAGGAAAAGATGGCGTTGGTGTCGAACGAAAAAATCTTCGACGACTTCAATGTGACTCGCGTGTGGTGACTCGAGCACGCGCGCCCTGATGTAGCCTTCGTCACCGCGGAAGCGCTGCGTCGCAGGGCTCTCGAGTGATTCCTGTCCTCGCTTGGCCGAAGCTTGAATCGCTCGGCGGAACCCTCGTTCAGGTTGAGAAGGAGTTCCAGCACCAACTCTCTAAATCTGGCGCGGTCCTCGAGCGCTCGGCTGCTGCTCTTCGCTCCCGGGGCGCGTGACTCACTTCCACGACCAGTCGACAGAAGCCGCGACGTGAGCAGCCGATACGTTGACGCGGTCAGACGCGCGCTCAAACGGTGCTGGCGGCGGCTCGAGCGCCCAGATGGTTCATCACGCAACGATTCGGTACAGGCGTTCAGCCCAAAACGCGCTATCCTCGGCGCATGTTCGCCCCTTGCGCAATCCTCACCGCCGAGCCGAATGTATGGCTATGCCGCTCCCTACGCCCATCCCGTCACGTTCCCTCTGGACGGTGGCAGATCTCGAACAGTTGCCGGACGACGGCAATCGCTACGAGATCTTGCACGGCGAGTTGCTCGTGACGCCGATGCCGGCGGTACGTCACCAGCGGATTGCGGCTCGACTCGCCGTCACAACCGGGCAGTGGTGCGGTGCGAACGCCGACTGGGAGTTTCTCTCGCCGGGTGGTGTGTTCATCAATGAAACCACGTGGCTGGAGCCCGATCTCGCCGTGTATGCGGTGCCGGCCGGTCGCTCGATCGAGGACTGGCGTGCAATGCCACCGCCAGCGCTGGTGATCGAGATCCTGAGCCCGTCCACCACGAAGGCCGACCGACACCGTAAACGTCCGGCTTATCTCGCACACGGTGTCGTTGAGGTGTGGCTCGTGGATATCGAGTCGCGAACATTTGAGCGGTGGACAGCGCAATCAGAGTTTCCGCAGTTGTATCGCGAGTCGATTGCGTGGGCGCCAACAGATGCTGCTGCAACGCTCGCGATCGACTTCGCGGAGCTGTTCACATCGGCGGCCTGATCCGGGGAAACGCGCACTCCGCGGCATGATCACTCTTGCGTCGCAACGCGCGACGCGCGGCGCGAACGTCGCGCGCACGGGCATGCCTTCCGTGGCGTGGGCATTCACCTCAATTTCATGCTGGTGTCCACCGCCGTGACGCCGTAAACTCGGCGCATGCCTCGTCATCGCCTCGACCACCTCGTCTACGCCACCCCGGACCTCGACGCCGCCGTCAACGCGCTGGAGGCGCAACTCGGCGTCCGCGCGATCGCGGGTGGCCAACACCCCGGACTCGGCACGCGCAACGCGCTGCTCGGGCTTGGCCCGCGCATGTACCTCGAAATCGTGGGCCCCGATCCAGAGCAGCCCGCGCACGCCACGCCGCGTTGGTTTCGCATCGACAGCCTGCGCAAGCCGACGCTCGTGACATGGTGCGCCGCCGGCCACGACCTCGCGCAACTGCGTGCGGACGCGGAAGTGGCCGGCATCCCTTTGGGGGAAGTGCGAGACGGCGGTCGGGTGCGCCCCGATGGGGTGCGGCTCGCGTGGCAGGTGACCAGTCCGCTCATCGAGGTGGAGCACGGACTCGTGCCGTTTTTCATCGACTGGCTGGACTCGCCGCATCCGGCAGATCGCGCGCCCGCGGGCGTGCGGTTGGTGGAGCTGGTTGCGCAGCATCCAGCGCCGGAGTTACTGACGGCGAAGTATGAGGCGCTGGGGCTGGACGTGGAGGTGCGCAGCGCAGCGGAGTACGAGCTAGTGGCGGTATTGGAATCATCGCGCGGTCGGGTGGAGTTGCGGTAGAGCCGCCTATCTGACCAAGACGACGATCTTGGGCGGGCGCTCCTGCTCGACAAGCGTCCGCCAGGATCGCATGTTCGATGCATGACTCTTCTCCCCGTATCATCGCGTGTTATCGCTGGTGTTGCGCTCGCGTGCGCCTGTGTGCTGTCCGCCTGCACACCAAACCCCGACACCGCCACCGATACCATCGCGGCGTCAGCCGCAGTCGACACCTTCCCCTCGCAGGAAGGCATGATCGACGTGCCCGGCGGCAAGATCTGGTATCGCAAGATCGGCGACGGCCCGGGCATCCCGCTGCTCGCACTGCACGGCGGTCCCGGCGGTGCCTCGTGTCGCTTCGAGGTGCTCGCGCCACTCGCCAGCGAGCGGCCGATCATTTTCTATGATCAATTGGGCTCCGGTCGCTCCGAGCGTCCCACTGACACAACGCTCTGGAACTTTCCGCGCTTCGTGCAGGAAGTTGAGGCGGTACGACGGGCGCTCGCGCTCGACAGCGTGCATCTGCTCGGCCACTCGTGGGGTGGCGCGCTGGCGGCTGAGTACCTGATTGCCACGAAGGCCACCGGCGTCAAGTCGGTAATCTTCAGCAGCCCGCTGATTTCAACGCCGCGCTGGATCGCCGACGCCGACAGCCTGCGCGATCAGATGCCGGAGTCCATCCAGGCGGTGCTCGACGAGCATGAGAAGGCGGGCACGCTGAACTCACCCGCGTACGCCGCCGCCACGGATTCGTTCTATGCGCGCCATGTGCAGCGACTGCCCTCCGCACCGATCGCGCGCTGCGAGGGCGTCACGTCCAACGACACGATCTATCGCCAGATGTGGGGACCAACGGAGTTCCTGTCGACGGGATCGCTCAAGTCGTGGACGCGCTCAGACGACATGGACGAGATCACCGCGCCGACGCTGTTCATCGCGGGTGAGTTCGATGAAGCGCGTCCGACAACACTCGAGGAGTTCCGGAAGACGATGCGTGATGCACGTCTGGTGATCATTCCCGGCGGTGCACATGCAGCGATGCGTGAGAAGCCTGCGGAGTACATCGCGGCGGTGCGTGCGTTTCTGGCCGAGGTTGAGCGACCGTAACGTTCGTCTGCTCGCGCAGATCTTGAGCGGTCGCTTAACTCACTGTCGACGATCGAGTGTGAACATCTTCCACGGCACGATTGACGGAACCGGAAGTCCGGTCGACGCTTGATCGCGGATGCGCACGTCACCCGGCCACTTCACATGAGCGGCGGTGGTGATCATCGCGAGCACCAGGTGTTGTGAGGCCTTGTTGAATGCCGAGCTGGAGCAGACGAGCGCGGGGCGACGTTTGGTGGCGTCGCGCTCGGAGAACGGGAACGGCACGACCACCACGTCGCCGGGCTTATAAGTCTGCATATCCGATGTCATCCGACGCGGAGTTCCACTCCGGCGCGAGCGTGGCGTCGATGGCGTGCAACTCGTCGTGCTCCGGTCGCGCTCGACGGACGCGCACGCCGTCTGTCTCGACGGTGAACTCGATCCGGTCGCCGACGCCGAGAGCGAGCACGTCGCGTATGGCGCGTGGAATCGTCGCCTGATACTTCGAGGTCAAGGT
>JBBQNT010000183.1:0-7974 GCA_038330215.1 Gemmatimonadales bacterium
GATCACATACAAATCGGGAATGCCCACCGAGGCGTCGTCCACCCAACCGTTGCGGGCAGCAAGGGATTCTGTGGCTTCAAAGGTGTTCCGCCAGAGCGCGGTGCTGCGGGCAACGTCCACGTAGCCCTCACCCTGCACGAGTACGGTATCGCCACCCGCAACAACGGGCGTTTCCGTGATGCGCCGCGCCATGCCCTGCGTGAGCACGTACGAAGCAAGTCCAAGCTCGGCGGGATATCCGCCCGCCGTGCGACTGAAATACAGCGGACGCTGCGGCCAGGAGTCGCGCATGAGGAAGTACACGAGAATATCCGAGCGCATGAGCGTGGAGTTGCGCGCCGTGGCGGTGAGCTCGTTCTTCTGGAACGTGCGCTGCTCGCCCAGTTCGACGTAGAGCGGAATGGCGTCCGCTTCCGCGAAGGTCATCCTGAGCGCCGGGCCTTCGGGCTTCGTCCACTGCTTGCCACGGTACACGTCGGGACCGGCCGCCTCGTCGTATTCGTACACGGGCCGCCGAATGACCTGCCGCGTGTACCAGTCGGTGTTGAGAAGCGACGTGTTCACCACGAGCACATCACGCCGTACTCCCTCGACTTCCTGGGCGTACCAGAGCGGGAACGTATCGTTGTCGCCAACGGTCACGAGCATGCCGTACGGCTCCACCGAATTCAGCAGGTCGCGAGCGAAGTCGGCGGTGTCTGTTTGTGAGCCGCGCGACGCCTGGGTCCAGTTGCCCACCATGGGCAGGAACGCAACCAGCAACAGCGGCGATGCGAGGTAGAAGCCGCGCGCCGTTGGCACGGCGATGCTGCGCGACCCGTACTTCGCGTACTCGGTGCCGATCAGGCTCGCGAGCGATTCCCACAGATACACCAGGCCAAGCGCGGCCCACACACTCCAGGCCGAAAACGCCCACAGGTAGAAGTAGTCGCGGTCACGCACCTCTCGAGGCACGCTGTTGCCCAGGTGCAGCGCCTGGGAATGCCCGTACTTGAAGTTGAGGTAGTAGATGAGGCCGAGCGTCATGATGAACACGAGTGGCCCGAAGTACGTGAAACTTCGTCGGTCCTTCTGCCAATGCACCCACCCGCCGAGCAGCCCGATGATGAGGAAGAAGACGGCCAGCGCGTTCTGCAGGCCGGGCCGTTCGTTGTAGGCGTCGCGCCAGTACTGCCACTTGAAGTAGAGCCAGTACATGCCCACTTGCGCCGTGATGGGCGCCTGTCGCTCGGTCAACTGCGGCTTGCCGTATTGTCCGCGGTTGAAGTTGTACATGAAGCGGTCGTACGTGAGCGAGCTGAACGTGCAGTCCACCGAGATCTCGGTGACGCAGCCTGTGGGCTCGCCTTCATTGATCGCCGGAAAGTGCGCAGCACGAATGGGCTGCGTGGCAAACGGCGTCATGCCGAATACGATCGCGACCGCGCACGCGAGCAGGAGCTTCCATCGCAGCAACGTTTGCGGACGGCGCAGCAACACGGCCAACCCCACCGCCGGCGCCGCGAGCATGCCGGCCATATGGTTCGCGTAGCCCAGCCCGAGCACGAAGGCCACGAGCACCAGCAACCGGTCGGCCTGCCTGTCGTCGGGATCATCGCACCAGCGCACGGTGAGCCACGAGATCGCGGCGATGCCGAGCAGCGACACGGTGTACACCTTCTCGTTGACGACGGACTGGTTCCACACGGTGAACGACGTCGCGCCGATCACAGCCGACAACGCTGCACCGGTGAGTCGCTGCCAGCGCTTCGTCACCCAGCTGACGAGCACACGCTCAGTGATCAGAAACCAGAAGAACGCGGACGCCGCACTCGAGAGTGCCGCCAGCACATTGATGCGCATGGCGACCGTGGGTGCGACAGGCAGCAGCGCAAACACGCGTCCGATCAATACGAAGAGCGGATTGCCGGGCGGATGCGGCAAGCCGACCACATAGGCAGCGGCGATGTATTCGCTCGTGTCCCACATGCTGGTCGTTGGCGCAAGCGTGACGATGTAGAGCAGCAGCACGGCGAGCGCGGCCAGCGCCGCAGGGCCATACGACGGCCGGTAGTCGAGACCGGTGTCGATGACGCCTACGGTGCGGATGGTTCGGGGGGCAACAGCAGGAGCAGTCATTCAGGGAAGCCTGGAATCGGTCAGTGGCGGAAAAGTCGTTGGCCGGTGAAGACCATTGTCATGCCATGTTCATCGGCGGCGGCGATCACTTCGGCGTCGCGCACTGAACCGCCGGGCTGGACGAGCGCCGTGACGCCCGCCGCCGCCGCGTGCTCGACGCCATCGCGAAAGGGGAAGAAGGCGTCGGAACCCAGCGCCGAACCGGCGGTCTCGTGCCCCGCGAGCCTGGCCTTGTGCACGGCGAGAAAGCACGCATCCACTCGCGACATCTGTCCCGCGCCAATGCCGATGGTCGCCCCGTCGCGCACGAGAACGATCGCGTTGGATTTGACGCTCGCCACGGAGCGCCAGGCAAATGCCAGGTCGCGCTGTTCCGCAGGCGTGGGCTGCCGCGTGCTCACCACACTCCAGCCCCGCGACAGATCCGGCACCCGCATGCGATCCTGCACGAGCAGTCCGCCGCGCACACGCTTGTAGTCCATCTCCACGGCGGTCCACGACGCCCGCCCTTCGAGCACGCGCAGATTCTTCTTGCGTCCCAGAATCTCCACGGCCGCCTCCGAGAACGACGGCGCAACGACGCACTCGACGAAAAGGCTCGCGATCGCCTCGGCGGTCGGATCGTCCACGGGCACCGTGAACGCGATCACCGAGCCGAACGCCGACACCGGATCGCAGGCGAGTGCGCGGCGATACGCGTCGAGCGCGTCTGTGCCGATGGCGAGTCCGCACGGTGTGGTGTGCTTGATGATCGCGCAGCACGGCTCGTCGCCGAACGGCTCGGTCGCCAGCATCGCACCCTCGAGATCCAGCAGGTTGTTGAACGAGAGTTCCTTGCCCCCCCGCTGCACGAGCGCGCCCAGACCGCGCCCTTCCTGCTCAACGTAGAAGGCGGCGCGCTGATTGGGATTCTCGCCGTAGCGCAGCGCCTGTCGCTTGGTGAACGCGATGGGATACGTCGCTGGAAACGGCTCGCCGCGTCGGGCGGAAAACCACTGCGCGATCGCGGCGTCGTACGCGCTCGTGTGTGCGTACACCTTTTCCGCGAGCAGGCGGCGGAGCGACTGGTCGTCGCTGTCCTCGCCGATCACGCTGAGCACTCGTGCATAGTCATCGGGATCGACGAGCACCCACACGGCGGCGTGATTCTTCGCGGCCGAACGCAGCATGGATGGCCCGCCGATATCGATGTTCTCGATCGCGTGCTCGTCGGTGACATCGGGCCGCGCCACCGTTTCCCGGAACGGGTACAGGTTGACGCACACCAGGTCGATCGGCGTGATGTCGTGCTCCACCAACGCCTGCATGTGTTCGGGCACATCGCGCCGCGCCAGCAGTCCGCCGTGCACGACGGGGTGCAGCGTTTTCACGCGACCGTCGAGCATTTCCGGGAAGCCAGTGACGTCGGCGACGTCGCGCACGGCGAGTCCCGCCTCGCGCAACGCACGCGCAGTGCCACCGGTGGAGAGCAACTCCCAACCGAGAGCCGCGAGGCGTGTCGCGAAATCGACGACGCCGGTTTTGTCGGAGACCGAGAGCAGGGCGCGAGGCACGAGCAGAGCGTAGGAGGTCAGTGAGGAAAAAGGCGCGCCACGTCGTACGAAAACGCGGCCTGCGAAACAGTGGAGGCAACATCCGATTCCGGCAACGTGTTGTCGGAGTCGGCGTCGGCGATAGCGGCAAGCTGGAAGCGTTCCGCGCGTGCGTGAGCGCCCAACCACGGACGGCCGACGTGTCCGCGCACCCGACCGTCAGCGTCGAGCGTGAGCGTGCCGGCGGCGACCGCTTCGGTCACGAGCGGCAGCAGCAGATGTTCGACCCGCAATACCCGCGCGGCGACGTCGTCGGGCTGGTCGCCGGGATACACCGGTACGGGCCACTGCGCGGCGATAGCGCCGCGGTCGAACTCTTCATCGATGAAATGCACCGTCGCACCGCTCACGCGTGCACCGGAGGCAATCACCGCGGCATGTACGCGGGAGCCGAACATGCCGGCGCCGCCGAATGCGGGCAGCAGCGACGGATGCACATTCAGCATTCGTCCGTGAAACCCCTGTACCACCCCGGACGGCACCAGCCGGAGCCAGCCGGCGAGCACCACCAGGTCAATCTCGTGCTCTTGTAGCAGCGCGAGGATGGCGTCGGCGCTGCTGTGCCGATCCAGCACGATGGCCGCCACTCCGCGTGCTCGCGCGCGATCGAGCGCACCCGCATCGCTCCGGTCGGAGACGACGAGCGCGACGCTGGCGACGGCGGCGGCACGCGCTGCACTGAAGTGCGTGAGTAGCGCGCCAAGATTGGAACCGCCGCCGGACGCGAAGACCGCTATGTGCGAAGGCGTGGAGCCTGAAGGCGTCCTTTGCGAGGGCGACATGCGCGAAGACGTCATGCGTTCATGAGCCGTTGAGATGCGCGAGGAACAGGTCGATCGCGTCGCGCAGTGACGGCACGACATGGGCGTGTGCCCGTGCTGACATGATATCTGCATCGCGGGTACCGGGACCGGGCACGAGCACGCCAAGACCGCCCGTGGAAATCGCCGGCTCGACATCAGTCCAGCGGTCTCCAATGTAGCCCGATCGCGAAAGGTCGAGCGTATGCTCGGCCGCCGCCTGCCGATACATGCCCAGCCCTGGCTTCCGACAGTCGCACGGGCCGGTGCGCTCATTCCAGTGCGGACAATGATATGTCGCGTCAGCGCGCGCGCCCGCGCGTGTGAGCTCGTGCTCCAGTTGCGCTCTCACCGCTTCGTAGTCCGCTTCGTTGAGCAGTCCGCGTCCAATGCCTGACTGGTTCGTCACCACGACGACCGGAATGCCGCGCACGTTCACGGAGCGCAGGGCATCAGCCACGCCCGGAATCAGTCGCACATGCTCCGGCCGTGAGGGGTAGTGCGTATCGAGCATGAGCGTGCCGTCGCGATCCACGAAACACGCGGGCCGCGCCGTCACCGCGCTGCCGGCGGTCGCGCCGTCGTGTCCGGTGCAGGACGCGGAGTCGTGTCTCGGGCCGGGCGTGTGGGAGCCGTGTCTCGCTTGGGCGTGAGGTACGGACGGCGTGCCGTGCCGACGATGCCGTTCAGCGACACAAGATCCGCGGCCTCGATCATGATGCGCGCTTCCGACGGTATGGGTGCATCGAGAATCACCAACACCTCGTTGGCCGGTGTCGGACGCGACGGCTTGGGTGGCGGCGTGGAATCGACGCGCGTCGGCATACGGCCACCGCGCTGCGCCGCAAGCCGGCGTGCTTCGCGTGCCGCACGTTCCACCACCGCCAGACTATCGAGTCGTCTGGAGCGCGCGATGCTGTCTGTGCGCGCCAGCGTTGCGCTGTCCTTGGGGATGGTATCACGCGCGGCTGCCACGGCGGCCACCGAATCGGCGCGCCGCGAGCGCTCCGTGGAATCGATTGCGAGTTGTTCCGCGCTCGTGCGCACGATGACGGCTCGCATCGGCAACGGATTTGAGTCGGGCAACGACCGAAACGTGAATTGCGGCGGCGTGAACGTCTGCGCGTTGGCGAGCGGTTTGTCGAACGTCAGCCGCACGCGGCGACCGGAATCCTGAATCGCGATCTCGGAGATGCGCACCGGCATCGTGTCGCGAATGAACGAGTACAGCTCGATGGCCGCGCTGTCGATCAGCGGTACGCGCACCGTATCCCACAGCTCCGTGCGCTCGAGCGTGCGATTGTTGTTGCGATCGACGAACCCGCGTACGATGTACTGACCCTGCGGGACGTGCCGCAGCACGAACCGTCCCACGGAATCCGCGACGGTGATATACGATGTCGTGGTATCGGTGACCGGCAGCGCTTCTACAATGGACGACCGCGCACCACGACCCGCGGGCCAGTCGAAGACCACGCCGGTGAGCGACGTTTGCGGAATCGGACCACGCGTGGAAAACACAAGCGTGGTGACGGAATCGATGCTGTTGTTGCGCAGATCCTGAATGCCCGGCCGAATCGTGATCGTGTACACGGCGCTGTCGCGAAATCCGTCTTCGGGTCGGATTTCGAGTCGCGAACGCTTCCAGTCCACCTTGACGCCGCCACTGCGCGGGCTGATGAAGACGAGGTCGGCGAGATCCTGCGCGCCTTTCGGGGTCTCACTGATCACCTCATCGAACTGCAGCGCGATCACACGCGGACGCACCGACGTATCGCCAACGTCCGGCGTCACCGAGAGCAACATGGGAGGCAGGTCATCCGGTGGACCACCCGGTGGCGCCGCTGGATTCGCGCACGCGCCCGCCATCGCCGTCGCGGTTACGATGGCAGTCAGCAACGCCGTCACACGGGATCGCACAGACCAGACCATCAGGTACCCAGCCGGGTGATGCGTTCGAGCAACTGCGCATGGCGTTCGCGCCACTCTTCGGCCTTCGCCCGCTCGGCCTGCACGAGCGCGGCGGGCGCCTTGGCGGTGAACTTCTCGTTCGCCAATCGCCCATCGAGTGCCACGAGTTGCGTGTGCAACTGCGTCGCTTCCGACTGCAGGCGTGCGCGTTCCTTGTCGAGGTCCACCATGCCCGCGAGCGGCACCACGAGTTCGAAGCCGTCGCGCAACAGCGCCTGTGCAGCGGCTCCGGCCGGTGCCTCAGCTGCGAGTGCCATCGACGAGCGTGACATCGCGCCCGCGATCGTTGCCAGTGACTGAAACGCTGCGATGCGATCGGCCGGGCCCACCAGCGTGGATTCCACGAACTGTCCTGGCGACACGTTGTATTCCGAACGCACCTGACGCAGCGACGTGACCGCCGCCCGCACAACTTCAAAGTCGTCGCCGCCCGACAGGCGTTCTTCGCTCGGGCGCGTCGTTGGCCACGGTGCGTTTGCGCAATACGACGACGGACGCGGCAACGGCACGCGCTGCCAAAGTTCCTCGGTGATGAACGGAATAATCGGATGCAGCAAGCGCAGCGCTGCGTCGAAGGCATGGGCCAGCACGGTACGGGCCACCTCGCGATCGTCGCCGTCCGCGGCGAGGCGCGGCTTGACCGATTCCAGATACCAGTCGGCCAACTCGTTCCAGACGAACCGTCGCGCCGATTCGGCGTACTCGGCGAGGCGAAGTCCGCGCAAACGATCATTCGGCCCCCACGCCGCACCGTCCGGTCGCGCGGGACCGAGCGCGGCGTTGCAGTCCGCGACCGCCTGATCGAGGCGGTCGAGAATCCAGCGGTCCGCAGCAGTAAGTCGTGTGACATCCACGCGCTCCAGCGGCGTGACGGGGGCCGAGCCCACACGGGAGAGCAGGAAGCGGCCGATATTCCACAGCTTCGTACAGAAGTTGCGCCCGGGTGCGAACGACTTGTCCAGGTCATCGGGGTCGAGCATGACGTCCACGCCCACGCCGAGTCCGGCGATCACCGTCCAGCGCAGCGCATCGGCGCCGTAGTCGCGCACGACATCGAGCGGATCGATCCCGTTGCCGAGCGACTTGGACATCTTGCGATGCTGCATGTCGCGCACGGTGCCGTGCAGGTACACGGTATGAAACGGTGACTTCTGCATGAACCACTCGCCCGCCATCACCATGCGCGCCACCCAGAAGAACAGGATTTCGGGCGCGGTGACCAGCACGTCGGTCGGATAGAATGCCTTGAGATCGCGGGACTCCATGTCGGGCCAGCCGAGCGTGCTGAACGGCCACAGCCACGACGAGAACCAGGTGTCGAGCACATCGTCATCCTGACGCACTGGTCCCGCACAGGCGGGACATGCGGTGACATCGTCGCGGCTGACGATGGGTTCCACGCCACACGCGTCACAGTACCACACGGGGATGCGATGTCCCCACCAGAGCTGTCGCGAAATATTCCAGTCGCGAATGCCCTCGAGCCAGTTCAC
>JBBQNT010000184.1:0-7937 GCA_038330215.1 Gemmatimonadales bacterium
CTGCGGTAACGCCTTTCGATGCGACATGCGTCATCGCGGCGTCGAGCGCGCGGTCGAGCTGCGCGTTGGTGGGCCTGGGCACCGCCTGCGACACAAGTGACATGGCGTTGTCCTTGAACACGCCGGTGAGCTCGCCTTGCGGATCGCGCTCGATCGAACCGCCGCTCACGTCGTCCGCGTCACGGTTCACGTCGGCTGCAGCCAACGCGGCGCTGTTCGCCAGCGCCATGTGTCCGTCCAGCCGATTGATCCACACCGGGTGACTGGGCGTCACGCTGTCGATCCACGCGCGTGTGGGAAGCTCCCCCCCCCACAGCTCATGATTCCAGTCGCCATTCTGGATCCACGTGCCCGGTGGCAGCGTGCGCGCGTACTCGGCGATGCGGCGCGTGAATTCACCAGGCGTGGACGCATCGCGCAGTTGCACTGACGCCAGCGCGAATCCGCCCGTGAGAAAGTGCACGTGTGCGTCGATGAAGCCGGGCGTCACCATGCCGCCCTCGGCGTCGATCACCCGCGCTGACGACGGCGCGAGTTTGCGGATTTCCGCGCTCGATCCCACCGCCGCAATGGTATCGCCCGCAACGGCGATCGCGTCAGCCCACGGACGGGATGGGTCGCCCGTCCAGACGCGCGCGTTGACGATGGCCAGCAAGTTTTGGTTTGGCATGGAGCGGAATGATGACGCGTCCCGGGCACGCGCGCGAGATGTTGCGGCATGCCGAGTTGCGGCATGCCGAGCTGCGACCAGCCGAGTTGCGACACCCTACTGTCGAGGACATGGTGATGGGAACCTCAATCGCGACTGCCATGGCGATGCCCTCGCTGCTGCCCAGCTATACGCTCGAAGATCTGGAGCGCTTTCCGGACGACGGGAATCGCTACGAGCTCGTGGAAGGGTTCCTGCTCGTGACGCCGGCCGCGAAGTCGCCGCACCAGCTGCGTGGAGTGACGGGCGACGACGAGTAGCCCTGACCGTCAATAATGCAAGCTGCGAGAGACGCGGAAGACGGTACCAGTGGCTCAGGTCACCCACGCCGTCGCTTCCACCACGGTCCACCCATCGGGGCCCTCCACCAGCGTGAGCGTAAATCCGCGCGCGTAGCCGCCGGAGCGGGATTCACCGCGTGAGCTCAGCATGGTATAGGTGACGGCGACCTGAACAAAGGGCCCCCGCTGTCGAACCGGACCCAGTTCGATGAGATACCCGTCGTCTCCCGGTCGGAGTTGCCAATCGCGTTCCACCGGCGCGAAGCCCAATTCGGCGGCGCGGGCGCGCGCCGCGTCAGGGAAGGCATGCATCAACACGTAACGTGGCACGCCGGCTACGGCATTCTGCCCTCCGGACCAGCTGCTCCACGGCGTATCGGTATCGGTGCGTGAGGGCGCGCTGTCGGCGAACACCATGTTCACCAGGTGTCGCCCAATGACCGCCGCCAGCGAATCGCTCGCGGCCGGGAAATTGTCAACGCGCGCCCCGCCCGGACCTCTCAACTGCGCCTTCGCAACGTCGCGCTCCGGACTCATTGCGCCGAGCAGAATGCGCGTCAGCTCGTCGTCCGTGTATCGGCGATCTCCCATGGCGATCAGGATGGCATTGAAGAGCGCACGCGCCGCATCTTCGCTGGTCGTATCGCGATGGCGACGGAGCGCCGCCGCATAGTCCAGACCGGTGCGAAGCTGGGCAAAGCGGATCGCTACCGCGGCCGAGGGCGAGGCCTGGATCGGGCGTGGGGTGCTTTGCATCTGCTGCGCAATCCGCAGCCTCGCCGTATCTGCGCGCAGCGCCCGTGCGTAGCTGCTGTCGCGCCCGATCAGCCAATGTCTCCACGCATCGTAGGAGGCGTCGGGTTCCGGAATAGGGGCCCTTGCGCCCGCGGCTCCACCCGAGTTTGCGCCCGAGGCGACACCCTGCGCGAACCGCAGTGCATGCGTGGCGAGAAACGGGTTGGTGGCCGCATACGTGATGACGGAGTCGGTCCAGACGCGTGGATGAGTCACCATCGATGCGACAAGACCGACGGCCTGTAACCCGGGCTCGCCGCTACTCGCATCCGCTCGCATGGCCGCACAGGCCTCGGGCAGGCACACCGGAAGTTCGCCCTCTTCGGCGAGCACAGGGGGCTTCCGCAGCATCATGTCGATGAGGCCCAGCGCCAGGATCTCGCGATCAACGCCGTGGCGGAAGGCCGCTGCCGCGTCGGCGAGTGACGGGCGAATCACCTGATAGTCAGGCCAGGCGATCGCGACATCGCCCCATTTCACCGCGCGTTCGATGACTGCGGCCGTATCACCAATCGCGAGAGACCGCGCGCGAACACGTGGCCAGATCGTGGTGTCGCGCGGTGCGTCGTTGGCGCCGGGCGCCAGCAGACTCGCCCTGATCGAATCCCGTGTGCGGAGTGAGCGGGCGGTGTCGAGACGCGCCAGGAGCGAGTCGCGTCGAGCGAGAGTGTGCGCGAGGGTGAGAGGCTGCGGGCGAGGCGAATCGTAGCGCACGATGTCAAACGCTTCGCGAGGCGTGGCCGCTTGCCAGAATGCATCGTGGAATGAAGACTCGCGCACCGAACGAATGACGAGCGGGCTGCGGAATGCGCCGCCCAGGCCATCGTCCGACACGATCGTACCCTGCAGCGCGAGCGTGTCGCGCATGAGGAACGCGCGGCGCGTCTCCACATCCACCAGCCGGATGCCGATGATGGTTCCTCGCACCGACTCGCGAGTCCGGCCGACGGACTTGTGAAAGCGCGACGGGCGCAGCGTGGCATGCTCCAGAGTGACAGCCGTGCTGTCGCGCACGATGTGCGCACGTCTTCCCGACACGGTCGTATCTCGCAGCGTTCGGCTCGAGCGCACGGCATCGAACGTGAGTGCAATGTCTCCCGCCCCATCGGCAAATCGCGTGCGTCGCACCCCCATGCCGCCTTCCGGCTCCGATTCGAACAGTGCGCCAACCTCGAGCAGCTGGCGCATGTACGCGTGCACCGCCACGCGCTCGGCCTCTGCAGCTGGCAATTCGGCGCCGTCTCGTTCCATGAAGGCCGTCGGCCGCGTCGGACGGGGGCGCGTGCTGATTGTCGGCTCACCCAGCACGCCGCGTTGCAACGGAATTCGAACTGTCGCCAGAGCATTGCCTCCGGCCGGCTCGTAGAACGTCGTCGTCGAGTGAAGCACTCCACCCGCCGTCGAGTCGACGCGCATGCGCCAGTCGAGATGATCTCGGTAGCTGGCGGGCACATGGGCGGCGCGATCCGCGTCGCTCGCCCGGATGACGAGACCCGATACGCGGACGACGGCAAAGGGCGGGGGCGTTGCCTGTCGCGCAAGCCGAGTCGTGTCAGCCTGAGCGATGGCGACCGATGGCAGGAGCGCCAGCGACAGTGCGAGCACCCCGAACCTCGAACTGGAAATCACACGTTTGGGCATCGACTCCAGGAGTTCACGGGTGGCCTGCGACAGCTCAGATTCTCAAGGCGACTACTCCCGCTTCTCCACCGCGTCCCGCACGTCGAGCAGAATCTCGAAGTACAGCTGCTCACGCCGGTAGGCAAAATCCAGCGACGCCATCTGCGCCGCATCGCCGGTTTCCTTGGCACGGGCGAAGGCCTCGGTGTACATCTCCTCGAGGTTCGTGAGGATTCGATCGCGGGAGCGGGACATGCGGAGTGCCTCGAGAGCAGTGTGGGTAAGGCGGGGAGGAAGGTCGCCGGGACTCGCGGCTGCCGCTTCGTCTGGATCGAAGAAGCGCGTCAGCCGCGTCATCATGTGGCGACGCATCGGATCAGGAATCTTGACCATGGCGCTCCTGTGGTCCGGGACACGGGCATGACGGGACACAGCCGGCGCGACGCGCAGGCATCGGTGCCACGGCACGCCACGCTGCGCCGCGACGCCGTGTTCGCGCGCGATCAGTATTGCTGTGTGTACTGCGGAACCGAAGGAACACCGGATACCCTGAGTGTGGATCACGTACAGTCGCGTGTGCGCGGGGGCGACCACTCGGCGGGGAACGTAGTGACCGCGTGCTTGGCGTGCAACGCGCGCAAGGCGCACCGACGGCACAGCGAGTTCCTGGCGAGCGAGCCGGAGAGCTGGCGCAGCTTCCGGGAGCGGGCACCGTACGTGTGGCCGCGTCACATCGAGGCCGTGGAGACCGAGTTGAAACGGCGCGCGGAGCGGAATAAAGAGCGCTCCGCGTAGCGGGACGAAAGTCGCTACGCTCAGCGGGACGAAAATCGCTCCGCGTAGCGGGACGAAACTCGCCGAAATGTGTAGTAGTACGGCAAGCTGAGCCGGAAGCCAACGAGACGGTCCGGAGCGTTCCGTTTCCGGTCGGCTGCTGGGGTCAGGTATCGCCTCAACACCTCGAACTCACCAATGAACAACATCAAGGTCTTTGTCCTGCTGGCTGGCCTCACGGCGCTCGTCGTGGGCCTCGGCTCCGCCCTGGGTGGCGCCAACGGCGCGATGCTGGCATTTGGCCTCGCGGCCGTCATGAATCTCTTCATGTTTTGGGGCTCGTCCAAGCTCGTGCTGCGCTCGTACAAGGCGCAGATCGTGACGGAAGCCGAAGCCCCAGATCTCTATCGCATGGTTGATCGGCTACGCCAGAACGCCGGCCTGCCCATGCCGACCGTGGCTGTTGCACCACACGCGCAGCCCAATGCATTCGCCACCGGTCGCAACCCGGAGAACTCCGTGGTGTGCGTGACCGAGGGCCTGATGCAGCTCATCAGCCGCGAGGAGCTCGAGGGCGTCATTGCGCACGAACTCGCGCACATCAAGAACCGCGACATGTTGCTGCAGACGATCGCCGCCACCATGTCCGGCGCGATCAGCAACCTGGCGCAGTTCGCGTTCTTCTTCGGCGGACGCGGCAACGACGACGAGGGCGGCAATCCGTTCGTCGGCTTGATCGCGATGATCGTCGCGCCAATCGCCGCCATGATCATGCAGTACGCGATCAGCCGTCAGCGCGAGTTCAAGGCGGATCGTGTGGGCGCGGAAATCTGCGGACGACCGCTCGCGCTCGCGGGCGCGTTGCAGAAGCTCGACACAGCGTCGAAGCGTATTCCCATGAACGTCTCGCCCGCGATGGCGCCGCTGGCGATCGTGAACCCGCTGGCCGCAATCAAGGGCATGGGCATCAGCCGGTTGTTCAGCACCCACCCGCCAACGGCAGAGCGGGTCGCACGATTGGAAGCGATGGCGGGCGGTTGAACCGCACGTTGCGAGGCAGTTGACCGTCGACTGTTCACCGTCAACCGCCACCGTCAACGTTTGTTGGCGGTGGTGGCATCACACGCCACCGCCGCCAGCTCCGGCCTACGGCCGCCCCAGCACTTCCGCGAACAGTTCCGTCGCCCTCGGATCCTTGCTCTGCCCGAGCCAGAAGTACGCCGCCTTCTTCACCTCACGATCCGTACTGCTGCGCGCAATGCGCAGCAGATGCTCCACGCCATCGTCGCGCCTCGAGAGCGCGAACACGGCCTGCTTGCGCACCTCGAGATCGGGATCATCGCGCGCGATGGCGCCGATATCGTCGGCGGCCTTGTCGCCTGCCGCCTGCGCGGCCCAGAAGAGCGCCTGGGTACGCACCGACTGCGGTCGCGACTGGTCACGCGCCACGCCGAGCACGCGCGTCCACGGCACCTCGCCATCGGCGATGGTGAGCGGCATCAGCGCCTGCTTGGCCGACTGTGCGTCACCGCGCTCTGCCTCGCGCAACAGGTACTCGATGGCGCTCGCTGCGGAGACTGTGCCGATGTCCGTGGCGCTCGTTGATGCGCGCCACTGGCCGCCCACGTAGGTGCGGAGCTCGGTGGTGCGTCCGCCTTGTCGCTCGATCACCAGACGCACCGGACCCGGTTTGCATTCCACCTCGATATCGTCACGTCCGCGGAATGAGCCGGTCATGTTCCCATCGCGTGTGCGGATCCAGCTCGAGCCGTTGCCGCACACGCCTTGCTTCGCGGGAAACGCAACGCGCAGCTCGCCATCGCGCACACTGGCAATGCGATCGCCGATCCCGGACTGAGCGGAGACTGAGCTCACCAGCAACATCTGCGTGCTCACCAGCAACATCTGCGCGCTCACCACGAGCACTGCGCGCGCAGATCGCGTCGTAGCGCGGTTCGTTGATCTGATCATCGTCCGGCTGCTCACTTGTCGAGGATGGAGAGAAGAAACGGACCAACGCGCGGATCCTTGCTCTGGCCGAGCCAGAAGATCGCGGCCTTGCGAATCTCGGCGTCAGTTTCGGTCCTGACGAGATCCATCAGCGCGTCCACTGCTTCAGGCGACTTGCGATTGGCAATGACGAACACCAGGTGCGTACGCAGCTCTCGCTCACGCGTACCGCGCACGATGTCGCGCATTTGGGACACCGGCATGCCTGCCTGTCCGGCGTGAAAGAGCGCGGTGCGACGCACCTCCATGGGTTCGCGCGAACTGGCCGCAAGTGCCGCAAGGAAGCGCTGCGATTCCGGCGATCGACGCTGCGCGATCGCGAACAAGGTGCGCTCCTTCAGTTTGGTTTCGTCGAGCGTCGGGTACAGCTCGATGAGGAACTGTTCCGCGTTTCCACCGGCGGGGGCGCGCTGCCCGAGCCAGAAGATCGCATTGCCGCGCACCTCGACGTCGAGGTCACGACGCCGCGCCATGTCACGCAGCGCCATCTGTGCGCGTTCATTGCGCTGCTGCGCCAGTGAAAAGACCGCCTTCTCGAGCACCGCAGCATCACGCGAGGTGCGCAGCACGTCGAGCAGTGCGTTGGTGGACTTTTCGGTGTTGGCCTGCCCAAGCCAGAACACGGCCTGCTCGCGCACTTCCTTGTCGGGATCGTTTCGCAGCACGTCCACCAGGATGTCCTCGGTTTCAGCGCTTCCCTTCCGGCTCACGAGGAAGACGGCCTTGCGGCGCAGCACCGCCGAGCATTCGTCACGCCGAGCCAGCACCGTCTTGAGCGTGGGCAGAGCGCGTTCGCTGTCCATGCTGAGCAATGCGTCGAGCACCATCAGCCGTTCGTCTTCATCTTCACGCGGACAGGTGCCCGCCATGCGCTCCGCTCGGCCGATGATGTTCTGCGCGGATCGTGAATCGCCCATGCTGGCCAACTGGCCCTCGATGCGTGCAGCGAGTGCGCGCGCGTCGGACGCGCTCGACGCACCCGGATAGCGGGCGCGCTGTGCCGTGAGCAACTCGAGCGCGGTGCGAAGATTCTCGCGTCCCGCCAGGCGATGCAGCGAGAACGCTTCCCAGTAGCCGGCATCACTCGCCGGCCGCGATCGCGGATGGCGTGTTCGCACGGCGCGGAACAGTTCAGCGGCGCGCTGATGTTCACCGCGGCGCAGCGCGGTCTGCGCGGCGCGGAACAGGGAATCCGCCGGATCATCCTGCGTGCCGTACACGACATCGCGTTCGCTGTTGGCGCGGGCGATGTCGAGTGACGGCGAGTCTTCGAGTGCACGCAACTGTCCGAGTCCCTGCGCGCACAGCGTCGAAGCCAATGGCGCCATAGCGAGCGCGAGCACTACGAGGCGGACGATGCGTAGTGGTTTGTGTATTGAATAGTTCATTCGGACATCCCCCGGACGTCATCAGTGGACAGCATGGTGGGCATCGAGGCGCTGCGCACGCGCAGCAGCAAGTCCCCGTTGTCGAGATCATCGCGCACGGCTTGCGCATCCAAGGCGCCGCCGCTGGTCTGCGCCTGCAGGATGAGCGCGAGCGTGAGCTCCAGGTCCTGCAGCAACTGTCGCATGCGCGGATCCGTGAGCTGGTCGGTGTCGAGCAGCAGCCGCGTCGTGGACAGCAAGTCGCGCGCCCAGCCTTGCAGCATCGCATCGGTTTCGAGCGCGCCCGTGGCCTGTTTCGCCGAAACGAGCAGTGCTTCAGTGCGTCCAAGGTGTTCAGCGGTCAGCTGCGCGAGCATGAGC
>JBBQNT010000185.1:0-7784 GCA_038330215.1 Gemmatimonadales bacterium
TTCCTCGTCCACCATGTTCTGCGTGATCTGCCCCGGCGGCGGCAGGATCGTGTTCCGGTTGATCAGCAGGCCGTCGTTGAAGAAGTCGGCGACGGAGGGCGCTTCGTCGCCGCTCGCCGACGAGCGCGTGCGAGAGTAGAACGCGTTTCCATACGCGTCGTTCCGAAACTCCTGCACCTGGTAGGCGAAGCCGCCGCTCCGCACACGCTCCTGCGCGACCACGGCGCCGTGCGGGTTGTAGGCGTAGCGCACGCGCTCGCTCGTCTGCGCTCGGCTGATCGCCTCGGTACGCTCCACGTTGTTGCGCTGGTCGTACCAGAGGCTGTCGAGGTTGAGCTGGCCGACGCTGCCGTTCGTGCTCACCCGCTGGCGCCGCGTGAGTCGGCTGTCGGCATCGTACTCGCGCCCTTCGCGCACACCCACACTGCCGCCACTCGTGGCCACCACGAGCGAATCCACGCGCGTGCGCAGATCGTAGCGCACGCGATACGTGTTGCCGCCCGGATCGGTGACCTGCTGCAGCGGGCCGAAGTCGGCCACGCCCGCGGCACTGTACGCGTACGTGGTCGTGCCCCCGATCCACACCATCGACGCACGCCGGCCATTCCGGTCGTAGGTGTACGTCTGGCCGCGGCGCTCGCTGTCGGTTGTGGGATTGGCGTAGGAACCAAAGATCAGTGAGTCACGCAGCAGCAGGCCGTTCAGCGTGTACGCGCGCCTGATGCGGGCATAGCGGTTGTTCGCGGTGAGCATGTGGCCGACGGCGTCATACGTGAACCGGCTCGTATCGACAGCCAGCAGGTATCCCGTCCCATTGTTCGGGTAGTAGGGGAAGACCATGTTGCAGCCGGGCCCCACGCCGCCGTCGGAGATGGGTCCGGTGGGAAACCCGAAACAGCGCTCGCGCGCGAAGCTCATCGACGGGAGCGCGCGTTGCTCCAGGCGATTCAGGGCATCGAACGTCTGCGTCGCGCTCATGCCGTTGGCGTACTTATGCGTGACCAGGTTGCCGGCCGCATCGTACGTGAGATACTGCGTGCCGAGTCCCGTCGTCACCACGGTCGGTCGGTGGGCGCGGTCGTACGCGGCACTTTGATCGGTGCCGACGTTCGTCACGTACGCACTCGTCGTGCTCGAGGTCAGCGTGCGATTGCCTTCGTTGTCGTAGAAGTAGGTGGTGACCAGCGTGTCGTTCCGAAGCGGGGAGGTGTCCTCCGCGAGCCCCGACCACGTGAGGGTGTACGGAATCGTGGACGAGCCGACACCTTCCTCCCGCGTGAGCTGATCCGCCACATCGAACAGCTTGCGGTGGCGATACGTGCGCGTGGCGTCGATCCGGGAGATCGTGAGCGTGTCACGGCCGAGATTGTCGCGCTCGATCAGCGTGACGATGCCGGTGGGCGTGCGGCTGTAGCGAAGATTGCCTTGCGCGTTGTAGGCAAACGAATCCACCGCGCCACCGGGATATTCGATGCGGCGGAGCAGACCGCGCTCGATACCGCTGGGATAGTAGATGAGGGTGTCGCGGCTGCCGCTGCCGCGGCGATCTTGCTGCGAGAGCACGTTCCCAGTGGTGCCATCGATGCTGCGCGGCCGTGAGCCGCGCGGTCAATCCGGGCGGCAGGTGCGGCCAGACGACCTCCCTCTTTGCGGCGCCGAGACTCCCTCTTCGCCGCTCGCAAGCTCCCTCTTCAGGCGCCTACCTCCCTCTTCACAACGACCAACCTCCCTCTTTTGGTCGTCCTACCTCCCTCTTCAAATCCGTTTTGCGAGCAAAAAGCAAAACAGCGCCCAGGATTAACCCGGGCGCCGCTCGCGTAAGTTCTTATGTGGCGTGCTTTAGCCTCAATGGCTAGGGAGGGAATCGAACCCCCGACACGCGGATTTTCAGTCCGCTGCTCTACCAACTGAGCTACCTAGCCTTCATTGTATAAGTTATTACAAAACAACAACTTAGCGTCCAGATTCGCACCTGTGCGAAGGTAGTCCGTTCACCTGTGCTAGAACCTGTGCCAACTGACTCACATAAGCCTCGAGCGCCAAGCACGTTAATGTAGGCATGCTTGGGGACCGACGGTAGTCCTTCGAGCCTCTGCGTGAGCGCGGCTGCCAGTGCAGAATGGCGTTGCCGCAAGTGTCATGCAGCAAGGCACCGCACGGCGGCCTAGCTCACGAGATGGTGGGGCGATAGAAGGTGTGGTCCTCACGGAGACCTCGCAGCGCGTGACGACGCAAACTGCGTGCGTCCCTCAGAGCGCGAGCGACGCGGCCCGCCCGTGCTCAGCTTATCCTGACCGCGTGATCGGCCGCCAGCCCTACAAGCATCAGGGGACCCTGAGAGTCCTTCCCGGCTTGGCCGGATCTCTACTTCACCTGAAACGAGGAGCGCCACAGGTTCGTAGTGCACGCGGCAGACCTCGACGCACGCCATGTCTGGTTCCTGCTCGTTCAGCGAGTCGCTCACAACACCAGAGTCCAGAATGGCGATGCCAGTGCGCGCTCGTGGAGTTCTCGGAATGGCGCTCACCTGGGGCGTCGGGCTCGCGGGCGTCGCGACGTCGCTTCTGGTAGGGGGCGTGCTGCTCGACATCGTTCCGGCGTCGGTCTACGGCATCCGCGAACTCGTCGCGGTGGCCGTTCGAGCATTGGTCGTCGGAGGCGCGGCGAGCGCACTCTTTGCGATGGTCATGGCGCGGAAGGAACGCGCCACCACATTGGCCGCACTTCGTCGAGGACGAGTCGCCACGTGGGGCTTTCTCGCGTGTGCGGGTGTCGCGTCGGCACTGCTCCTCACGGCCCCAGTGGTGCTGCCGGTCGTTGTCCTGGTTCCCTCTATCCTCATCGCGGGAACGCTCGGAGCAGGCGCAGCGGTCGGTGCCCTTGGGCTCGCGCGTCGCGGCGACCCGTTGTTGCGCTCAGGGGAAGACGCCAAGCAGAGCTCGTTGCCGCCGGTGCGTTAGCCCGTTCTCGGTGCTTGGGGGAATGTCAACTCCAAGAGCGCATGTTGCGATTGCGAATCCGGCCCCGCGGAGTCGGCGCTGACCGCATCCGCAAGGCGGAGTCATCGCTCGCCCCGAGCCAAATCCCGCCGGAGTGGGTTTCCTTCTCGAACCGCCGTCACCACGTCCCGGATTGCAGCCACGACCGCCTCTGGACGGTCCTGGTGGATGTAGTGGCCGGCCGCCTCGATGATCCGGTGGTCTGAGTTGGCGGAGAGGCCGGCCAACTCACCTTGGAGCTCCAGCCAGAGGCTTCGCATTTGTGCATTGCCTTCGTCGGAAACACCGGGCATCAGCAAGGGGACGCCGGCGGTGAGCACCACAACCGGTCGACCCCCAAGCGAGCCGCTCCGGCCAGCTTGCTCGGACATCGCGTCGATGGCGCGGCCTTCCGACAACACGCCATCGGGAAATGTTCGCCACCAGTATGCGGTTCGCGCCGTCGGACGCTCGGGCGCGAAGATCCGGTATGGTGCCACGATCCGGAAGAGCCAGCGGCGGTCAGGCTCCGCATTGCGCTGCGCAATCAACGTCTGGAACTCGGCGGGCAGCCGTCGGTCCTGCTCCGGATGGGAGGCGTCAACGAAGACGAAGCCCGCCACCTCACCTGAGTATCCGGCGTCGTAGACCCGCATCAAGAGCCCGGCATTCGAATGCCCGACCATCACGTACGGCGGGGATTCCGAGGCGGCGGCAAGCAAAGCGTGCAACTCACGGCTAATCCGCTCCGCGTCTCGCGGCCCCTCGCGCGGTTCGCTCCACACAAATCCCGCGCGGTCATAGGCGCACACCCTGGCGACCTGGGAGAGCTCGTCTTGCACGTCGGCCCAACCCCACGAGCCTCGGTCATCCAGCCCCGATTCCAGGAGCACCGTCGGCGAGCCAACTCCGGTGCAGTGGATATGGGAGACCCGGCCATCGAGCTCGATCAGGCGACCCGGCGGCGGAAAGTCGCGCTCGGCCCTGCTCGCGGCAACCCGCCGTACGACGAGACTTGTCGTCAGCAGGAGGGCAACCAACCCGGCGGCTACGATGCCTGTGCCCCGGATGAGGCGTCTGACACGCGTTCTGCTGCTCATTCAAGGCGCATCGCATTTGGAGTTGACGGAACTACGCGTGTTGGCGACGTCGGCACCCGCGCCACCGACCACCTCGTACGTGGCATACCAGAAGTACGGCAGCTCGTGCACCTCGGGCGCACTCCCGCCGGCATCGATGACTGCGCGATGGACCGCCTCGGGCGACGGGAAGTTCTTGAGCACCTCATACGTCGCACCGCTGCCCAGGGTGCGCTGCTGGTAGGTGTTTCCCTCGGTGTCGGTCCGCGTGATGGGATGGTTGCTCCCCTCGACATAGCGATTGTCCATCACCAACACCTTGGCGCCTGCGCCGAGACGTCGATGCAGCCCGGACAGAAACCCGGGGAGTGATGCGAGGGTCACATGCGACCACCAAAAGGCGATCAACCCGGCATTGAAGGTCCCACTGATGTCCCCCAGGTCGAACGCATCACCGATGCGATAGTCAATCCGGGCGTTGGGGTCGGTCTGCGCACGCGCGACGTCGAGCGTCTCCGCGGCGCGATCGATCGCGACGATCGAGGTCGCGCACGTGCTCACCGGTCGTGTCCAATAGCCGGTGCCGCACGCCACCTCCAACACTCGACATTGCGAGAAGTACGCCGGGACGATCGTTCGCAGGCGGTGCAGATCCGCCTGCCTTTCCGGCTTCGCGTAGACCTGCTCATACTCGGCGGCGCGCAGACGATAGTAGTCCAGCAAGGTGTCGGTCATCGGCGTGGTTCAATTGCGGACGTGACGGTGTGAGGAGCTCCGGTCCTTGCGCACCCGGTCAAACGGGACATGCGGCGGCCTTGTGTATGACAATGTCAGATCTAGCGACTAACGATCGCCAGTATCTCTGTCATATCGTTCACGATAAAGTCAGCGTTTGCCTCACGAAGCTCCGCGTCCGAACCAAAGCCCCAGCGTACACCAATCGTCCGAAGTCCGTTGCGTGCACCGCCGATGATATCATGGGACCGATCCCCAATCATCCATGTCGTTCGAGGATCCAGCCCTTCCTCTGCCATGATGAAGGCGACCAGTTCCACTTTGTCGGACCGTTCGCCCGTCAACTCGGCCCCATAAACTCTGTCGAAGTAGCCAGCGAGGTTGAATTGGTCGAGAATGCGATTCGCGTACGGTGTCGGTTTGGAGGTCGCGACGAGTAGGCGATGCTGCGCCTTCCGCAGCGCGGCCAAGCCATCGGGCACGATCGGATAAAGCGTGTTTTCGAAGAGGCCAATCGTCGCGTAGCGCTCGCGGTACCGTGTGAGCGCCAACTGCACCAGCGCCGGATCGTCGGTCTTAAGCAGTGTGGCCAGTGAAATGTGGAGTGGCGGCCCGATGTACTGACGCAACTCCTCGCGCGGCGGCACGGCGCGTCCCAGCGACTGCGCCGCGTGCTCGATGCACGACACAATCCCCAACTCGGGATTGGTCAACGTCCCGTCCAGGTCCAGCAGCAAGCTTGCCATAGATAGTGTCAGCGTGTTCGTCTGCGTAGCGCTCTCGTTCTCTTGCAGGGCTGTTCAAATGGGATGCCAACAGCGAGCGCAGCGAACAGTCGTCACTCCTCGAAGGCCCTGTCAAGAACGACGAAAGGCGGCGACACGATGGCGGACCACCTACCGCCACCAGTGCGTTTCTGGTAGCAACACGGTCGGGATCGGATAGCGATCGGCGAACCACGTACGCATCGCTGACTGCATCACCAGAAACTCGGAGGCAGCGTGGGTGACGCCGATCAGCGCCATCGTTGTCTCACGTGCGAATTCGTCGACAGCGGCGAAGCGCGTGCGAGCGACGTCGGAGTCGATCCGAGAGTGAATTTCACCGGTGACATACGCCTGCGCACCGCGCGCCTCTGCATCCCGCATCTGGTCCACCCGATCCCCGGCGCCCGCTACGATCGCAACGTGGCGAATCTCCGCGGGACGGGCCCCGGCGACGTCCAAGTACGGCACGCCAAACGTACGACGTAGGACGGCCTCCAGCGCCGTCGTCGAGAGGGGGGCGATCTCCACGAGCACGCCGGCATAACCGGGCCCGTACGGAAAGAACTCACCGCGAAGGTCGCCGCCGAGCGCCGTCGCGATGGCGCGCGACGTGCTCAGGGTGGGGTGATAGTCGAGGGGCGCGTGACAGGAATACACCGAGACTCGTTGCTGTCGTAACGCGTCCCGGAGGTGCAGCGGGATCGGTTGGAAGAACCGCCCCCACGCGCCTCGCGGATCGCCCGACTCCATGTTGATCGGGTGATGAAGGAAAAGCAGGTCACCGGGCGCGGCTTCTGCGAGAAAGTGGGTGAGCACTTCGTCGCTCGGAAACGCGGACAGGAAGATTGCCCCGACGGTCGCGTCGCCGCGCAGCATCAAGCCGTTGAAGTGGACGCTGAATCTCGGTTCTGTCCATGCCTGCCACGGGATCTCTTCGTCGGCGTAGACGGCGGGAAAGAACCGCGCGAAAGCCGGATCTGCGCCCGACTCCGCGAGGTGGAAGAATACATCGAGATCCGCGACGAGGGTGTCGAGCGATGTCATGGGCGAGGAGGGAGGAGGCGTGGACGATCGCGAGGAGCGCGCTGCCTGTAGTCCCCGTGATGCTAACCGAAGTCTGGTCTCCGACTGATGGATAGCGACATACTCTGGGGGTAACGTCCATCGCCAGCGCCTGTGGAGACGCGTCGACGATGTCCACCAACTGAAAGCCCACGCGGGTGAACCAGTGTGGCGCGACCTCGTTGGCTGCGCTCGCGTCGGCCCTGCAGATCAGCACCTCGGCGCTGCTCGCCGAGGCCGAGAAAACTGACCTCCGTCGGGCTACGGGGCGGGCTGCGAGAGACCCGGGTCCCGGTGCGGATGGCGGGGCCTAGGCCGTAGATGCTGCGAAAGGAGATACGCTCTCTCCCTGCCCAGCGCGCACTGTCAACGCCGATTGAAATTGCACACTCGGCGGGGGGCTAGCCCGAGGGAGCGGTCAGGGCGCCGTGCGCCGTACGCGACGTCGGCCAACCGCTCGTCGGCAAGAGTAGGCGGAAGGCTTGTAGCTCATGGTACGGTTGGTGGTCGTCACGGAGCGCTACAACAAATCACCGTCGAGCCCGAAGAAGCCGATCGCATGTCCGTCTGGATCTTCCTCCAAGCGCACGCGATGCCGCCGTCGGAATCACCGCCATTTTGTCACGACTGATGACCGCGTACACGGCGCGCTCGGATGTCGCTTATTTCATGGCTACTATAAGGCACTACTCGTAGCTGTCATTGTATATCGTCGAGGGCGAGCATCTACATGTGCGCGCGCATTCGCCCGTCGAATGAACGAGAGCGCGAGTGCAACAGGAGTTCGCGCGCATCATCGTGAGCGCCGACTTTGGCTTCTTCCGTGATGCATTGCTCACCTGGTGCGGGGACGAGCACGAGGACAGCTCGCTGGCCGAACAGGATGAGCGCCTGAACTACGGACTGCGCCAACGTGCCAGCGTATGCCCTCGCCTCCGCCCGTGCGTGGGTTGCCGACGGTGACTGGTGCGCGGTCGAAGTCGCTTGTACTCTTTCCATCGGTGACGTCGTCTGAGGCGAAGCGCAAATCCTCGACCGGATTTACGATTCATCTCGGAGGCGCCACCTGAATCTCTACACGACTCAACCGGTTGAATAGGAGGCACGACGAGTGGACATCGTATCGATTCAGACGGACGGCGAGAACGGCCTGCACGTCGACG
>JBBQNT010000186.1:0-7693 GCA_038330215.1 Gemmatimonadales bacterium
ACCCATTGAGTGGGAAGTACCACAAACATTGGGAGTGCCGTATCGAACCCGACTTCTTGCTGATCTGGCACTACGCTCCCGGCGATGAGATCGTGTTCGTGCGGACCGGCACGCACGCCGACCTCTTTTGATCTGATACTCGGCGTGGAGAAGAGCGCACGATTCTCCGAACAGTCCTTGTCGTAAAACCCGGTTGTGTCTGCGTTGTTACGGGCCGGCCGTCCTCAACCGAGGCAGCGGATGTCGGCCTGATGTTGCGCACCACACGCGATCGACCCGCCAACTTTGCATGCTACGGGATGCACGAGTGGGCGATGGTCTACGGCGGACATGACGTGCGCCACGCTGAGATCGCGCCGCTGCGGCTTGCGCAGGCACAGGTCGACGCGTTGGTGGAGAGTCGTCCCGTCGCGTGCAGCCACTTCGACGCGTTCCGTTTCTTCGCACCCGCCGCGAGGCCGATGAACCGCGTCCCGCTGGCGTGGTCCACGCGCCATGACTTGGAGCAGCCTGGATGCATCCACGCCAACACGGACCTCTACCGCTGGGCGTACACGTCGATGCCGTGGATTGGCAGCGATCTGCTCTGGCAGCGCTTCGAGCTCGAGGTTGAGCTGCGCGTACTCGACATGCAGGCCGGTCCCTACGATCTCCGTGCGATGGGCTTCGAGCCGGTGCAGGTGGAGACGCCCGAGGGGAGAGACGAATATCAGCGGCGTCAGCGGGAGATGAGCGCCCGCGCGAGCGAGCTAAGGGCGAGAATAATCGGGGCCGTGGGCGCCATCCTCCAAATCCGCGTGACCCACTGACCAAGTCTTTATGCGGGCGACGCACCTTCGTCGCGGAGTAACTGCAAGGCCTCTAGTTCGATGAGGTGCTCAATGTCCTTCTTTCGTCGCGTAGCGCGCTTGGCGTCGATCAGAGCTTCGAGCGAGATCGTGTGAAATCGCACCGGTCCAAGCTGTGCCTCTTCGGACCGAGCAAGCACGTCGGCGTAGCTACCCACACCAGGGACGTGATCGAGCAAATCGAAATCCCCGTGCTTCGTCACGAGCGTGAGGAGGGGCGTTATGGCAAAAGTTCGTTCGTCGAGAATGAAGGGAAGCCCGGGCTCCACGCCGCGCAGATAGGCCGTCCAGTCCGTCAGCAGTGCGACCAACCGTCGCAGGTTCTCGGGATCGGTCGCGTAGCAGATGTCGAGATCGTTCGTGTATCGCGCGGAGCCGTGGATGGTGGCGGCCACGCCTCCAACGACGACAAATCGAATGCCTCGCGCCACGAGTTGGCGAAGCATTTCCTCGAACATCGCTCAGCCTCCGGGTCGGGTATGCGGACGGCGCACCCGGCGGGAGAAATCCGCCATTGCATCAAGTTGCCGCAGGCGCTCTGAGGGCGTACGACGCAGGTTGGACTGGAGCAGTGAGATGTCCAGCCCCCACTCGATGGCCGCCTCGATCGGATCGGGCGAGCGCGTCTTCGGCCGCCCACGCACACGCGGCGCCACGCTGGTCTGCAAGGCCGAGCGACGCGTGGCGAACGCGGAGCGCAGTCGCGCGACGTCGAGCTGCAGCGTGAGCGTGCCCTGGTCATGCAACGGAACCGACACGACATCGACGTTGACCGCGCCGTGTGCGGCCTCGCCGAGCCGCTCAGTCACGGCATCGGCGCGCCCAACAGAAAAGCCAGCCCCCGTTTGCAGGAGGCGAATCACCAGCAGACGCCAGGCCATACCGAGCGAGTATGGACCACCAATCTCGAGGGCGGCGCACGTGTTCAGCACCCACTTCGGGGTGGCGTCGGCCAGGAAGGCGACCTCGGCGAGTGTGAGCATATTTTAAGTCTACATCAAAGACATAATTACCGGAAGCAACGTGGCCTCCTTCTCGCACAAATCGAGTTTGCGTCCGAGCAAGGCGCAATTCCGGTTCGCTTGTCCGACGAGCACACCACGCGTGATCGATACGTTCTCGTTGCGTTACTGGCGATACACCAGATTCTCCAACGACATGCGGGAATTCTTTCGCGGCCGCAAACAGGTGGAGCAGGGGCGCGTGAGTGAAGCGCGCACGCAGTTCACTCCGAAGGTGATTCCGAAGAAGAAGAGCTTCCTGGCCAAGCTGTTTGCCTGAACTGTCGGCGGGGCTTGGCCCTTACCGGGTGGATCTTCCCCCCCCCCCGCCAGCATCGCCGGAAGTCGGGACTCATGCCGGTCACCTGCGCAATAACCGGCGCGCGGTGTCCGGTGTCACCGCACGTAGCGGTGGCGTCAGCAAACGTACGCGTCACACGATTCAGGACAGCGGCTCACGTGCTCACTGGCGCACGGCGTGTTCGCGGGGCGATGTTCGCAGAAACCGGACCGCTCGCCTCCCGCTCCCTCGCCTTTCGCCATGCAAATCGCCCTGCCACATCGTTCTCTGCTCTTTGGCGCCCTGCTCGCCGGATCCCTCGCGGCGTCGCTGGTCACCACGCCCCTGATCGCTCAGGCCCCCGCTGAGCACGCCCGCACCCGTTGGGAGCGCCTGTGCCAGATCCGCCGCGACCAGTTTGACCTGATCCTGCCGCGCGCCATGCGTGACCACGGCGTGGACATGTGGATCGTGATGCAAAAGGAGAACCAGTTCGATCCGATGTACGACGACCTCGGACGTGGCTACGTGGGCAGCGTGGCCTACTGGATCTTCACCGACCGCGGCGGAGATCACATCGAGCGCGTCGCAATCGGCGTGGCCGGCTACCGGCTGGAAGAGTGCGGCTACGACATGGTGCGTGGCTTCCAGCCGCTGCAGGCATTCGTCGCCGAGCGCGACCCGAAGCGCATTGGCGTGAACATCTCCGAGCTGATCGGCGCCGCCGACGGCCTGTCAAAGACAAGCTACGATCGACTTATCAAGGAACTCGGCCCCACGTACGGTGCGCGAGTCGTGTCGGCGGAGAAGGTGGTGTCGGATTTCCGGAGCGGCTTTACCGCGTCGCGGCTCGTGGCGCTGGGTGAGAACGGCGAGATCGCGCGTCGCCTCGCCGACCGTGCGCTGTCGAACGAGATCATCACGCCGGGGGTGACCACGCTCGAGGATGTGGCGTGGTGGATGGCCAACGAGCTGCAGGCGCGCAATCTCGGTTCGAGCTTCGAGATGCCCTCGGTGTACATCACCGGGCCGAAGGGGATCGAAGCTTCGTCGAATGACCGCATCATTCAGCGCGGCGACCTGCTCATGATCGACTGGGGCGTGGGCTACCTGAACACGTGGACGGATGTGAAGCGCATTGCCTACGTGCTCAAGTCCGGGGAGACCGGCGTGCCGGCCGGCATTCAGAAGGCTTTTGACAACGCCGTGGCCGTGCGCAACGTGATTCGACGGACGATCAAGGCGGGCCCGACGGCGGGTGAAATGCTGACGCAGTTGGCGAGCGAGATCGAGAAGGCCGGCTTTCGCATGCAGGGCACCTTCAATCAGACCACTGATGATGGCAAAGTGGAGGTAATGATCGGCTGCCACTCCATTGGTGATCGCGGGCATGGCAGCGGTCCGAGCATAGCCTGGTTCAACCCCGGGCAGCACAGCTTCCCGATCAAGCCATTCAATCCGTTCTCGATCGAGTTGTTCGCCTGGACGCCAGTGCCGGAGTGGGGCGGCGCGAAGGCGCGCATTCCGCTTGAGGATGATGCGATCGTGACCGAGCGCGGCGTGGAGTGGTTCTACCCAATCAATCAGCGGGTGCGGGTGATCAAATAGTCGTCGTCATTTCGACGTCCTCGATCTGCCGCTGTCAGTGTCGCGCACGATATGCAAACGCCGGACGACTAAATCATCATCTGGTCCGGCGGGCTATTCCCAGGGAGCAATAGCGTCGGATACTTGGCGTGAGCCATCATCACGGCTCATGCAATCCAACCTCAGGAGTCCTATGCTTGAAGATGAAGTCGCCACCGCCGATGCCCGCGAAGCGGCACGACTCGATGCGATGAAGGCCGAGGTGGGTCGCGAGGTGCAAGCCGAGATTGGTGGGCGGGCTGCTGTATCGTCCACCGATGATCGTGCGCGCGTGTCCGAAGTGGCAGCAGACATGCGTCGATCAGCAATCGACGAGACAGTGCAAACGGACCGAAAGATCGAGCACGCGAGAACCGCTGCCCGCGGCTCACAGTTTCTCGACTACGCGTTCTACATGCTCTACACGTTGCTCGGCGTGCGTCTCGTGCTGGCGCTCATTGCCGCTAACCCCGGGAATGGCTTTGTGCGATTCATCTCGACCATCACTGATCCGTTTTACGCACCGTTTCGTGGCATCGTGGATAGTCCAGCGACGGGAGCCGGCAACACGCTGGTGTTTCCCATCGTGATCGCGATGGTGGTGTACGCCATCCTCCATGTGGCCATCAATGGCTTGTTGCGACTGGTCGGGAATCGCAAGACCTCAATCTGAGGGCCTCGCGGCGCGCCGGTCAGTCATCGGCATGTGAAGGCGGCGGTGGTGACGGCGTCAGCCCAACCAGCTGCTCGCTCAGCGTCCACAAACGACTGGCACGTCCCGCATCACTCGCTCTGGGCGACAGCGGTTGTGAGAACGCTTGCCGACCGGCGTGCTGCCGATTGCCCCAGCTCCAATGCACGCCCGACATGGCGAACGCGTCGTCGGCCACGACCTGCGCCACGCGCTCGCCAGCCAGCTCCTGCGTCACGTAGCCCTTGGTGATGTATTTCTGGAACCGTGGGAAGATGACACGGAACGCTTTTGGCGTATCGCGAAAGAGCGCGGTGTCGGCCACGCAGCCGGGATACAGCGTGTTGAAGACAATGCCGGTGGTGGTGTGATAGCGACGGTGCAATTCGCGGCTCATGATCATGTTGCACAGTTTGCTGTCCTTGTACGCCTTGCCGGGTTTGAACGGGCGGCCGTCGATCATGGCGACCGGCGCCTTGAAGCCGGCATGCAACCCTTGCAGGTCTCCCAGATCGGCCGGTGCCGGAATCGGTACCTTGCCTCCAAACTCCTCGGAGTTCGCCGTTACAGTGCCCAGCGTGATCAAACGCGCGAGCTCACCGGGCGCGGCGCCGCCGGCGCTCTCAAGATCGTCGAGCAACAAGCGGCTGAGCAGAAAGTGCCCGAAGTGGTTTGTTGCCACGCTGATTTCGTAGCCTTCCGGAGAGCGCTGAGGGGCTTTCAGTCGCGGCAGGTAGACGGCGGCGTTGTTGAGTAGCGCGTTCAGCGGTCGACCGAGTGCGCGGAACGCGGTGACGAAGCGGCGTACACTGGCCTGCACACCGAGGTCGAGCTCCAGCACGACGTACTGGTCGGACGGCAGACCAAGCGACTGAGCGGCCTGTGCCGCCTTGGCGAGGTTCCGGCAGGCCATGACGACAAACCAGCCCCGGTCAAGCAGGGACTTGGTGGCGTACAAGCCGACGCCTGATGACGCGCCGGTGACAATGATAGTGGGCATGCGGGGAAGATAGGGCAGTCCGGGCACGCGCGCCGCCGCAACCACCTGCTGCCCTGAGCCCGACCAATAAGCGCGGCCAGACGGGACGGCAGCCGAGCTGCAATGCTGCCGTGCCGATAGCCGACGGGTTCTGAGAGTAGCGCTGAAAGATCGCTCTCGCGGACGGACAAGCAAGATGCGCCCGAATGACCCGGACGCCAACGAACCCGGCAGTGTTACACGCGACACCGTCGCGCGCCGCCGCCGCAGGTAGCGCGAGCTTCTACATCGCCCGGCCGAGCGCTGACGGACGTTCTTGAGTGCAGGCCATGCGTCAGCTACCTGTCGGACGCCTGATCAACGTATAGTTTCTCGCTGCGCCAACGGCGAGTATCAGAAGGGGTAATCTCATCATGCCGCAAGATCCGACGCTCTTTCGCGAGGTGACCGTTGTCATTCGCGATACCCTGGGCAGGGAACTGGACGGCCAAGATTGAGCAAACGCTGCTTCCTGAGTGAGAGGCCGAACGTGCCGACTGCAATCGCAACGTGTGAGGTCAGATGGTTTCTCGAAGGCCCCGTGTCTGCGCATCCGGCGCTCAGACACTGGTTCGAGTCAGGGTCATCAATCGGAACCACGAGCACACTGCCGCCGCCTGAATGGAAGGGGCGGCTCGGCGGGCGGCCGGATCGCTATCTGGTGCTCCCCGGCGCAATGGACATGGGCGTCAAGTGGCGAGAAGGGGAGCTGCAGATCAAGGGACGTGTCGAAGAGCTCGGTGCGCAACGGTTCGGCGGCGGACACATCGGTTTTGTCGAGCGCTGGTGCAAGTGGTCGTATGCGCACATCCCGTCGTCGCTTCAGTCGATGCAGATGCAGATGCAGATGACGGAGGAGTCGAAAGGAAGTGTCGATGTGCACAAGACACGAGCGCTGCGCACGCTGCTGATCGACGATGCCGCCGGCACCATCCGCGAGGTCGACGCAAGCGTTCAGGTCACTCGGGGTATCAACGCCGAACTGACCGACGTTCGCGTGGGCGACGCGGGCTGGTGCTCGCTGGCGCTGGAAGCGTTTCCCGATGATGCGGCACTGCGAGAGCCATTCCTTCGAGGTGTCAGCCAGTTCCTTTCGTCGCTCGACCGCATGGTGCTGACTTCCGAGATCTCGCTGTCATATCCGGGTTGGTTGTCAAAGTTCGTTCCCTAGTCCGGCACTGCGGACTCTTCCCTTGCAGAGGCACAACATGAGCGGTTTTACCCAACTCAACGCGCTGTACATCAATACGTCGCTCAAGAAACAGGCGGAGGAGAGCCACACGCGATTGCTCATGAATGCTTCTGCGGCGATCATGAAAAAGAACGGCGTGTCGGTGGAGTTTGTGCACATGGCCGCACATGACATTCCACCGGGCGTTTCGCCCGACATGACAGAGCACGGATGGCAGAAGGACGAGTGGCCCGCGATCTGGAACAAGGTGAAAGCGGCTGACATCCTGGTGGTGGGAACGCCGCTCTGGCTGGGAGAAGAGAGCTCGATTTGCCGAGTGTTGATTGAGCGGCTGTACGCCATGTCGGGTGAGCTCAACGACAAGGGACAGTCCATCTACTACGGCAAGGTCGGCGGCTGCGTCATTACCGGGAACGAGGATGGCATCAAGCACGCGGCGATGACGATTGCATATGCCTTGAGCCATCTGGGCTACACCATACCGCCCCAGGCCGATTGCGGATGGATTGGCGAGGCGGGCCCCGGACCGTCGTATGGTGATGAAAAAGACGGCGGCGAACGTGTCGGCTTCGACAATGATTTCACGCAGCGAAATACCACCATCATGACCTGGAACTGCATGCATCTCGCACGCATGCTCAAGGAGGCTGGTGGAATCCCGAACGAGGGCAACAACCGTACGGCGTGGAAAGCCGGTGAACGTTTCGGCTTTGAGAATCCGGAGGCGTCCAGCGACGAGGTGAGATTGCGGGAATGATCACAGGGTGCAGGCATCAGGGGTGGGCTGCTGCAGCTAACCCCGATCGTCCATCGCCACGCCGGACCCCGGCACGGCCTGGTAGAACGCCACCGCCCGATCGATCACCTCCTCGTTGATGTTGTGCTCGAGTCCGTCAATGACCAGTTCATCGAATGGCACGCCGATCTCGCGCAGCGCCTTGATCGTGAGCGGATGCACCTGGCTCATCACCTGGTCCGGTAGCATCTCGAGCGCGCCAAACACGAGCAGACTGCGTGGCCGCGAAAGTACGTCGTCG
>JBBQNT010000187.1:0-7607 GCA_038330215.1 Gemmatimonadales bacterium
AGCCAACCCGCTTCCACCAGCCGCCGCTGCTGCAGCGCCGGCTTGTAGCGGGGATCGTAGGACATCGCCTCGAAAACAGAACAGGTGACCGCGTAGTTCACATCGTTGCCGATGAAGTCCATCAGCTCGAACGGTCCCATGCGAAACCCGCCGATCTCGCGCATGGCCCAGTCGATGGTGGCATAGTCGGCGATGCCCTCCTCGTGGATGCGAAGCGACTCGCCATAAAACGGTCGCGCAATGCGATTCACGATGAAGCCCGGCGTGTCGGTCGCGCGCACGGTCGTCTTGCCCCACGTGTCAACCAGCGCCTGCACCCGGTCACCGAGCGCCGGATCGGTCGTGAGCGCCGGTACGATCTCCACCAGTGGCATGACTGGTGCAGGATTGAAGAAGTGCACTCCGATCACCCGCTCGGAATGTTCGCAAGCACCAGCAAGCGCGGTGACCGAGAGCGATGAGGTGTTCGAGGCCAACACCGCGTCGGCACCGATAATCCCTTCAAGAGTCGCGAACAGTGCACGTTTTACGGCGAGATCTTCCACCACCGCTTCTATCACGAAGCCGCAGCGCTCGAACGCGGCGAGATGCGTGCGGTCTGCGCCCTCAACGTACGTGATGCGCGCCATCACCTCGTCCGCCTCAGCCTGCGAACGACGTCCCTTCTCGACATCGCGCGCCATGGCCTTCGCGTGCGCTGCCCGAGCGCGTGTGATCGACGCCGGCAGCGCGTCGGCCAGCAGCACCTCATGTCCTGCGGCCGCGGCAACCTGGGCTATGCCCGCGCCCATCGCGCCCGCACCAACCACGCCGATGCGTGACTCCGCTCCAAGGCGCACGCTCATGTGCCCGTGTACGTTGGCTTCCGCTTCTCGAGGAAGGAGCGCACGCCTTCCGCGTAGTCGTTGGTTCGCCCGGCGAGCTGCATGCAGTCAGCTTCGACCTCGAGCTGCGCGTCCAGCGAGTTGGCGAACGAGGCGTTCATCGCGCGCTTGGTGAGTCCGAAGCCACGCGTGGCCTGCGTGGCAAGCGAAACGGCAAGTGCGCGCGCCTTGGCCTCGAGTGCGGCAAGCGGCACAACGTCCCAGATCAATCCCCATTCCTTCGCCTTGGCGGCGGGCATCTTGTCGCCGAGGAAAAACATGCCCGTGGCGCGCTGCATGCCGACCAGACGCGGCACGAAGAACGTGCCACTCGTATCGGGGATCAGGCCGATCTTCGCAAAACTTTCCACGAAGACCGCCTCTTCTGCGGCGATCGTCAGGTCGCAGGCGAACGCGAGATTCGCGCCCGCGCCCGCCGCGACGCCATTCACCGCGCAGATCACCGGCTTCTCGAGTGCGCGAATCGCGCGAATGATGGGATTGTACGAATCCCGCACGATCTCGCTGATATCGGGCATGGGGCCGTCACCCTCCGGCAACACCTCGGAGAGATCCTGACCGGCACAGAAGCCTCGACCGGCCCCGGTGAGCAGCACAGCCCGGATTTCCGGGGTGTCAGCGGCGGCTTGCAGCGCGTCCTGCACCTCGCGCGCCATGGCGCGGGTGAAGCTGTTGAGCACGTCCGGACGGTTCAGCGTGATGGACAGGACGCCGTCCGCCACTCCCGCGATGATGAACTGGTAGGTCATCTTATCAAGATACGAGGTGCCACGGCGCCACGCCTCCTTCACTGTCTGCCCGCATGGCGCGCGATACGCGCCCGGGCTGCCGTCCATCGAACCGCTGCCCATGGCCGATACACTCCGCACGCGACGTCCCTCACGCTCCAGCGCGCCCGCTGCCCGCACCCCGATCGCCGACATCGATTGGCGGTCCGTCGCGCGTCATACGCTGGCCTCGCGCCAGCTCGACGATGTCGAAGAGGCCACAAATCGCGATCGCGCGAAGGTGCCGAAGGAACACGTCGTGCTTTACCAGTTCTCGGCGCGCGGCCATGACGTGGCCCAGATCATCCTCGGCTCACTGGTGAACCATCGGCACGACGCCGCCGGCGCGTACTATCGGTCGCGCCCGTTTCTGCTCTCCCTCGGCCTGCCGCTCGACGACGCGTTCGGCAGCCCGCTCGGCCGCTCGGGCGGCTTCAGCGACGGCCGCGACATCGGCGTGGTGTGCAACCTGCCCAACCGCAACGGACCGGTCGTGCTGCCGATGTCCGGCGATGTGGGATCGCAGTACACGCCGGCCGTTGGCTGGGCGCAATCCACGCAGTACCACCGCGACGTGCTCGGTGATGCGACGTGGGACGGGGCGATTGCCGTGGCGCTGGGCGGCGACGCATCGGTGGCCACCAGCGGCTTCTGGTCGGCGCTCACGATTGCGACCACGCTCAAACTGCCGATGTTGTTCTACATCGAAGACAATAATCTCGGCATCTCCGTGTCCGGTGACATGCAGACGCCCGGCGCAAACATCGCGCGCAACCTGGCGTCGTTCGGCAACCTGTTGCTGCGTGATGGTGACGGCACGGATCCGCACGAGACGGCTACCCTGCTCGCGGAAGGCGTCGCACATGTGCGCGCTGGTCACGGTCCGGCTTTGGTGAGACTCACGGTGCCCCGCCTCTCGAGCCATTCCGGGCCAGACAACCAGAAGGGCTATCGAACGCCCGACGAGATCGCTGCCGACACAGCCCGCGATCCACTGCCCAAGCTGCGCGAGTACCTCGTGCCGGCGTTCATGTCGGCGCAGGAATGGGGCGAGCTCGAAGACGAGGTCACGCACGATGTGCAGGCGGCGCTGGCGGCGGCTCGCGCACGCGCACTCCCCGATCCGGCGCGCATTGCGCAGTTCGTGTATGCCGACGACAGCACCGAGTCGCACGAAGCCATGGGTGGCCTCTCGCGCGACGAGCGCGCACGCCTCGGCGGTAGCGACCAGCCCGCGCAGGGAGGCGATCTGTTGCGTGTGGCCGAGGCGATCCGTCGCACGCTTCGACATGAGCTCGAGGCGAACCCGAAGCTGCTCGTGTTCGGTGAGGATGTCGGACGCAAGGGTGGTGTGCATCTCGTCACTGAAGGGCTGCAGAAGCAGTTCGGCACCGAGCGTGTGTTCGATACGAGCTTGTCGGAAGAGGGAATCATCGGGCGGGCATCGGGCATGGCAATCGCCGGGCTCATGCCGGTCGCGGAGATTCAGTTCCGGAAGTACGCGGACCCTGCGACGGAGCAACTCAACAACACCGGGACGATGCGCTGGCGCACCGCCAACCGCTTTGCCGCGCCGATGGTGGTGCGCATGCCGGGCGGATTCGGCAAGGATGTCGGCGACCCGTGGCATAGCCTGAGCGACGAGGTGCGCTTTGCGCATGCGTACGGCTGGCAGGTGGTGATGCCGTCCAACGCGGCAGACGCTGTGGGCCTGCTGCGCGCCGCGATGCGCAGCCCGAATCCCACCATCTACTTCGAGCATCGTTCCCTGCTCATGACGGGCGATGGCAGCGCGCGGTATCCGGGCGACGACTATGTGCTTCCGCTGGGTCGCGCGCGCGTGGTGCGCGAGGGCACTGATCTCACGCTCATTTCATGGGGCGCGATGGTGCATCGCTGCGTCGAAGCAAGCGCACAGTTTGGCGACACGGTGGAATTGCTTGATCTGCGCACCATCGCGCCGTGGGACCGCGCTGCCGTGCTCGACTCCGTGAAGAAGACCGGACGCTGCATGATCGTGCACGAGGACAATCTCACCGCGGGTTTCGGCGCAGAGATTGCGGCCACGGTGGCGCAGGAGAGCTTCTGGCACCTCGACGCGCCGGTGCAGCGCATCGCACCGCGCGACATCCCCATGCCGTATCATCCGGTGCTGCTTGACGCGGTGCTGCCCAACGTCGACGAGATCTCGGCGTCGATCGCGCAACTGCTGCGCGCCTGAGGAGAGCAATGGACGAGGCGTACGGACACCCCGATGCCGTTGTGCAGCACACGGTCACGCGCCACGGCGTGCGCGTGGAGCTGTTGAACACGCGTCAGGATATCAGAACGCGTGACGTGCTGCAGCGACTGGATGAAGCGCTTGACCTGATCGCCGCGCATCAGCCGTGGCGACTGCGACACATTGCGCGCGATGTCAATGCAATTCGCATTGAACGCTTCGCCTGCCGAGGCGCGTTCCTTCCGGATCAGCGCGTGATCATCACGGAGCTCACGTTCCTCGCCCGACGCGACATCAGCGCATCTCCGGTGGCATCGTCCATTCTGCACGAAGGTGTGCATGCGCGTGTGAACGCGATGGGCGTGCGACGCGCCGGCCGCGATGCGGCGAAAGAGGAGCGTTTGTGCCGGCGCGCCGAGTTGTCGTTCGGACGTGCGTTGCCGGAGGCACTCGGCGCGCCGGTGGTTGAACGTGCCCTCGCGAGCTTGCAACTCGCGGATCATGAGGTTGCGCCGAGCGTCGACTGGAACGTGGCGTTGCGTCGTCAGGAAGCGATCGACCGCGCAGCCCGCCGGGTCGACTGACCCAGGTGTCGGGTATTGCACGTGTCGAGCGCACCGCTGAAGGCTTTGCTGCACGACGCGCGCGGCCGATGCGTTCGCTGCACACCTCGAGCGACGACAGCCCGGCCCGCGCAGGATCGCGCGAGCCGGGCTGTGTCGTCGTAACGGTCGTAGTCCTGCTTCCGTCGCGAGTCCGGCGTCCGGGACCGGACTCGCGAGCGGTGTGCCTCGCGCTGTTGCTTACTGCGCGACGGTGACGCAGACGGCGTAGGCCTTCACCGCGAAATTGGTGCCGTTGCTGGGCGCGTGGATCACGACCGTCCAGTTGCTGCCGTCGGACGAGGGGTAGGAACCGAGGACGCTGTTGCTGACGCCCTTGGTATCAGTGTTCACGTATCCGCCGCCAATGGCGAGCTTTCCGGACGGGCATGACGCGGTCAGGTTGCGGCTGGTGCCGACGCTGACCACCGCCTCGACGCTCTCGACGCGCGCGTAGCCCGACATGCCGGAGGCGCCCTGCACGCCCTGCGGTCCCTGAGGGCCGGTGGCGCCGGTCGGACCCTGGATGCCTTGATCGCCCTTGGCGCCTTGGATGCCCTGATCGCCCTTTTCGCCTTGATCACCCTTCAGGCCCTGATCACCCTTGGCCCCGGTCTCGCCCTGCGGACCCTGCGGGCCAACCGCTCCAGTCGCGCCGGTCTCGCCCTGCGCACCCTGCGGGCCGGCCGCGCCAGTCGCACCGGTCTCGCCCTGAAGACCCTGCGGGCCGACCGCGCCAGTCGCGCCGGTCTCGCCCTGCGGACCCTGCGCGCCGGCCGCGCCCGTCGCACCAGTCGCGCCAATCTCCCCCTGCGGACCGGTGGCGCCCTGAGCGCCGGTGGTACCCGTTGCACCCGTTGCACCCGTGGCACCCGTGGCACCCGTGGCACCCGTGGCACCCGGGGCACCCTGGGCACCGGTGGCACCCGTCGGCCCCTGCGCGCCGGTGTCACCCTTGTCACCCTTCACGCCAGTGGCGTTCCAAACGATTGCGTTTTCGTTGCCGGTGCAAGTCGACTTGAGCGTCGCGGGCGTGCCAGCGGTGAGATTACGAAGCGAGAGAATGCTACTCGGGTTGTTGCCGTTGGAGACGAAGCACGCGTAGATGAGTCCCGTCGGCGGAGTTTCCTGGGCGGCGGCCAGCTTCGGGACGAACAGTGCCGTCATCGTCGTGGCGGCGGCGAGCGTGGCAAAACGGAGGCGCGGCGCGCGCGCAGTAGACGTGTGGATCACGTGAAGAGTCCTTTCGGTGTTAGTGGAGGGTGTGGTCGGGTCACTTGCGGGCAAGAGCAACGTCGATGTTCGCGAACACCATTTCGATATAGCCGAGATCGGTTGCGTTGCTGACATCGGGTCTCATGCCACTTCGAGCCTTCGCCAGCGTCTCGGCGGCACCGGTGCGATCACCAGCCGAGAGTTGATCGCTCAGTGATGCCAGCTGGACCCGAAGCGAGTCAGCGGTAGTGGACACGTCAAAGCCTGGCAGGACGGCGTCGCGGATGTTTTCCAGATCGGCTGAGAAATCCAGCGACCCGCCAGCGGCGACACTCAGGTTCATTGCGACCTGCGGCGCGACTGCACTTGCGTCCTGCACCAGCGGCGCCGTCGTATCAGCGGCGCAGGCCGCGAGGCCGGCCAGTGCCACGAGGCGGAAAACCGCACCTGTCTTCATCCTTCGCTCCCTTCAGCGGGGTGATGCCGGCGAGCGGCCGGCCGATCGTACCTGGGCAGGGATGTCGGACTGCACCGGCGCGGCGCCTTTTGCCGTCACCCGTCGTCGCACACTTCCGTGCGCCGATCCGCTCTTCCCTACATCTGGCGAGCAGGGCAATTGAGATGCCAATCCTTGCCTTTCGTAACCCTTTGATTTTTAACGGGTTAGCATTTCCGTGTTTGCTAACCCAGTAGCATTTATCAACAAGCGTGGCATTCGTGCCGCACTCATCTGTAGTGATGACTCGACAGCCGGAGGCGCGTTGCGCTGTTGATAGAGTCCGGGCTCGGGAGGCGGAGCCGGACCAGTGTCGCGCGCGAAAGCGCTGTCCAAGTCGCCGCCGAGGTGCTGTGGCGGCGCTTGGAGCGCGGAGTGGCCCGACACGACCTCAATCGCGAACGACCGCGCGCAGGGAGTCGCCGACGACTGCCGGGCGCAGGGAGTCGCGCCGCCCGCGAGAACGCCGGCGACGACGGCGGCAAGCTAGTGCTGTGGACGGGTTTCCTGCTCGGGCTGCTGGGCGCTCGATTTGCCACCCGGCGTGGGTGCTACGTACGCCTTTCCGCCGGTGTGACCGCGTGGTGCGATGGCCGGACGACGGCGGGCGATGCTCGCGCCGGGCGTCCGCTCGCGATCAGATCGCCTTGAACTCGTCGAAGGGCTGGCGGCAGCTGTTGCACACGTGAATCGCCTTGCACGCCGTCGATCCGAACTCACTTTGCAACCGCGTATCGCTCGAGCCGCAGAACGGGCACGACACGGGCGACCGCCGGCGAGTGAGCGTGACCAAGCCACCCTGTTCAGCGCGTCCCGGCGGCGCGATGCCGTACGCTCGGAGCTTCTCGCGCGCCTCGGGACCAATCCAGTCCGTGGTCCACGCGGGAGAAAACGCGGTAATCACTTCGACGTGTTCAGCGCCTGCCGCGAGCAGCGCCGTGCGAATGTCCGCCTCGATCTCGTGCATGGCTGGACATCCGGAATACGTGGGCGTGACGGTGACTGTGACCTGCTGCGCCTGTATCGCAACATCACGAATGATGCCGAGCTCCACGACGCTGATCACCGGCACCTCAGGGTCCATGACGGTGCCAAGCGTTTCGTAAACGGCTTCGCGCGTGAGCGCCGCCTGCGTCACCAGGTCGCTCCAGGATGCGCGCGCGCGACGCTCTGCATCACGGACAGCAGGTGCCCGATGTGCTCCGTGTGTCGGCCGCGGCGTCCACCGCTGGCCATGACTTCGCCTTCGGGTACATCGAGCGTGGCGCGCTGCAGGACATCACGCACCATGCTATCCCAACGCGTGAACAATCCGGCGTGATCGAGGTGTATGTCGTGCGCGGCAACAGCCTCATCGATGGCATCGTGCTCGAAGAGTTCACCGGTGTAGCGCCAGAGTGCATTCAGCGACTGCTGCACGCG